>NZ_CP071953.1:2190370-2503280 GCF_020084865.1 Candidatus Kaistella beijingensis | reverse complement strand
AACAAACCCGGACCTACGATTTTATGCACCTCAATGCAGGCTCCAATAATATTGTAAGTTAATTTCTCGATGTAAGATTGTGTTATCATTGTTTTTTATATTTAAACCACACAGTAACATAGAATAATCTTGATAAATACATATATTTCTATTTTTACTAATATAATTCACAAAAAACTATGTGACTATGTTGTTACCAAAAATCAATGTTCCGCTTCGTCCGGTAAATCCTCATCAACTCCGTTTCCGACTGCTGCTCTTCTTGGTTTCATACGATTCGTCATTAAATCGTTATATTCCTGTCGGTTTTTAAAGATTTTAATAGCCATGAAAATTGCTTCCGTGAAACTTTGTTCATCTGCAAGATTTTGTCCCGCAATGTCATACGCAACTCCGTGATCGGGTGAAGTTCGGATAAAAGGAAGTCCAGCCGTATAATTCACGCCCTCTTCATACGCCAAAGTCTTGAACGGCGCCAAACCTTGATCGTGGTACATGGCTAAAACCGCGTCGTAATTTCTGTACTTGTTGGGTTGGAAAAAACTATCCGCCGGAAACGGACCGAAAGCTAAGACACCGTTATCAAACAATTCTCTGATTGCAGGTTCAATGATTTCAATTTCTTCTTTTCCTATTGCGCCGCCGTCTCCTGCGTGTGGATTTAAACCGAGAACTGCAATCTTTGGTCTTTCAATGCAGAAATCTTCAATTAAACATTGATTCAATAATTTAATCTGTTTTTTGATCTTTTCTTTAGAAATATTTTCCGCAACCTGCGAAACCGGAATGTGATGGGTAGAAACAGCCACCTTTAAATCATCGGTTACCAAAAACATCAAGCCTTTTTTTCCGAATTTTTCTTCAAGAAATCCAGTGTGACCTGCATGTTTGAAACCTTGTTTTAACATTTCGTCCTTATTAATAGGAGCGGTTACTAAAACATCGATTTCGCCATTCATTAAAGCTGTTGTTGCGGCTTCCAAAGAATCGATTGCCATTTTGGTGGATTCTTCGGTTGGTTTTCCTAAATCAACATTTACATTATCTTTCCAAAGATTCACCATATTGATTTTATCATGCTGCGCTTGAGAAACTTCTGTGATATAATGATAGGTTTGCTGCAGCTTGAAAATATTCTTTTGGTAAGTAAATAGTTTTCCCGAAGCAAAAATAATGGGTGTAAAAAAATCGGTGATGTTTTTATCTTGTAGGGATTTCATAATGATTTCGGGACCTATTCCATTGAAATCGCCTACTGAAATTCCGACTTTTATTTTATGTTGTTTTGCACTCATTTTCTTGACTTTGAGAATTATTAGAATTTTACAAATTTAGGAAAATAGAATTTAGTTATTTTGAATATTTTTGAACTATTACGATTGATCAATAATTTTAATAATAATAGAAATCGTGGTTTAAAGGCGAATGAAGATCAAATTTCCTTAGGATTAACAAAAAATCGCTTGTGAAATTAAAATCTCTTGCTTTCTTTTAGTTGTTTCCCGTATCTTTACCCCTATGTTTACAGGAATAATCGAAGCAACCGGAACGGTAGAAAAAATCATCAAAAACGAATCTAATATTGACTTTGTTTTGTCTTGCGGATTCACGCATGAACTGAAAATAGACCAAAGTTTGGCACACAACGGATGTTGTTTAACCGTAGTTGAAACCTATGACGACAAATATAAGGTGACCGCCATCAACGAGACTTTAGAAAAAACCAACCTCGGAAAATGGGAAATAGGGACCGAAGTAAATTTGGAACGGTGTTTGAAGTTTGATGGCAGACTCGATGGTCACATCGTTCAAGGTCATGTTGATAAAACCGGTACCGTTGAAAATATTCAGGACAAAGACGGAAGTTTTTTTATCACCATTCATTACGACGAAACTGATGAATTTGTTACCGTTCCGCAAGGTTCGATCACCGTGAACGGAATTTCTCTTACCGTTGCAGGAAGTGGTTTTGGTAAATTTTCCGTGGCGATAATTCCCTACACTTGGGAGTTTACCAATATG
Source organism: Candidatus Kaistella beijingensis (assembly GCF_020084865.1). Taxonomy (NCBI): domain Bacteria; kingdom Pseudomonadati; phylum Bacteroidota; class Flavobacteriia; order Flavobacteriales; family Weeksellaceae; genus Kaistella; species Candidatus Kaistella beijingensis. The sequence continues at coordinate 2,501,258 of NZ_CP071953.1, read as the reverse complement.
AAAAACCTTAAAATTGGCGACACCGTAAACCTTGAATTCGACATCATCGGCAAATATGTAACAAAATTGTTGAAAAAAAATGCCGCTATCTAAATATAAAGGATACAGTTTACGAAACAAAGTCTTTTGGGGCTTCCTGCTGATTTGCTTTCTAAGCATTGCAGGATCCACGATTCTTTCCTTTTATATTTTGAAGAATAATGCGGTGGAGCAAAGCCGAACCGACTTGCAGAAAAAAGCAGAATCGCTCATGTCGGCGCTTGATTACTCAGTTTCTCATACCCAAACTCAAACCGACGATTTACCCAAAATATTATCCAACGATATTTTTGAGATTGCAGATATCAACAATCAGGATATTATCATTTATGACTTAAAGGGAAATTTTCTTATTTCTAACAAGGACATCAATCTTATTCCCCAGAAAAAGCTGCCGCTCGGAATTGCAAATCAGGTTTTAAGCAGCGACAAAAGACTCGACTTCAACAGTTATGATCAAAAAACGGATGCCAATGTAACTTCTTCTTATATGATTCTGAAAAACAACATGTTGGAACCGATCGGAATCGTTTATTTCCCATTTTATCATAATGATGGATCGTACTTCAGTGTTTTTAATAAATATGTGAATTACATTATTATCGTTAATCTTTTAATCATCATTTTCGGGGTTTGGTTGAGCTGGATTATTTCAAATAATTTAACAAGAGCAGTGACCAAATTTTCTGATATGATCAATAAGGTGACGCTTTTCGACAGTGATCCGAAACCGATTAGGTATTATCAGAACGATGAATTGAATCAATTAGTGAAAGCCTACAACACGATGATTCTTCAAATCAAGGAGCAAAAGGAAAGACTCAGCTTCAAAGAAAAAGAAGAAGCATGGCGTGAAATGGCGAAACAAGTTGCACACGAGGTGAAAAATCCTTTAACCCCGATGAAACTGACCATTCAAAATTTTGAGCGAAAGTTCGATCCGAATGATCCCAATATTCATGAAAAAGTGAAAAACTTGAGCAAAACGATGGTCGATCAAATTGATTTGGTGGCGACTGTTGCAAGTGCTTTCTCACAATTCGCACAGTTACCTGAAAAACACAACGAAATTTTTGATTTGAATAAGGAGATTAGAACCATCATGAATGTTTTCAGCGACGAGAAAATTTATTTCCACTCCAACAAAGATGAAATTATGGTGGAAATGGACAAGATTTATCTCTCAAGAATCATCACCAATCTCGTTGCGAACGCAATTCAGGCAAAGCACGATGACCGAGAAAATATTATCAATTTGGATGTAGAACAAAGGCAAAAAAGAATTTTCATCACCGTAACCGACAACGGAAAAGGAATTCCCGAAGATCTGTTCGACCGGATTTTCGAGCCCAACTTTACTTCCAAAAGTGGCGGAACCGGACTTGGTTTAACGATGGTTCGCAAAATGGTGGAAGACTATAAAGGAGAAATCACCGTACAGTCCGAAGTTGGAAAAGGTTCTACATTTACGATTTCTTTGCCGAATAACGTCTGACAGAATTGTTGGTGTGTTGGTGAGTAGTTGAGTTTGATAAAAAAAACTGATCATTGCCTTCGTCGAATCTTCGATTTCACGGCGAAACGAATTCACCATTCAGTATTTTTCAGTATTCAGAATTATTACTTATTGCTCATTACTTATTATTTATTACTCATTAAACTTGAAACCTTTCCACTTCAAAAAATTTTCCATCAACCAAAGCAAAGATGTTTTCCGAGTTGGAACAGACGGAGTTTTGTTGGGCGCAATGTGTTCGGTGGAAAACGCAACAAATATTCTTGAAGTCGGTACAGGAACAGGTTTGATTTCACTGATGATTGCCCAGAGAAATCCGAAAGCAAATATTTTAGCGATTGACATTGATGAAAATGCAGTTAAACTTGCGGAGGAAAATTTTACAAATACTATTTTCTCTGGAAGATTAAATGTTTTAAATAAAGATTTTAAAAATTTTAGTGGAGAAGAAAAGTTTGATTTCATTGTTTCAAACCCTCCTTATTTTGAGGAAAATTTATCAGAAAAAGATGTGGTTGCAAGACAAAGAAAAGAACTCAAATTCGAAGATTTAGTTGAAAAAGCATCCGAAAACTTATCCGAAAACGGAATCTTTTCGGTTATCATTCCCTTTGAAAGTTCAGAACATTTCGAAAAAATCTGCAGTAAAAATAACCTTTCTCTTCATCGAAAAATTGTGGTTTTAGGTATTCAGAATTCAAACCCGAAAAGAGTTATTCTAGAATTTGGTTTTAAGGAAAAAAAGGCTATTCAATCTGAATTCACCATTGAAAAATCTCCAAGAAAATACACCGGTGAATATTTGGAGCTGACAAAAGATTTTCACGTCTTTAAAACAGAGCATTAAATATTACTCATTGCTTATCGCTCATTACTTATCAGTTATTTCGGCGCATTCAGCGTCACCACAATATCTTTGCTGATATTTTTTGCGGAAGTATATTTGGCGTCACAAACCATCGTGGTCAAGGTATAACTTCCTTTATCAATCAAAATAAAGTTTTGGTTGTTTGCCGGAACATCCAAATTGTAAAATCTTTTTCCGTTAATTTTCACAATCAAATTACATTTTGATTTGTTGACAATCTGTACATAAGCGGTCTTACTTGAAGGGTCGCTGTTGAAAAGATGATTTAACAAATCCGCAGTTCTCTTGTGTTTGTCGTTGCTTCCATCTTTAGCAACATCTTTCTTAATGGCGGTTTCCAGCTTTTTGGTACTTATTGGAGCCACCGTTGGTTTTGCAACCGCAGCTTTTGCCGCAGGAGCTTTATTGTTGTTCATCACGGCGAACAGCTTTCTCTTAAACTCTGGAGTTCTTGGATGGTTCGGATTGAATTTAATAAAATTTGCAATTACCTGCGGATCACTGCTCTTCTCTACTTGTGCCTCTGTATATTTGGACTGTGAGAACGCAAAAAATGAAGTCAAAAAAATAAATATATAAAGGATTTTTTTCATCAATGCCGTGATTTATAGAGTTTTAAATTTTAATAATAACGAAGAAATCTTCTTTTTAGTTTGCCCGAAATTTATTATCTTTGCAACGCTTAAAAACAAGGCTAAAATAATCAATTTTTTAATATAAAAATAACAATATGTATACACCGGTTGCTGCAGATGTAGCTAAACTAAGAAACATTACAGGCGCAGGAATGATGGACTGCAAAAAAGCATTAGTAGAAGCTGAAGGAGACTTCGACAAAGCCATTGAAATCCTTAGAAAAAAAGGACAAAAAGTTGCTGCAAACAGAGCAGACAGAGAATCTACTGAAGGTGCTGTAATCGCTAAAGTAAACGAAGATAACACGATTGGTGGAATCATTGCTTTGAACTGTGAAACTGATTTCGTTGCAAAAAATGACAACTTCGTACAATTGGCACACGAACTTGCTGAACAGGCGATGATGTATGCAACTAAAGAAGAATTCCTAGCTTCTGATTTTAACGGAATGAGCGTTGCGGAAAAATTAATCGAGCAAACGGGAGTAATCGGAGAAAAAATCGAGATCGGTTCTTTCGAAAGAATTGAAGGCCCTTATTTGGGAGCTTACATCCACGCTGGAAACAAAATTGCTTCCATCGCTTCACTTTCTGCAAACGTAGACGGAGCTGCAGAAGCTGCAAAATCTGTGGCAATGCAGGTTGCTGCAATGAATCCAATCGCTTTGGACGAAACTTTGGTATCCCAGGAAACCATCGACAAAGAATTGGAGATCGAAAGAGAATTGTTGACTAAGGAAGGAAAACCTGCAAACATCATCGAAAATATCCTGAAAGGTAAAATGCAGAAATTCTACAAAGACAACACTTTGGTACACCAAGCTTTCATCAAGGACGGTGGAATGTCTGTTGCTGATTACGTAAAATCGGTAAACGGTGACTTGAAAGTGCTAGGTTTTGTAAGAGTAAGCCTTGCTTAATTATAAGTTTTAATCTTAAGATATGATTAAATCTCTTCCGTTTTATGGGAGAGATTTTTTCTTTCTGCTTTTTAAAGTAAATTTGTAGCCCGCAAATTTCACATGGTCAAAAATAGCTTTCTTAAAAATCTTTTCTCGCTGATTTTTTTCATTTCTCTAAATCTTGGGAAAGCGCAGCAGTACATTACGGTAAGTTCTAAAACCGCTGATGAATTAGTGAAAGACGTTTTCATTGGGCCACAAAATGCGAGCTGTATTTCGGTATCCAACATTTCAGTTAACGGATGGCAGGATTATGGGAACTACCCTTTTAGTTATGGATATTTTGAGAAAGGAACTCTACCTTTTGATATTGAGAAAGGAATCATTTTAAGTACAGGTGCTGCAGCAAACGCAGCCGGCCCAAATAACACTACAATTGTAAGCGACGGCGCTGGAAGCGATTGGGTAGGCGATCCAGATCTTTCGATCCTGGGTATTTCCGGAAAATTCATGAATGCAACTTCTTTAGAGTTTGATTTTGTGGCAAACAACATTACTGGAATAAGCTTTGACTACATGTTTCTTTCTGAAGAATATCACGGAACAAGTGGCTGTAACTATTCCGACGCATTTGCATTTCTAATCAAAGAAGTGGGTTCAAGCAATTATGAAAACATTGCCACTGTTTTGAATTTAAAAACAGGGAATCTTGATCCGGTTTCGTCCACGTCGGTTAGAGATAATACTTTTTGTCAACCACGAAACGAGGAGTATTTTGGGAGATACAATATTCCACCTTCATTACCACGAAATCTTTCGCCAACAACTTTCGATGGCCAAACCAAAGTCCTTACCGCCAAGAAAGACAATATCATTCCTGGCAAAAAGTATCACATCAAATTGGTAATCGCAGATCACGGCTCCAATGCGAACACTCAATATGATTCCGCCGTTTTTTTAAAAGCAGGAAGTTTTGTTGGAAAAAAAGATTTGGGACCAGATTTATTAATTTCGACCAATAATCCCCTGTGCGAAGGAAGCAGCGATAAAATTATTGACGCCACCACAGCAGGAGCCTCCTCTTATAAATGGTTTAAAGATGGTGTTGAATTAATTGGGCAAACCAACCCTACGCTTTCGGTTCCGGGTATTCCTGCTTCCGCTGGTAAATATGAAGTCGAGATTAATTTGTCGGGTTGTATTTTAAGAGGTTCAGTGATTATAGAAATCGGCGAAAAAGCAATCGCCCCGCTCGGAACTTTTTCTGTTTGTGACAAAACACTTTCCGGAAGTGTGCCGATCAATTTTGATGAGCTGAATCCGCAGATCATCTCTAATTATAACACGACATTTATCCCAAAATATTATTTGGATAAAACACAGGCTCAAAATGGCACAGGAACCCCATTGGTGAATGGTTGGCTTTTAACAGCGAATACAAAACTCTATGTTCGAATAGAAAGTATTTATAATTGCACTCCTGTTATCGGTGAAATCACTTTAACCATTGGCAACAAGGTAAATTTAATCAAAAACACATACTCAACACCCGGTATTTGTAACGACAACTTTCAGGGCGTAAGTGTAAATCTTTCCAATTATAACAGTCAGTTCACTACTGATCCTACAGTGAATGTGATTTTCTATAATTCGTTGAATGAAGCAAAAGCAGCAATCGCAGGAACTTCAATTAATCCTAATCAAAATTTAAATGATACAAAAACTTTTGGTATTCGCTTGGAAAACGCAACGGACTGCCCAAATGTTGCCTCATTAACTGTCAACATCAAATCTCCAAAAAAGTCTACCGTTCTGCAGGATAAAAAGATTTGCGGTAATTCAACTGTTGTGTTGGATGCAGGATCAGGATTTGATCACTATCTATGGAGCGACGGAACTACTTCGCAGACGATCACCGCTGGAATTGGCGAATATTTTGTGGACTTATTCTTCGATCAGTGTGTCTATCGGCAAACGGTAAAAGTAACCGCCGCTGAAATTCCGGTGATCACTCATGTAGATGTGGTGGGAAATACAGTCACTATTTTCGCAACTGGTGGAAACGCTCCTTACCAGTACGAATATTCAATTGATGGCACCAATTTTCAAACTTCCAATGTTTTTTTTAATGTTCCGCGTGGAGTTCATACCGCTTATGTTAAAGATTCCGAAAATTGTGGATATGGACAGAAACAGTTCTTAATCTTAAACCTGATCAACACCATTACTCCAAACGGCGACGGAATCAATGATGTTCTGAATTACTCCGACCTAAAAATGAAGAAAGATGTGAAAATGGAGATTTTTGACCGATTTGGTAACAAGGTTTTTAAAGCTTCTGACCACTATATTTGGGATGGAAAGCTTAATGGCAGAATTTTACCAACCGGAACGTACTGGTACCTTTTAAATTGGACTGAGCCTGACTCCAATCTTCCAGTTTCTTATCAAGGATGGATTCTGATAAAGAACCGAAATTAATTTTCGGCCATCGAAATATTATCAAAATTGCGAAAGCCATTTAAAAAATCTTTTACATTCATTCTCTTTTTTCCTTCCAATTGCAGTTCTTGCGGCTCGTAAAAGCCATCTTTTGTAAAAATTTTGAAATGATTTTTATCGATTTCTAAAGTTCCCGGTGATTTTTGAGGATTTGAAATCTCGAATTTCCCACTGTAGATTTTCAGCGATTTTTTCTCGTTCCCTATTGTTAAAATGGTGAATGCACAAGGATATGGCGACATTCCGCGAATAAAATTGTGAATGGTTTCTGAATTACGATTCCAGTTGATTTTAGTGTCGTTTTTAAAAATTTTAAAGGCATTTTTAGGATGTTCAACCATTGGTTGCGGTTTTTCCCGAATAGCGTTTTCAGCAAGTCCGTCTAAAGTTTTCACCACGAGTTTCGCACCCATTTGCATCAGTCGGTCGTGAAGTTCTCCCGCGTTTTCATCTGGTAAAATTTCAATTTCTTCCTGAAGTAGAATATTTCCCTCGTCGATTTTTTCATTGATGAAGAATGTTGTTGCACCAGTTTTAGTCTCGCCATTAATTACCGCATAGTTAATCGGAGCCGCACCACGATAGTCTGGAAGTAATGAGGCATGAAGATTGAAAGTTCCAAATTCTGGCATCTCAAATAAGACTTTTGGCATCATCCGGAAAGCGACTACGACAAAAACGTCTGCATTTAAACTTTTGACTTGATCCAAAAACTCTGGATTTCTCAATTTTTCGGGTTGAAAAACGGTAAGATTATTTTTTACGGCAAAAGTTTTTACTGGGGATTCATGAATTCTCTGTCCGCGACCGCTTGCTTTATCTGCAACGGTTACCACACCAACAATTTGATGTTGTGATTGATGAATAGCTTCTAGCGAGGTTTTAGCAAATTCTGGTGTCCCGAAAAACACAACTTTTAATGACTTCATTAATTATAATTGATGATTGATAATTTACTGTTTGTTGCTTATAGCTCATTACTCATGCAACAGTATAGGTTCTGAAATTAAGCATTTTCACTTTTCCTTCATCTAAAAGATAAATAAGGTTTTCGAGGATATTTTCCTTCTCATAATAATTTAGTCGGATGGATATTTCCTCAACATTTGAAGGTTTGTTTCGTAAAACCTGAAGAATTTCTTCGGAGATATCTCTTCCAAAAACGCTCTCTTTCTGTTTCTCACAAACCGAGCATTTACCGCAGCTTTTCACCTTCTTTTCACCGAAATAGGAAAGGATCAACTTCATTTTGCAGAACTCTGAATTTTCTACGAAAAACTTCATTTCTTCCCACTTTCGTAATTTATTTTTTTGAATCTGTTCAAAAAGACTCCAATATTTCCCATTAATTGAACGCTCGTCCCGATGTTTCAGAAACTTTACGCTGGAAAGTGCTCCATCAATATATTCCAAATAATTATTCTGCTGCAATTCTTTAATTCGCTCCTTGATCACATGTTGATCCACATTGATTTTATTGCTTAAGGTCTGCTCGCTGAACATGATCTTGTGAGAAGTAAGTCCTGGAAAGTTCCGAAATAAAGTTTCAACAAAATAAGAATCTTTTTTGGAAAGCAAATCCAACTCTTCCGGAGAAATTTTTAATTCCAATGATGAAAGCGACTTATTACTGTTGAAAAAAATAATTTCCTGATTATGAAGAAAGGTCAGCACATTCCTGATTTTCGCCAAAGAAGTTTTTGTGAAATTCTGAATTTTTTGGATATGGAGTTGAAAAACATCTTCCGGCAAATCGTTTTCCGCAATCTGAAAGGTAGAATACAGATATGAAACTATATTTTTAAACTCCGTTTTTGACGGAATTTGATTATTAAGAATTCGATCCAAATTTTCAAGTTCCTGTTTATTCCAAAGAAGAAAAGTGTAAGATTCGCCACCGTCTCTTCCTGCCCTCCCAATTTCCTGGTAATAGTTTTCTATGGACTGTGACGGAGAAAAATGTACGACAAGACGAACATTGTCCTTATCGATTCCCATTCCGAAAGCATTTGTTGAAACCAATACCTGATTATCGTTTTCAATCCAATGTTTTTGTTTCAGATTTTTTTCCTTTACGGGTAATCCTGCATGAAAAAAATCTACATTTTCAATTTTATTTCGGTGCAGAAATTGAACCAATTCTTCGGACTCTTTTCTTGTCCGTACATAAATAATTCCAGAGTTTCGGTTGTATTTCATCAAATTCAGTACCCTTTCATATTTATCAGAAATCTGGTCAGCAACAATATGAATGTTTGTTCTGCGGAAACTTTGCTTAAAAATTTCAGGATTTCTTAGGTTGAGTTTTGATTGAATTTCGTTGAGAACTTTCAGAGTAGCGGTTGCCGTTAAAGCCAAACATGGGATATGTTGAAAATTTGCTCTAAAGTTTTTAATATTTTGATAACTCGGTCTAAAATCTTGTCCCCATTCAGAAATACAATGTGCCTCATCCACCGCAATAAAAGAAATTTGAATTTCTTCCAAATTCTGAAGAAAGATCCGGTTCTTTAATCTTTCCGGAGAGATGTATAGAAGCTTTGTAAGTCCGTCTTTGCAGCGGTTAAAAATAACTTCTGCATCAAAGTTATCCAGTTCGGAAGAGAGATATTCTGCTTCAATTCCATTATTTTTGAGTTGATAAACCTGATCTTTCATTAAAGCCAAAAGAGGAGAAATCACTAAACAAGTTCCTGTTAAAATGAGGGCTGGAAGTTGGTAACACAAAGACTTTCCGCCACCAGTCGGAAGCAGAGCCAAAGCATCTTTTCCCGAAATAATTGAGTTGATGATTTCCTCTTGTGAATCACGGAAAGAGTCGTATCCCCAAAAATGCTTTAGGGTGTCGAACTTCAGCTTTTGAAAATCTTGCTGGGAAATCATTTCGTAAAATTACTGAATCTAAATCCACCAAACAAAAAAAGCCACGCAGTGCGTGACTTTTATTTATCAATAATTTTTAAAAATTATTTTGCTTCAAAGTAAACTCTTCTGTTTGCTCTGTTTTTCCATTCAGGACATTTTGTAGCTGGTTCACACTCTGGATATTTAAGGTCTTTTTCACCTCTACCAATTGCGTTTAATTTACCTGCTTCTACACCATTCTGGATTAAATAACTTTTTACATTGTTTGCTCTTCTTTCGGACAATTTTTGGTTATAAGCGTCAGAAGCTCTTGTATCTGTTGCGCCAATTACGTTGTAAGAACCACTTGAAGAGTTAATATAATTTACAGCGTTATTTAAGATAGGAGTATTTGATGGAAGAATTTTGTCTGAATTCAAGTCAAACTCAATTCCTTCCAAAGTTCTTGTGTTATCAGAAACTGTTGAAGAAGAAGTTGTAGGACAACCGTTATTTTCAACTGGTCCTGGAACGGTAGTACATTTATCATAAAGATCGATTACGCCATCTAAGTCTGTATCTAGAGCTACACCTGCACCATCAACTCTTGCACCTGCTGGAGTATCAAGTTGTCTATCCCAATCATCACAAACGCCGTCGTTATCAGCATCTCCTTTTTTACAAACTTCAACATCCTGGTTTTTGTCAGCCAAGACATCTAACTTGTAATAGATTTCCTGTAGCGGGTCATGCCAGAAAAGGTGTGATTCGTGTTTTCCTAAATTTAAGGTAGCTCCCAAGGTAACGTTGATTAAGTTATCCGATGGGTTGTCGTTGACGATTCCATTGTAAGACCTTCCACCTGCACCATCAAAATCTTCATCTCCTGTAACAATGTACATCATTCTTCCTTCTAAGTCAATAGATTTTGTAGCTCTATACTTCAGACCGGCACCAGCTTGTGCGAAAAGACTTCCCAATTTAAATGGTTTTACTTCTGTAATTAGTTGCTGATTATAAGCTGCACCTGCATCTTGTCTATATGCCCTATATGATAATGAACCTACTCCGGCATAACCGTGAAGAGCCCATCTAAATGGAGAGTGATTATCTACTCTTCTCAAAAGGTTAGAAAAATTGATATCTCCTAATAATGAGATTGCATCATATTGAGTTCTTGCCCCATCACCTGTTGGAGATGCAACATGATCTTTTGTATTTACAAACCCTTGTCTTGATTCACCTTTATCATACTGCAATTTTAATCCGAAAGCATGAGTAATAGCTTTATCAACGCTTAAATAAGCAGACCACCCGTATAAATTCTTACCTGCTCCAAATCCCTTGATTGAAGTTAAATCTGATGACTGCATCAACGGAATACCTGCTCCTGCAGAGATTGCCCAATCGTTAAATCTCTTCGAAGCTTGTGTAAAAGGAGATACGTTTGCAGAACCAGAAGTATATGCATTTGGATAATTTCCAGTTGAAACCGCAACAGAATCTTGTGCAAAAACAGCTGTAGGTAAAACTAGAGCCAATGCAACGCTTGTTAAATTTAGTTTCATAAAATTTTTGTTTTTAAGTTTAAAAATGATGTTATTATTTTTGAGCGAAATATACTCTTCTGTTTGCCTCGTTTTTCCATTCAGGACATTTTGTAGCAGGATCGCATTCAGGATACTTAAGGTCAGTTTTGCCTCTTCCTTCCGCGGTCAATACAGATGAGTTAACTCCTTTGCCAACTAAGTAATTAACTACCGCATCGGCTCTTCTTTGTGATAATTTTTGGTTTAGATCGGCAGAGCCTCTGGTATCAGTTGCACCAATGACCAAAAATTTGCTGTTTGCATCTAAAGATTTGATGACTTCAGCCGCTTGATTTAGTTTATCAAAAGATTTCGTTCTGATTTTATCACTATTAAGTTCAAATTCAATTCCCTCAAAAAACTTATTTACTTCATCAATTGCTGACGTTGAGTTTTGCGTTACCACCGGTGAGCTTGTTGTTGGGCAACCATTATTTTCAACTGGTCCTGGAACTGTGACGCATTTATCGTAAAGATCGATAACACCGTCCAAGTCCATATCCAAAGCAACACCTGCACCGTCAACTCTTGCACCTGCAGGAGTATCAAGTTGTCTATCCCAATCGTCACAAACGCCATCATTATCGTTATCGCCTTTTTCACATACTACAAATTCATTTGGTGTACTCTCCAAGGCATTTGTTCTTCCGTAAACATCTTGCAATGGGTCATACCATGACAAATGCGTATCATGTTTTCCTAATTTAAAGGTAAGACCTAAATTAACTGTAAAATAGTTATCAGAACGTCCTGCTGTAATAGCATTATACGGAGGTATAGCTACCGGTGTCCAACCACCGCCGTCGAAAGAGTCATCTCCAGTGATGTAATACATCGCTCGTAACTCTACGTCGATCAGTTTAGATGCATTGTACTTAACCCCTGTTCCTACTTGGTAGAAAAAGGTATCAAGACCTAACTTCTGGTCAATTTCAATGGGAATCCTTCTAGGGGAATTATTCCATCTAGACATATCGTTATCCAGCAATAGCGTATTATACCCTACAAAACCAACACCACCATAACCATGTAGCGCCCATCTGTAAGGTGAGTGATTGTCTACTCTTCGAAGTAAGTTTGAAAAATTAACATCCCCCAAAATAGAAACTTGGTGGAATTTTGTCCACGCAGTTGCAACACCTGCCGCAACTCCTAGAGCTCCGGGTAACATCGCTTTTTGATTGGTTTTACCCATCATGTACTGTAGGCTCATTCCGAAAGTATGGGAAATCTGCTTGTCCAAGCTTACATATCCATTCCATCCAAAATTAACTTTGCCGTCGTAGAAAGAATTAACATCTGCAGATTGTAGAAATGCTCCACCACCTCCAACAGAAACCGACCAGTCACGAAACATCCTTGAAGAATTGTTAAAAGGATGCACATTTGCAGAACCACTAGAGTAGGCATTTGGATAATCGCTCGTATTCCCAGCAGATGTGTTGCTTTGGGCATAGAATACAATCGGCAAAGCCAGTGTTAATAATAAATTTAATTTCATATTATTGTTTTTAATGTTTTGTTAGTTGATCTAACAACTTTCTAGAAAATTCTCGATTATACAAATGCTTAAAATGCGGTATTTGTAGCCTTTCTGAGACAAAATGCACGCCTCCAAACAGAACAATATCTATATCGATACTCCTGTCTGAATATGAATTTGAAATCAATGTATCTTTTGTTCTCCCCATATCATACTCGATTTTCTTTATAGAATTCAAAATATGTATAGGCGAAAATTGTGTTTTTAAAAGTAATGCAATATTACAAAAAATATTATTACTGACAAATTCTACGGGCGCTGTGTACAAAATTTCAGTTTTTTCTATAATTTCACCAACGCTGCTTTCTATCCGTTTTAATGCAGTTTCAATATTTTTTTCTCTATCTCCCAAATTACTGCCAAGTAACAAAGTGACCAAATGTTGCGACATATCCCCAAATTATAAAATTTATGAAAAGTTTTTTTAAAAATGTTATTGCAAATATAGTCGCAATTATGATTGTGATCGCAATTGGCATTTTGGCATTGTTGATGATGATTGCAGCCAGCGCTTTAAGTGGCAGCGAAAAAGCTCACGTTAAGAATAATTCTGTACTCACTTTAGACTTTAATACTAATATTATCGACAGTCCTTCCGAAGACAGCCCGGAAATGTTTTCATTCAACGCAGAAAAAGAAAAAAACGTTCTGATTTTCGATATGATTGAAGCTATTAAGAAAGCAAAATCAGATGATAAAATTAAAGGAATTAGTATTGAAACAGATGGTTTGAGAGCCGGAATGACACAATTGGACGATATTCGCGCTGCTTTACAAGATTTCAAAAAGAGCGGTAAATTTGTGTATGCGTATGGAAATAACGTTTCTCAACCTGCTTATTATCTAGGGTCTGTTGCCGATAAATATTTCCTGAATCCTGCAGGTGGAATTGAATTGAAAGGTCTATCCACAGAGATTCTCTACATGAAAAACTTTATCAACAAATACGGGATCGGAATGCAGATCATCCGTCACGGAAAGTATAAATCTGCAGTGGAGCCTTTCTTAAGAGATGACATGTCGCCTGAAAACAAGGAGCAGATTTCAACCATGCTTAAAGATTTATGGTCAGGAACTTCAGAAAAAATGGCTGCTTCAAGAAAAATCGATACTGCACAGTTTAGAACTGTTGTTGACAGTCTTTATGGAATGATCCCAGATTTAAGTTTGCAACACAAATTAGCCGATCAACTGATTCAAAAAACCGAATATGACAATCTAATAAGAACAAAACTTAATCTTAAAGAAAAGGATAAGCTCAACAAAATTTCTTTCATCAAATACATCAGTTCTTACAGCGAAGACAATGTTAAAAAAGACAACCAGGTTGCGGTTTTATACGCATCAGGAGCAATTTACAATGGTGAAGGTTATGATGCTGTTTATTCCGAAAACTTTGTGAAAGAAATTAAAAAACTAACTGAAAACGATAAAGTAAAAGCGGTCGTTTTCCGAATTAATTCTCCGGGCGGAAGTGCAAATGCTTCGGATGAAATCCTTTTCGAGCTTCAACAACTGAAAAAGAAAAAACCTTTGATTGTTTCCTTCGGCGACTACGCCGCTTCCGGAGGTTATTACATCGCAATGGGTGCTGATAAAATTTACTCCGAACCCAATACTTTAACCGGATCGATCGGAGTTTTCGGTATGATTCCCAACTTTAAAGAAATTGCAAATAAAAATGGTCTAAGTTCACATGCCGTAACAACAAATGCCAATTCCAACATGTATTCCCCAATCAACGGAGTTACTTCTGGTGGAATTTCGATGATGACGAGAAGTGTGGAACAGACTTACAAAAGATTCGTTTATTTCGTGACACAAAACCGTAAAAAATCTTTCGAACAAATTGACGAAATCGGCGGCGGAAGAGTTTGGAGCGGAACCCGCGCAAAACAACTCGGACTTGTTGACGAATTGGGAAGTTTAAACGATGCTATTAATTACGCAGCCCAAAAAGCAAAAATGAAAGAGTACAACGTTGCGGCTTACCCGAAAAAAGTAAGTCCTTTCGAGCAATTCTTTAAAAACATGGAAGAAGACGAACTTTCTGCACGTCTTATTAAAAACAAAATAGGAAAAGAAAACTACAAAGTTTTTGAACAAATCACCAATCCAAAACTTCAGGGAGGCGTAATGATGGAAATGCCTTATCAAATCAAATTCGACTAATTTCCCCATAAAAAACCCCGGTTTGAAAAATCAAACCGGGATTTTTAATTTTTTTTGTAAAAAGATTATCCTCGCTTCGTCGCCATTCCGTAAATCCAGAGGACTATTAATGCACCTGCAACAGCAAGAAACATACTTCCGATGTTGAATCCTGTAACGTCACCCAAGCCAAGAAGTTGACCGATAAAAGCTCCAACATAAGCTCCCACAATACCAAGAATAATTGTTAATAGCCAACCCATTCCCTGATTTCCAGGCATAATGAACTTAGCGATTGCACCTGCAATAAGACCAAAAATGATCCAAGTTAAAATTCCCATAGTTTTAAAATTTTAATGTTAATATTTAATGAAATTATTTTCCTTTATAGTTTTATCAAAATTAAGACCAAAAATTGATATCACCGCAAATAAAATTAATTTTCTTTTCAGCTAAAACTTATATCACTACGTTTTCAACAAGCTTATCTCCTTTTAAAGAAGGAATCCACAAACTCGGTTCCGTTGAAGAGTTGGAGATCCGTCATCTTCTCTCCCACTCCTATATATTTTACCGGAATCTGAAACTGGTCAGAAATCCCAATCACTACTCCGCCTTTCGCTGTTCCATCTAATTTAGTCACCGCTAAAGCATTTACTTCTGTTGCTGCGGTAAACTGTTTCGCCTGTTCAAAAGCATTTTGACCTGTACTTCCATCGAGAACCAATAAAATTTCGTGTGGAGCATCAGGAATTACTTTCTGCATCACTCTTTTAATTTTAGTAAGCTCGTTCATTAAATTTATTTTATTGTGCAATCTTCCCGCAGTGTCGATGATAACCACATCTGCATTATTGGCAACCGCACTTTGAACGGTATCGAAAGCGACTGAAGCAGGATCGCTTCCCATATTTTGTTTTACAATCGGAACTCCGACTCTCTGACTCCAAATCACCAATTGGTCAACTGCAGCTGCTCGAAAAGTATCTGCAGCACCGAGAACAACTGATTTTCCTTCAAATTTAAATTGATGAGCGAGTTTTCCAATAGTAGTGGTTTTCCCAACTCCATTCACCCCTACAACCATGATGACGTAAGGTTTTTTGCTCTCATCGATATTTCCTGTTCCTGCGTGTGGATTTTCCAATAAAAGTCCTGAAATTTCTTCACGAAGGATTTTATCGAGTTCATCGGTTCCAACAAATTTATCTTTTGCGACGCGGTTTTCGATTCTTTCGATAATCTTAATCGTAGTTGAAGCACCCACATCTGAAGCGATGAGGACTTCTTCCAAATCATCCAAAACCTCATCATCAACTTTTGATTTTCCGACCACTGCTTTCGTCATTTTTTCGAAAAAACCTTGGTTGGATTTTTCCAAACCTTTGTCTAAAGTCTCTTTTTCCTCTTTTTTAAATATATTTTTATACCAACTCATTTTTATATGCTGTTAAAAGTTTTTAGAAAATTTTCGGGGTCCATTACGGGAACATTGCTGTGTTTGTAATCTTTAATATTTCTTGTCACAATAATATCGATTTTATTTTGTTCTGCAGAAAAATTTTGGAGGGCGTCTTCGAAATCGTTAAAGTCTGAATTTAAAGCTTCTCTTATCGAATTCTTACTAAAATTCACCACATCTGTTATTTGAATCAGATCACTCAAAATACTTTTCAAATCTTTTCTGGATTTTTCCTTCTGAATCATGTCATTAATATTGCTAAAGATAATTGGCGTAATAAACCCAGAAACTTTTTCCAAATAGCAAAGATTTAGAATTTTTGCAGAATATTCTACAAATGGTTCCCTCTCAAAGACAAAATCGAGGATTACGTCAGAATCAATCAAAATTCTTTTCATATCCTTTCCTATGTTTTTCCCAGATTGCATCTTCCAATTCTTTCTTATAATCAAAATCTGCAGGAACTTTTACTGCTTTTTTTCTCATCGATTCTATGAACGGACTTAACGGAATTTCATTTTCAGTTTCTTTTCTTTTTGCCGTCAAGAGTTTCAAATAATTTTCCACCAATTTAGAAAGGCTGCTTCCCATTTCTTTGGCGTATTTTTTGGCATCTTCTTTTACATGGTGGTCAATAATTTAAGTTAGTTTTGTGTCCATCACTCACAATTTTATTCAAAGATAATCAATTCTTAATACGTGTAAAATACATCACAATCACACGTGCTAAATTCTTTCCAAAAAAAAAACTACCCAAAAGGATAGTTTTATATTTACTCGAGCGTTGCGATTACTTTTTCAAGAAATTGTCAACTTCGTCTGCGTTCATTACTTTTTCTTCAAAAACGTAAGCACCGCTTTTTGGCGATTTTACCATTTTGATTACTTTGGTCATTTTTTTAGAACCTGCACCACCTTGAAGCGTTGCTACTACTTTCTTTGCCATTTTTTATTTTTTTAAAAAATTACTTGATTTCTTTGTGAACGGTGTATTTTTTAAGAACAGGATTGTATTTTTTCAATTCCAATCTTTCTGTGGTGTTCTTTTTATTTTTTGTAGTGATGTATCTTGACATTCCTGCTACACCAGTTTCTTTGTGCTCTGTGCACTCCAAAATTACCTGAACTCTGTTACCTTTTTTTGCCATGATTTCTTATTTAATAAATCCGTTTCTAGTTGCTCTCTCTAATGCTTCCTCAATCCCAATTCTATTGATGATTCTCAATCCGTGTGCAGAAACTTTTAAAGTTACAGATTTTTCTTGCTCCGGAAGGTAAAATTTCTTCTCCAATAAGTTAATTTCAAAACGACGCTTCGTCTTGTTATTAGCGTGAGAAACATTGTTTCCTACCATCGCACGCTTTCCTGTTATTTGGCAAATTCTTGACATATCTCGATGTTCTTTATTACTACTATAATGTTTGAGGTTGCAAAATAACGAAGAAATTTTCACATAGACAAATATTTATAAATTAATTATTTAGAAATTTTTACAAAATATTGGTGAGCCTTTTATTGGAAGTAAGTTCGGGTTTGTAAGTGAGAAAATATCTCATTTACTCAATTCCCTCGAACGGTTTTCCGCCGCTAAAATTCCTTTTTTTAATGTGATTTTCAGTTCGTTTTCGTCGAAAGTTTTCAGTGCCGCTTCCGTTGTTCCGCCTTTTGAAGCTACATCTTTAATTAATTCTTCCAAATTTTTCTCTGAATTATTGATGAGATGATACGCTCCCAACATCGTCTGTTTCACAAACAGTTTCGAAAGATTTTCATCGATTCCCATTTCCGTTCCCGCCTTAATCATCGCATCCACGATATAATAAAAGTAAGCCGGTCCGCTTCCGGAAAGTGCGGTTACGCCATCCAAAAGGTTTTCGTCTTCCAGATAAACGGAGCGTCCTGTAGAATTCAGCAATTTATCGATATTCATCAAATCGTTGAAAGAAATTCCATCTGCGGCAGTATAACCTGTAATTCCCATCCCGAGAAGAGTCGGAGAATTTGGCATGGAACGAACTACTTTTTTATGGTGGAGTAATTGTTGAATTTTCTCAATTTTAATTCCTGCCATGATCGAAAGCATCATCTGATTTTCCTTAAATCTAAAAGAAAGATTTTCCGCCACGAACTGAAAATCTTGAGGTTTCACGGCAATGATGATCAAATCTGCATCAATATCCGAAATTTCATCAAAAACAGAAACTTTTGAACCCGGAAATTCCTCCGATATTTTTTGAATTTTTTCTTTCTTTCTTGTAATTAGATGTAGGTTTTCAGGTTTGATGAGTTCGTATTTCAAAAAAGATTTTGAAAATGAAATGCCCATTTTTCCTGCACCGAGAACAGCTATTTTCATGAGTGATAAATGATAAATGATAGTTGATAAATGATAGTTGCAAACCGCCGAAAGCTGATTGCAGATGCCGAAAGCATTAAATAATATTCACTTCCCTTTCAAGCTCAATTCCGAATTTCTCTTTCACTGAATCAATTATTAATGACGAAAAATCAAAAATTTCTCTTCCGGAAGCGTTTCCTGTGGCGTTAACAATAACGAGTGCCTGTAAATTGTGACAGGCCACATTTCCAATTTGTTTTCCTTTCCAGCCGCATTGTTCAATGAGCCAACCTGCAGGAACTTTCACCAAATCTCCACTTGGATAATGAGGAATTTCAGGATATTTTATTTGAACTTCCTGAAACCGTTCCTTAGAAATGGTTGGATTTTTAAAAAAGCTTCCCGCGTTTCCTATCACTTTCGGGTCGGGCAATTTGCTTTGACGAATATGTATCACGGCTTTTGAAACATCTTGAATGGTGGGATTGTCAACGCTCATTTTTTCAAGTTCACCTTTAATCGCGCCGTATTCTGTTTTAATTAAATGATTTTTTGTGGTCAGTTTGAAAGTCACCTCCAAAATCACATACTTTCCTTTTCCTTCCTGCTTGAAAATAGAATCCCGATAACCAAATCTGCATTTTTCATTATCAAATTCTTCGATTTCCAGAGTTTCCAAGTTCAACACTTTGCACGAAACGAAAACATCTTTAATCTCCGTTCCATACGCACCGATATTCTGCATCGGCGAAGTTCCCACATTTCCTGGAATTAAAGACAAATTCTCTAATCCACCATAATTTTTATTCAAACAAAACTGAACGAACTCGTGCCAATTTTCACCCGATTTTGCGGTAACCAAAACTTCGTTTTCATTTATGATTTGTTCGGAAACCCCTTTCAAGTCCAATTGAATGACCAAACCATCGAAATTTTTTGTGAAAAGGATATTGCTTCCACCACCTAAAAAGAGTTGTTGAGTGGGTGTGTTGGTGAGTGCGTGAGTTGGGTTTTGTTTTAAAACTTCAATTAGTTCTCCTACAGAATGAACTTCTGCAAAATATTTTGCGGAAACATCAACTCCGAATGTATTGTGATTTTTTAAAGAAAAGTTTTCTTGGATGGTCATCAAATTGTAATAAGTCGCAAATTTAATAATTTTATAAGTAGTAAAAATGCCACGAATTCACTAATTATTCGTGCATTCGTGGCAAATTGATACTATTTTTGGTGCAAAGAAAAATCTTCGAAATTTAATTACAAACCAAACTCAATCTTATACTTTTGCAGCGCATCATTCAGCAACTCCACGCTTCGCCGCAAATCTTCCTCCTTCAACACATACGCAATTCTCACCTGCTTTTTCCCCAATTCCGGATTGCTGTAAAATCCCGTCATCGGAGCAACCATTATCGTCTCGTTGTTGTGCGAATAACTTTCCAAAAGCCACTGCGCAAACTTGTCGGAATCATCAATCGGCAATTCAACACCACAATAAAATGCTCCTTTAGGTTTCGGACAAATCACACCGGGAATTCCGTTCAGCAAATCCACCAAAAGATTTCTTCGCTTTGTATATTCTTCCCGAACTTTTAAAATATATTCTGTATCGTTGTGATGAGCGGCAGTTGCAGCAATCTGTCCCAAAAGAACCGGACTCAGCCTTGCCTGTGCAAAAAGCATCGCCGCATCGTGAATTTTTTTCGAGCGGGTCACCATAAAACCAATTCTCGCTCCACACATGGAGTAACGCTTTGATTCTGAATCGATAATGATACAATGGTCTTTCAACTCCTTAAACTCAAGCATTGAATGTTGCTGTTTTCCGTCATACACATATTCGCGGTAAACCTCATCGGAAATAATCACGATATCATGCTTCAACGCGATCTGCGAAAGTTTCTCCAACTCCTCTCTCGTATAAAGATAACCGGTGGGATTACCAGGATTACAAATAATAATTGCACGAGTTTTATCGGTAATTTTTTTCTCAAATTCTTCAATGGACGGCAATGCGAATCCCGTATCAATCGTCGATGGAACCGCAACAACTTTCACATTAAACGTATTGGTAAAACCATTGTAATTCGCATAGTACGGCTCCGGAATGATCACTTCATCGCCATCATCACACAACGTGGAAATCGCAAAATTCAACGCTTCGGAACCACCATTGGTCACGATAAAATCCTTGGTCGTTAAATCTGTAAATCCTAATCGGTGGTAATAATCCTGCAACGCTTGCCGATACTCCAAATTCCCTTCAGAAAGCGCGTATTCATAGATCTTCAAATGATTTTCTTTCACTGCATCCAAAGCAGTTTGCGGCGTTTCAATATCGGGTTGCCCAATATTCAGATGATATACTTTTATCCCTTTTTGTTTCGCCTGAATCGCATAAGGAACCAATTTTCTTACAGGTGAGGCAGGCATATTTTGCGCGCGTTGAGAAATTTTCGGCATGAGGTTTTTTTAAAAATTTGAATCTGACAAAACTACAAAATTTTTAGGAGCAACAAGATTTTCGCTTCTCCAAAAGTTCGTACCGGCTTTCCACTGCAATTCCTCGTTCCATAGCTTTGTCCAACGCATACTGCGGGATTTACGTTTCAATCCGGGCTACAAAAAAAGGCGGACTTTCTTTTGAAGGGAAAAAACTTCGCCAAAGTTCCCAATTGTCTCGAAGTTGCTTAATTAGAATAATTTATAAATTGCAACAGAATGTCAATAGGAACGGTTCAAACACCGTTTAAACCGGTTTTAACCAAAACTTACAATTTCAAGAATTGATGTCGCCACTTCGTGGCTCCGTTAAATGTTTTTGTACCATTCTCAAAGGGCTTCACCCTTTGCCGATGCTTTCGCCACTTCGTGGCTTCACAAAAAACTAAATGAATAAAAAAATTACAACTCAAAAATGGAGCGGAATTGCGTTTACAGTAAAAAATAAAATTCGCCAAAGTTTGGAACTTTGGCGAAGTTTGACAAATTATCTTATTCTTATTCGAAGGAGCCGAATTGGTTTTTCAGTGAGAAAATCATTCGGACTAGTTAGTCAATCACTCACCAACGAACCCACTCTCAAACTCTCCCACTTTCAAACCCTCTAACTCACCCACAATTACTTTATAAACCCCTTATTCTTCAACAACGGATTAATACTCGGTGTTCTGCCCGTAAAATCTTTAAATGCCTGATTCAAATCCACCGAATTTCCAACCGACAAAATATATTTTCGGAAACGGTCACCGTTTGCTCTAGTCATTCCACCGTTTTTGGAAATCCAATCCCATGCGTCCGCGTTTAACATGTCGCTCCACATGTAGGCGTAATAACCCGCAGAATAACCACCGCCCCAAATATGTGCAAAATAAGGAGTGTGATAACGTGGTGGAACAGCATTCAAAGTAAATCCATATTTATTCAACACGTTTTTCTCGAATTCCAGAGTCGGTTTCAATTGAGATTCATCTGTTACCGAATGCCAATTCATATCCAAAGTTGCTGCGGAAACAAGTTCCGTGGTGGAATAACCTTGGTTGAAAGTTCCCGCCTTTTTGATTTTATCCACCAAAGCTTGTGGCATCGGTTGTTTGGTTTGATAGTGAATTGCGTAGTTTTTCAAGATTTCCGGTTCTAAAGCAAAGAATTCGTTGATTTGCGAAGGGAATTCCACAAAATCTCTCGGCGTATTCGTTCCCGAAATGGAAATGTACTTTTGATCAGCAAAAAGTCCATGCAAAGTATGTCCAAATTCGTGGAACATGGTGGAAACATCGTCATAAGAAATCAAAGACGGTTTTCCTTCCGCAGGTTTTTGATAATTGAAAACATTCACGATCACCGGTTTTTGACCCAAAAGATGCGATTGCTCCACAAAGTTGCTCATCCAAGCGCCACCATTTTTGTTGTTTCGGGTGTAGAAATCAAGATAATAAATTGCCAAAGATTTTCCGTCTCTGTCGAAAACTTCATAAGTCACCACATCTGGATGATACACCGGCAAATCTTTTCTTTCTTTAAAAGTGATTCCGTAAAATTTTTCCGCAGCATAGAAAACCCCTTTTTCCAACACGGTCGTCACTTCAAAATACGGCTTGATTTGATTTTCGTCCAAGTCATATTTTTCCTTTCGAACCTGTTCTGCATAGAAATTCCAATCCCATGGTTCAACGGTAAATCCACCTTTTTGCTTGTCGATTAATTGTTGAATTTCCGCTTTTTCACGGGTTGCAGTTTCCACGGCAGGTTTTGCGAGTTGTGCCAAAAGATTCATTGCGTTTTCGGGATTTTTCGCCATTTGGTCTTGAAGTTTCCATTCAGCAAAAGATTTTTTTCCTTGCAAATGCGCTTTTTCCATTCTCAATTTCGCTTGTCTTTCCAAAATGTTTCTTGTGTCGTCTGCATTTCCTTTTTCTGCTCTGTACCAAGATGCCTTAAAGAGTTTTTCCCTGGTCGCACGGTTTTTTAAGTTTTGAAGAAGCGGTTGTTGAGTGGTATTTAATAAGGCCAACAAATATTTTCCATCTTGACCTGCTTTCTTAGCATCAGCAGCAGCTGCCGCGATTTCATCTGCAGAAAGTCCGTCCAATTCCTTTACATCAGAAATCAGAACCGCTCCATTTTTTCTCGCATCCAAAAGTTTATTGGAAAACTGGGTAGAAAGTGTCGCCAATTCCTCATTGATTTTTTTAACTTTTTCCTTATCAGAAGCAGAAAGATTCGCTCCTGCGATTTCAAAATTCTGCAAATAATATTCGGTCAATCGTTTTTCTTCACCTTTCAATTTAGAAATATCGATTGCTTTTAATCGTTGATAAAGATTTTCATTCAAATAAATTTTATCGGATTGAGCCGCGAATTGTGGCGCATATTCTTCCTCCAATTTCTGTAAAGTCGGATTTGTATTCGAACCTGTTAAGTTAAAGAACACAAGTTGGGCTCTTTTCAAAACCTCACCACTATTTTCAATGGCGAGAACGGTATTTTCAAATGTCGCTACAGATTTGCTGTTTGCAATTTGATTGATTTCCGCTAATTGCTTTTTCAAACCATAATCGAAAGCAGGTTTGAAATGTTCATCTTTAATTTTGTCGAATTCTGGCGCTTGATATTGAAGCGTACTTTTTTTCATAAACGGATTCGAAGCCAAAAATGCGTCAACTGCGGGAGTTTCGGTTGGAGTTGTGGTAGTATTATTCATCGTAGAACATGCGGAAATGGCCGCCAAAGAAGAAATTAATAAAACGGATGTAATATTTTTCATTTTTAAATTGTTATTTAGGGTAAAGGTATTAAATTTAAGCAAAATAAAATCCCATTCCATGAAAACACTCGCTCTACTCGCAGTTTCCGCAATGACTATTTTTTCCTGCAACATCAAATCAGATGGCGCAATCTCGTTCTTCACCACACCAAAAGAAGGAAAAGGTCCGATTACCGATAAAGAATTCAAAATGAATTTTGATGAAATCAAAGTCGCGCAATCCATTGACGCGGAAGTAGTGAAAGCATCTGAAGAAAAAGTGGTGATTTCTGCGCCATCCGATATTTTGGAAGATATCTTGGTTGAAAATTTAGGTGGTAAATTGTACATTCATTTTAAGCCGGGAATCAATATTTCTTCCCGAAATGTTTCGGCTAAAATTTTTGCCAAAGATTTTTCTGCGATTAAAGCAAGTTCTTCCGCAACCATAATCGTTAAAGACAAATTCACACAAGGCAAAACCGATATTGAAGTTTCGAGTTCGGGAACGATTAAAGGTGATTTCGAAGCGAATGATTTGTCCATCGACGTTTCAAGTTCAGGGACTTATTCCGGGAAAATTTGGGCCGTCAATTTGGAATCTGATGTGACTTCTTCCGGCGACATCAACATTTCTGGAAAAGCTAAAAACGCTAATCTTTCCGCATCGTCTTCAGGAACATTGGATGCTCAAAACGTAATCGCAGAAAATGCAGATATTTCCGCTTCAAGCAGTGGTGATGTAAGTTTGGCGGTTTCCAATTCATTAAAAGCGTCGGCAAGTTCTTCGGGAAGCATTGATATTTCAAGAAAAGGGAATTTGAATGTCTTAAGTCAGAAAGAAAGCAGCGGCGGAAGCGTGTCTATCAAATAAACTACTTTTTTAATATTTAATTGAAATGTCCCGCAAGATTTTTGTGGGATATTTTAATAAAAAAACCAGCCAATTCGTTGGCTGATTTTAAATTTTTTGTGATTTCATAAATATTAAAGAAGGATAAATTTTCTTGGTAAATATGGTTTTCATACTGACAAATTACTATTTGTCCCTTGCAAAAAACTACCATCCTCCAGAAGCTCCTCCTCCGCCAAAACTTCCGCCGCCGCCGAATCCGCCGAATCCACCGCCTCCGAATCCTCCTCCGGAACCGCCGCCAAATCCTCCACCGCCGAAACTTCCCGGGAATGGGAAAAATCCGCCCGGATAAGTTCTTCTTCCGCGTCGGGAAAGAATAACGTCTTCATCATCATCGTTGTAATTTCCGCCACCTCCGCCTCGATTTCTGAATAGGAAACTTAAAATCAAAAAGATGAAAAAGGCAATCAGCAGAAGTTGAAATATACTCAAACCTTCATCCGAAGAAGTGTCTTTGACAATAGGTTTGAATTTCCCCTGAACAGCCTCCATTAAAGCAGTTGTACCACGATTAATTCCGTCGTACCAAAGTCCTTGTTTAAAATTTGGCGTTACAATATAATCTAGAATTTGCCCCGCAACTGAAGCCGTTAAATATTGTTCAACTCCTCTTCCCTGTTGAATGGACATGGTATGATCTTCGGTCGCAATTAAGAAAACGATTCCATTGTCTTGCGTCTTTTCACCAATTCCCCATTTTTCACCGTACATCGTGGCGAGATAATTAACATCTTCACCGCCGGTTGTAGGAATAATGATGACTGAAATTTCCGTAGAAGTAGAATCTGCAAAAGCTATCAATTTTTTGTTGAGCACATCTTCTTCCGTTTGATTCAGAAGATTTGCCTGATCATAAACTGGATAAAGAATTGCCGGTTTTGCAGGAATTTTTTGGGCAAAAACAAAAAGGTTTAAGCCCAGAAATAAAAAGGCAAAAAAGTATTTAAGAGAATGTAATCTCATTCGGCAGTTCATTTGGATTTTCCCCCGTGATTGGGAAGTATTTTTTCAGTTCGGCACCTGTTTCAAGCACTGCATTTTTTAAACCTTCATAAAACTTTCCATTCGCAAAATCTGCGGTGGTTTTGTCGTGAAGTCTGTCCCAAAAACTTTGATGAACTTTTTTGTGAATACCTTCGTCCCCGATAATCGTGAGATACTTTCTCTCAAAATTCACGTGAAAAAGCACGCCATTTTGAGCAGCAGTTTTGTCCTTGCAAAGTGTTCTGAACACTTCGAAAGCCATTTCCGCATTGTTTCCTTCTGTGTTGGAGTCAATGTGGATTCTGATTTCTCCGGTGGAGCAATCTTCTGCTGTTTGAATGGCTTCCACGAGGGAAGCCATTTCAGTATCTGTGAGGAAAGTATTCATTAATTTGTGAAAACCTCAGGTGCTTTCTGCGCTCCTGCTTCCGCTTTGAAATAAGGTTTTTCTTTAAAGTTGGTAAAATTCGCCAAAATATTATTTGGGAAGGTTTTTATCGAAGTGTTGTAATCCTGTGCTGCCTCGTTGTAATAAACGGTTTCGCTTCGGATGCTGTTTTCAATAGCGGTATATTCTCTTTGGAAGTTGATGTATTGTTGGTCAGCTTTCAAATTTGGATATTGTTCAACTACTGCCATCAATCTGCTTAACGCTCCACTCAATTCACCTTGTGCAGCCTGGAATTTTGCCAAATCAGCTTCCGTCATGTTGGTAGGATCTACAGTGATTGAAGTCGCTTTTGATCTTGCTTCAATTACTTTAGTTAGAGTTTCCTGCTCAAATTTAGAGTAAGATTTTACGGTTCTTTCCAAGTTAGGAATTAGGTTCGCACGTTTTTGGTAAACGGTTTCCACGTTAGACCATTTTGTGTTTACATTCTGTTCTTTAGACACGAAATTGTTATATCCGTTCTTACCCCAAAAGAATAAAATTGCTGCAATTACGAGAAGAGCAATACCGATGGTTCCGGCGCTCATACAACCTCTATTTCTCATAGTTTAAATTTTTAATGTTTAAAATTCGATACCCAAATATACAAATTATGTGCTAAATTTGTAAAAATTTCTAAAAAATGATAACATTAGTGGTCGCAATGGGACTGAATCGTGAAATTGGCGTTGATAATCAGTTACCATGGCATCTTCCGAAGGATTTGAAACATTTTAAAGAAATTACTTCCGGTCATCCAATCATCATGGGCAGAAAAACGTATGAAAGCATCGGAAAACCGCTTCCAAACCGCACCAATATCGTGATTTCCAGAAAAAAGGATTGGTTCGAAGAGGGAATCCTCATCGTAGGAAGCATTAAAGAAGCGATTAAGTTCGGTCAGAAAATTGACGAAGACATCTTCATCATCGGTGGTGGAAATATTTTCGAACAAACCATGGATATAGCCGATAAATTGGAAGTCACCGAAATTAAAACCAACATTGAAGCCGATACTTTCTTCCCAAAAATCGACCCAAAAAATTGGACAAAAACGGATGAAGTTTGCCACGAAAAAGACGAGAAAAATAATTTTGACTTTTGTTTTCAAACATTTCAAAGAGCCAAGTAAAAAGAGGCAAGAGCCAATTAAAATTCGTGCTGCTTTCGGCGGTGCGTTGAAATCTTCCGACTTCCCGCTTCCATCTTCCATCCCAAATTATTACCTTTGCACATCTAAATTTTAACAATGAACAAATACATAAAATTCGTTATCGCAGCTATTATGATTGCTGCAGGAATTTACTTAATGTTTAACAGAAATGTAGGTTACGGAATTCTTTTGGTGATTCTTTCCGCCGTTCCAATTTTCCTGTTTTTTAAGAACGAGAATATCCTTTTGGCTTTTTGGTTTTTGAGAAAGCAAAACATGGAGAAAGCCACTCGTTGGTTAAATAACGTCACCAATTTTCAATCGCAACTTCACAAATCTCAATACGGATATTTTCATTATTTGCAAGGTTTGACTTTAGCTCAAGACCACCCTCAAAAAGTTGAGCCTTTAATGAAAAAAGCTTTGGATTACGGTTTAAACATGAAACATGACCGTGCAATGGCGACTTTGAATATCGCAGCAGGAGCTTTACAAAAAGGCAGAAGACAGGAAGCGCAAAAATTATTGGAAGAAGCAAAAAGACTCGACACCGCAGGAATGATGACCGACCAAATTAAAATGTTGAAAGACCAACTGAAAATGCCTTCAATGCAGAAACATGCGCATAATCCGAACATGAGACAAAGAGGGAAATTCTTTTAAGAGCCAAGTAAAAAGAGCCAAGAACCAAGAAAGTGAATGGTGAATTTGCTTCGCAGTGAATTCGACTTCGTCGGTGAATTAAGCTTTAACAAAATATATAAATCCTGAAATTTTTTCAGGACTTTTTGTTTGTTCCGGCTTCCATCAACCAGCTTCCATCTATTTCTACATTTCCGAATTCTGGTCCGTTCCATAAAACTTCGGCATTTGCCAATGGTATTTTACCGCTAAAGTTCGAATGAGGACAATCAATAAAATGGTTGAAATTTGCACGAAAGTATAAGACAGCGTAGTAAATTTTGCCAACATCATAAATATACTTCCGCCTACAATACAAGCAGTTGCGTAGATTTCTTTCCTTAAAATTAAAGGAATTCTGTTCAACAAAATATCACGGATAATCCCTCCAAAACAGCCCGTAATAGTTCCCAAAGTCACACATATTATGGGATGTAAATCTGCATTCAATCCTTTTTGAATTCCGACAATCGTGAACAACCCCAATCCAAAACTGTCGAACAGAAATAGTGTCACCCGAAATTTTTTCTCTAAAGATTTAAAAACCATTGCAATAATACAGGTCACAAAAATCACTGAGCAAATTACCAAATCGTGCATCCAGAAAACCGGAACGCCCAACAATAAATCACGCACCGTTCCGCCACCAACAGAAGTTACAAACGCAATAATCAAAACTCCGAATGGGTCGAAACGTTTCTGCATTGCCGCAAAACTTCCCGACATGGCAAAAGCGATGGTTCCCAAAATTTCGATGGCGAGGTTGAAGTTTTCGTGTAATTGCAAAATTTTCTAAATTTTGTTTGTTATGATTTGACTTTGTTGGATTTTTATTTCGTTGGATAATAAAAATTCTGCGAATTTTGGACAATTGACTACGTCGAACCACTGCGTTAGGGTTCACGATTTTTCCCTACAGTACATCATTGTTTAGGAACTCTTACCGCTTCCGGAACCAACAATTCATAATTTCCATTAAACGTAATAATTTCCCGAACAATACTGCTGCTGATAAATGATTTTCCTGCGGAAGTTAATAGAAAGATGGTTTCCACTTTATTTTCCTGCGTAAGTTCACGGTTGGTTTGTGCGATGGCTTTTTCAAATTCAAAATCGGCCGGATTTCGAAGTCCGCGAAGAATAAAGTTGACGTTTTTGCTGCGGCAATAATCAATAGTCAAACCTTCAAAATGATCCACTTCAATATTGGGGAAATCTTTGAAAGTTCTTTTGATGAAATCCATTCGCTGTTCCAAAGAAAACATGTATTTCTTCTGCGAATTCTGACCAATGGCGATAATGATTTTATCAAAAAGCGGATACGCCCTTTCAACGATATCGAAATGACCAAGCGTGATTGGGTCGAAAGAACCCGGGAAAACTGCAATTCTCATGAATTAGATTTGAGATTTTGAGATTTGAGATTTGAGATTTTCTATCCCTTATCTCAAATTAATTATTATTTATTTTGCTAAAGCCTTTTCAACCTCATTTCCGCAAAGATCTTGGATAGAAATTCCGTAATGTTTTGCCTGTTGAGGAAGAATTGAGGCGGGTGAAAATCCCGGATTGGTATTCATTTCGAGCATGTAGGGAGTTCCGTTCATGATGATGTATTCACTTCTTGAAAAACCGCTCATTCCCAAAGAATCATAAGCTCTTTTTGCAATTTCCTCGACTTTAATTCGGGTTTCGTCATCGATTCTTGCCGGCGTAATTTCTTCGGAAGCGCCTTCATATTTTGCTTCGTAATCGAAAAATTCTTTGTGGGGAACAATTTCAGTTATTCCCAGAACAATGGTTTCTCCGGCAAAATCCACAACTCCGACCGAAACCTCCATTCCGTTGAGGAAACTTTCAATTAAAATTTCATCATCCTCTGCAAAAGCAAAATCCAATGCTTTTTTGAGTTCGGATTGTTCCTTCACTTTGGAAATTCCTAATGATGAACCGCTCTGATTGGGCTTTACAAAAAGTGGCAATCCGAGTTCTGCTACTATTTTATCTTCATTAATTTCTTGTCCGTTTCTCAAGTAAATGCTTTTCGCAGAAGGTATTCCGTATTTCGAAAGAACAGCGAGCGTGTCTTTTTTATTAAAAGTCAATGCGCTTTGATAGAAATCGCAACCAGTATATTTTTGTCCGATGGTGTCCCAATACGCCTGAAGTTCACCATTTTCACCCGGTTTTCCGTGGATGATGTTAAAACACACATCGAATTTCACTGTAAAACCGCTATCTAAATTCACCGAAAAATCCGCTTTGTTGATCGGACTTTTCTGTTCGCGGTCATCCAAAAAATACCATTCATCCTTCAGAATCACCACTTTATACACATTGTACAAATCGCGGTCGAGGGAATCGTAAATTAATTGTCCGCTTTTCAGAGAAACTTTGTATTCATCGGAATAACCGCCCATTACAACGGCTACATTTTTCTTGCTCATGAGTTTTCTTTCTAGTTCAAGCAAATTTAAACAAATTGTTTAAAAATAAAGAGTTCAGCGCGGAAATATTATGACATTATAGCAATTTGATTTGATAGGAATTGTGGATAAATTGAACTTTCTCCATTTTATTTTCCCCTCAAAAAATCGTAATTTTGCCGGCTATGAAATCGTAAGGTTTCATGTGTCCATAAAAAATAAACATCTTCACATGAAAAGATGGTATCTCTACCCTTTTTCCCTTGTTTATCATTTGGTAACGGGCATCCGTAACTTGTTTTATAACCTGGGAATTTTTAAATCAACTCAATTTAAAACTCCGATCATCAACGTCGGAAATCTTTCTGTTGGCGGAAGCGGTAAATCACCGATGGTGATGTATTTGGCGGATCTTTTGTCGAAACATTACAGAACGGGCGTACTTTCAAGAGGGTACGGAAGATTGACCAAAGGTTACGGAATTACCAATTACGACAGCAATTACAAAACAGTTGGAGATGAAGCAATGCAGTTGTTTGAAAGATTCAAAAATCGTTTCGTGATCGGTGTTTCGGAAGAACGAGTTCCCGGTGCGAAAAAGATTATCGACGATATGGATTTGGATGTCTTGATTTTGGATGACGCCTATCAACACAGAGCCATCAATCCCGGATTCAATATTTTGATGACGGATTACAACGACCCTTATTTTAAAGATTTTTTACTTCCTGCAGGTGATTTACGGGAAGGAAGAAGAGGTTCAAAAAGAGCGCAAATTGTGATGGTTTCAAAATGTCCCGATGATTTGACGGAAGAAAAAAAGCAATACTATATTTCGAGAATTAAACCTCAACACAACCAAAAAGTGTTTTTTTCAAGCATCGGTTATGACGAAAACATTTATGCACACGACAAATTTTTGCCGGATAACAATTTAAGTTATTACGACATTCTTTTAATCACCGGAATCGCAAATCCGAAACCACTTCTCAATCATTTGTCAAGATTTTCGCAAAGAGTTAAGCATTTAAAATTTAAGGATCATCACAATTTCAGCGATCAGGACATCAAGAATATTTTGGCTGAATATAAAAAACTTGGGGAGTACAAATTGATTTTAACCACTGAAAAAGATTACGTTCGTTTAAAGACATTTGATTATCTTCGAGACCTTGTTTATTATTGGCCAATCAATGTAAACATCGACAAAAAAGAAGAATTCAACCAAATCATTTTAGATTATGTTAGAAAAAATTAAGGAAACCGCCCATTTCATCAAAAATATCATCAAGGAAACTCCCGATTTTGCTATTGTTTTGGGTTCCGGTCTGGGAAAACTTCAAAAAGAGGTTGAACCCATTCATGTGTTGGAATATCAAGACATCCCAAACTTTCCACAAACTACCGTTGTTGGACATGGCGGCAAATTAATTTATGGAATTTTAGAGGGCAAAAAAGTCTTGATGATGAGCGGCAGATTTCATTATTATGAAGGTCACGACATTAAAACCGTTGTTTTTCCTTTCCGTGTTTTTCATCTTCTTGGAATTAAAAATCTGATTGTTTCTAATGCTTCCGGTGGAGTGAATCCTAATTTTCGCGTTGCAGATATTATGTTGATTAATGACCACATTAATATGATGCCTGAACATCCGCTTCGTGGAAAAAATTTGGACGAACTCGGACCGAGATTCGTAGATATGAGCGAGCCTTACAACAAAAAAATGTTGCAAGTCGCAGAAAATTTTGCCAAAGAAAACAATATTCCCGTTCATAAAGGTTGTTACGTTGCTTTGCAAGGACCAACTTTTGAAACTCCCGCTGAATACGGAATGATTCGCGCAATTGGCGGCGACGCGGTTGGAATGAGCACCGTTCCCGAAGTCATCGTTGCAAAACATCAAGGGATGGACTGTTTCGGAATTTCCATCATCACCGATGTTGGTGGACCGGACATTGCATTTGCCGTTTCGCATGAAGAAGTTTTGGAAGCCGCAAATAAGGCAATGCCGAACGTGATTAAAGTGGTGAAAGGTTTGGTGAAGAATTATTCAGGATAAAAATTTCTATTAAAAAACTGATAATCAGAATATTTTGTTGATAATATCTTTGTCCAAAAAATGTTAGAATGTGGATAAACTCCAATTTACCTTTTAATAAAGGAAACGTTATCCACAATTTTCTCTCAATAACTTCTTGAAAATCAGTTGATAAAAACAATTGTTTTTATTTGCATTTTTGATTCGATCTGTTCATCTTTACATCAACAATCAAGTCAAACTTGCAGAGTAAAAAAATCTAAACCGAAAGGTTAAAAATTTAAAACTCAAGTTAACTGAATACAAAATTGAACTTCAAAAGATTTTAAGATTGACTGGAAACCGTAAGGAAGAAGCCAAGAAATAAAAATCCCGAAAGTGAAATGAAGTTTCAGATTAGCGCAAAAGACTTAAAGTATCAAAACTTTGAAAAGCCGTTTTAAAATGGAAACCGTAAGGTGAAATGGAAGAACGAAACCTCAAAGCGACGATTTAAAAGTTGGAACTTTGACCGAAACAGAAGTTTTTAAACCAATTCAGAAAAAGGATGGAAATTGCAAAATGGAAATCACAGATTTGAAAAAAGAAAAAACAGGAAACAGAAATTACGTTGAAACTGAAAAGTGTTTACTGATTTGCAGAAATGAAGAAGCAGAACCGAAAGGAGAAGTTTTTTAAATTAAATTTTTAAAAATCGGTACTTGATGTGAAAACAAAAAGTGAAAACTTTAACTGATGATTCAGCAACCGGATTTGCAAAAATTCAACAGCAGAATCATCAGTTTTTCTTTGACAATCAAATTTTTTACATAAATTTTTAAAGTTTTAGCGCCCATTTTATTGGGAAAGCAAAAAATTTTTCCAGAAGACGCGAGGGAAGATCGCGTCTTTTTTTTACGAAAATTTTTAGATTTGAAAGTATTTTCAAATATGCAAAATTTTGTCACGTTGAGGTGAAGTTTATCCTGAGCTTACCGAAGGGAAGCGTCTTTACATATTATTATCCAAAACCATTTTCTTATAAATTCTTCATCATTAAAAACATAAGTTTTTAGTTTATTAGTCAATTCTCTAATTTTGTTGCATGCAACACCGCAAAATCATACACGTCGATATGGATGCTTTCTACGCTTCCGTGGAACAGCACGACAATCCCGAACTGCGTGGGAAACCTGTTTGTGTAGGTGGCGGAAAATATGGCGTGGTTGCAGCAGCAAGTTATGAAGCGAGAAAATTTGGAATCCGTTCTGCAATGCCGGGAAGAATGGCGATGGAAAAATGCCCGCATTTAATCGTCGTAAAACCGAGATTTCAACGATACAAAGAAATCTCCCAACAAATCCGAAATATTTTCTACGAATATACCGATTTGGTGGAGCCGCTTTCTTTAGATGAAGCCTACCTCGATGTAACTGAAAACAAAAAAGAAATGGAATCCGCCAACGAAATTGCTCGGGAAATCCGTAAACGAATTTTTGACGAAACAGGATTGACTGCTTCTGCGGGAATTTCCATCAATAAATTTTTAGCGAAGGTCGCTTCCGATTACAACAAACCAAACGGACAAAAAACCATCCATCCTTCCCAAATCATAGAATTCATGGAGGAACTTCCCATCGAAAAATTCTTCGGAATCGGGAAAGTGACGGCAAATAAAATGCATGAACTCCATATTTTTAAAGGAAGCGATTTGAAATCAAAATCTTTGGAACAGCTTACGGGATTGTTTGGAAAATCGGGAATCTATTATTACAACGTCGTTCGCGGCATTCACAAAAGCGAGGTGAAACCTTTCCGCATCCAAAAAAGTGTGGGAGTTGAGGAAACCTATTGGGAAAATTTGTTGGATGAAGAAGCCGTTTTTAAACAACTGAAAATCATCAGCGAAGATTTAGAAAGTCGCCTTAACAAAAAGGAAATCAAGGGAAAATCTTTAACGCTGAAAATAAAATATAAAGATTTCAGCGTTTTTACCCGAAGCAAAACGCAGGAAGTGTATTACGAAAACGCACAGGATTTTTTTGAGACTTCACAAAAATTGTGGGAATTGAGACCTTTTGACAAACCTGTTCGTTTGCTGGGATTGTCGTTGTCGAATTTAAATACGATGGAAACGAAATTGGTTTCGGTGCAGCTGAAAATTAATTTTCCCGATTTTGAATATGAGTGATGAATGAGTCTTGCTTGATTCGTGGATGCTTCATCGATAGTTCATGGTTAGTTCATGAAATGTGTTTGGTCAAATAATAATGAGCCGATTACGAAAATTAATCGGCTCATTTGTCTATGAATAATACGAAAGCATTTCTGATATCTCGCTCTTAATTTCGTTCCGAAAACTTACGGGAGCAATAACTTTTACACGGTTTCCATAAGAAAGGATTTCCTGTTTGAGATCATACGTTGGATAAAGATGGAGTTGGATTCGGAATTCTTCGCCGTTATCAATCAAAGTTTCCTGCGAGTGGTGAAGCGGCAAAGATTTGATGTACTGACCTTGATGCGCGTCGAAACTCAATATCACCTTTTCCAAAGCATGTTCATTTTTTGAAATAATACCAAAAAGATTTTCATATTCTGCGCCGATATCGACTTTCTTTCTTTTAAAGGTGGAGTTTTTTATTTCTAAATTCGAGATTCGGTCGAGTCCGTAAGATTTTAGTTTCAACTCGCCATTTTGGAAAACATTTGCCAAAAGATACCATCTGTATTTGAATTCTTTCAGCGCATAAGGTTCCAAAACAAGTCTGTTTTCTTCTTCCTGAGAAAAACTTCTATAGTCCA
Source organism: Candidatus Kaistella beijingensis (assembly GCF_020084865.1). Classification (NCBI taxonomy): domain Bacteria; kingdom Pseudomonadati; phylum Bacteroidota; class Flavobacteriia; order Flavobacteriales; family Weeksellaceae; genus Kaistella; species Candidatus Kaistella beijingensis. The sequence goes on along the minus strand of NZ_CP071953.1, from coordinate 2,466,210 downwards.
ACGAAATCAATTTTTTGTTGATAATCGCATGAACCAAACCATGAAGATTTTGCAAGCCCCTCGATTTTCTCTGCTCGAAAAACATGATGTCGGTTTTGTCTTTCGTTTCGCGATACGCCTGAACTAAAAGCAAATTATCAAAAACACTGTCGGAATTGTTTTCCAATTCTTCTCCGCTGATGTAGTACACGTTGTTTTTTCGGGAATAGGAAATCTCGAATCCCATGATTTCGGCGATGGCTTTTTTGTCGCGCTCGAATGTTTTTTTGCTAAATTTCAGTTCCTGTTCCAAGTCTTTTCCTGCGAAGTGGTATTCAAGATATTCCTCGATTTCTTCGTAGGAAGCGCCTTTTTCTTTGCGGTTTCGCAAAAGCGTTTCAATGAATTTTAAGCGGAGGATTTGTTCGTTTTTTGCCATGGGATTTTTGGTTTGATTTGGTTGGAATTTGTTTGAGATAGTTTGATTTTGTTTTGGCAAATGTAAGAAAGTTAAACGACAAATTATGGCGGTTTAATAAAAACTTCGCCAAAGTTTGGAACTTTGGCGAAGTTGGATTTAACCTTGTCGATATTCAAAACTTTGACAGGCTAAGTCAAAAGTTAGAATAATCAGCTACATATATTAAAATTCTCCAACAGTTTTTCAATATTCTCCTTTCCCACAGGATTTTGGCTGTGAACTACAAAATTGATTTTAGAAATTCCGTTGTCCAAACAATACTTCACCAAAAATTTCGCGCAGTCGAAACCCGTTTTTCCTTCGCCCAAATCATGATCGAAACTGATGAAATCGGGAACGCTGTTTTCGTTGATGAATTGCACAAATTCTTCATAGTTGTAAACTCGCACAAAATTGTCGGGAGTTTCTCTCACATCATCGAGATAAAGATTTATCCCATTTTGATTTTTCTTAAATTCAAAAACGATCACTTCATTCACCATTTCATAACGCTCATTCAAAACACTGCCGTTCATAAATGTGGTGAATTCATTCCGCTGAATTCCATAATTTTCGTGAATATGCCCGAAAAGGTGATATTTAGGTTTTATTTGATTTACTTTTTTCAAAAGTTCTTGGCAACCTACATTTAAGCCCGAAATAGTTTTATCCAAAATTCCGAAAGGCGGACCATGAGTAACCAAAATATCTGTATCGGTAGGAATCTGTTTCCAAATTTTAGCAATGACTTTTCCACGATCAAGGTTGAATGCCCAATTAAAAAACGTCGGTGTATAAGGTGATCCCCAAATTTTTATGCCGTCAATTTCTACGGAAGAATTATAGAGGTAAAAGGTATTTTCATTTAGAAATCTTTGGATGCTTTTCGGCGTTTCTCCTTCAAAAAAGAAATCGTGGTTTCCTGCAACGAAAATTTTGTAACGATAATCTAATCCGGAAAACCACCGAATAAAATCCTCCACTTGGTAATCTCTTCCCATTTTGGAAATATCGCCGCTGTGCATGATGAGGTCTGCTTTTGGCAAATCTTTCAGTTTGCGATGTTGGGAATGCGTGTCGGAAAGGAAGAGGATTTTCATTTGTTATTTCGAGCCGATCTAATATTTTCTAAAACCAATTCAACATTTGACCACTTTTTACTTTTCCTTAAATATCTAGGATGTTGCAGTCTGTAACTATGTAAAGGTAAAAACGGAGAAGACAGTTTTGCAATTTCTTTCAAACTTGTTTCGTTATTTAAATTTTTAAATTTTACTGTATTATGTAAAAGGTGGTTAATTGCAAAATCCCAATTAGCGCCCGTAAAAAAAATTACAATTTCTGGCTGGAGAATTTTAATTTCATCACTTAATACATTAAAATTTTCGTTTAAAACATAGAAATCATCATCATCATTAATTGTACCTCCTGTTTCCGCAACACAAAATTTGGAAACATTTAACCACATAAAATCTTTATTGTTTCCACTTTTTAATAAATTATTTTTAAAATCATAAAGATATTCCCAAAACGCAGTATAACTTTTACCACCTTTATCACAAAGTTTGAAAGATTTATATTTATCAATTAATTCTTTAACATTGTGCGAAATATAACCAATCCAACCATTTGCTTCTTGACCAACAAAAAGTATTTTGGTAGAAGCATTTATGTAGTCATCAAATGCAAATGCTAAATGTGGTCCATCGTAAAGCTCCCTATTAACAGAAACTTTCTGCAAATTCTGCATTTGTTGTTCATAAAGATTTAAAAGTTCTTCATTCATAATTTTAATTTTCTCAAAATTAACAAATTTTCAAATGGTTTTTACAAAATAATTTAACCAAATACGATCAATCCAACTCAATCCCTTCAGAAAGTTATCATTGGTTTTGCAAAATTCATAACATCTTTCATAAGTTTTAACAATTTCCCTTTGATAATCATTTTTAGCATAAATATTGGGAAGTTTATCAATGATAAAATCTTTGTAAAATTGGTCAATGTTGTCATTTAAAACCACAGAATATTTCGTTTCATCTTTAAAAAAATCACGAAACAGTTTCTTTTCCTGTTTTCCGAAACTTTCTTTTTCATACTGCATTTGCAAAATTGCTGAAGTAAAAATTAAGAGGAAAAGAATTCTTTCGCCACCTTTTTCAACTTTAAAATCATCTCTCCATATTTGGAAAGAAAATTTTCCTAAAGGCTTCTTGTTCAATATTTTCTTAATCATTTTCTCCTGTTTTTCTGATGCTAAAACATAAACTTTATTTGGAAAAATTATTATTCCATCTCGAAAAATTTTGCTGATTGTGAAGTTTGCTGCCATATTTAATCATTTATTTTATGATGCAAATATCATAACACTCTCCGCCAAACTGCGTCCTTTAAAAAAACTTTGGACAAATTTTTGCTAAATACTCGCAAATCAAAAAACAAAAATTATGAACGGCACAATGATTCAGTTTTTCCATTGGTATTCAGACGGAAATGGACAGTTATATGATCAGATCAAAAACTCGGCGGATTATTTAAATGAACTGGGAATTTCCTCGGTTTGGTTTCCGCCCGCTTATAAAGGTGCAGGTGGCGGTTATTCGGTCGGTTACGATCCTTACGATTTGTTTGATTTGGGTGAGTTTGATCAGAAAGGAACGGTTCCCACAAAATATGGAACAAAGGAGCAATATCTTGACGCGACAAAAACTTTGAAAGAAAAAGGAATCCGTGTTGTTGCAGATATCGTCCTCAATCACAAAGCAGGAGGCGATGAAAAAGAACGTTTCAATGCCATAAAAGTGGATGAAAACAACCGGCAAAAAAACATTTCAGATGCGTTCGAAATCGAAAGTTTTACAAAATTCACCTTTCCCGGAAGAGGCGACAAATATTCGGATTTTAAATGGGATTTCACCTGTTTTTCGGGAGTCGATTTTGCGGAAGGACAAGATGGTGGAATTTACCAAATCATCCATGATCACGGCGACGGTTGGGAAGAAATGATTGGATCCGAAAAAGGAAATTACGATTATTTGATGTACAACGACATTGAACACCGAAATCCTTTCGTGCGCGAAGAACTGAATTATTGGGGAAAATGGTATTTCGAACAAATTGATTTTGACGGCGTTCGTTTGGATGCAGTCAAACATCAATCACCCGAATTTTATAAGGAATGGCTTCAACTTTTACGCTCCAATTCGGGCAAAGATATTTTTGCGGTGGGTGAATATTGGGCTCCGGGACAATTAAATCTTTTACAGAAATATATTGATGCAACCGATGGTTCGATGTCGCTTTTCGATTCTTCCCTTCAACAAAATTTTCATGTCGCTTCTAAAGAAGGCGGAAATTACGATTTAAGGAGAATCTTCGATGAAACTTTAACTTTAGCCGATCCCGCACATTCTGTAACCGTGGTGGATAATCACGATACGCAACCTTTGCAACAATTGGAAGCACCTGTTGAAGAATGGTTTAAGCCAATCGCTTATGCTTTGATTTTGTTGAGAGAAAATGGTTATCCTTGCGTTTTTTATCCCGATTTGTTCGGTGCACATTATGTCGATAAAGACAAAGAAGGCAACGATCAGGAAATATTTTTAAATAAAGTTGATGGAATCGAGCAACTTTTAAAAGCAAGGAAAGAAAATGCTTACGGTTTGCAAAGAGATTATTTTGAAGATGCACACTGTCTTGGTTGGACAAGGGAAGGCGACGGAGAACATAAAGGTTGTGCCGTTGTTTTAAGCAACAAAGACCAATACGAAAAACCTATGGAAATGGGAATTGCATATGCGGGACAAAACTTTTACGACTTATTGGGAAGATTCGGGCATAAAGTGACCATCGACGAAAACGGTTGGGGAAATTTTGCTTGTCCTGCAGGAAATGTGAGTGTTTGGATTCCTGAATAACTTAAATTTATCAAGTAATTGAGTAAGGAGCGAATGAGGATGATGTACCAAAATCATTTACAGTTCATCCCCGTTATAAACCCAAAGCAGAACAGGCTTTCGGGTTTTTTTCAGTTTTGCATCGAGATATTTCATGTGGGAAAGTTCAATTAGGGGTGGGGAAAGATTGGCGGATTGAGGATTTTAAAGATAAACTTAATGAATAAAAAACAGGGATTAAGATATTAAACATCAATTCTTTGCACAGAAATATTTTTAATAATCTGTGTAAATCTGTGTAAATCCGTGCGCTTTTACTCTCACAGATTTACACAGATTTGCACAGATTTTTTTGTAGAAGGAACACATGAAGGAATCCCAAAAAATAATGCCACGAAAGCTCAAATTGAATTATTCGTGCATTCGTGGCATTTATTTTTTAAAGGTTTTTAAGCCGTTTTAAGTTACTTCAATTCATTCAAAATTTTCGCAACCGATTCAGAATTTACGCCCGCTCCTTCTTGCTGATTCACCATTTCGCCATTTTTGTTGAAAATTGAAATGAGGTTGGAATGTGAAAATTCAATCGGGGAAATTTGCTTGTATTTCACGGCAAGAACATTGGCAAATTCACGGATGGATTCGTCGTCGCTCACCAAAAAAGTCCACGGTTCGCCGTACATTTTTCGTTCTTCGGCAAATTTTTTCAAAACTTCGGGAGTGTCATTTGCAGGGTCAATCGAGATGAGGACGAGATTGGTATCCTTGATTTTATTTTTGTCCAATTTATCGTAAACCTTCTTCATATCGGCTACCAAAAGCGGACAGGAAGTTTTGCAACTCGTGAAAATCATCACAATTGCCAAGTTTTTTCCCTTTAAATCTTTCAGTTGAATGGTTTTTCCATCCTGATTTTTCCATTGAGAATCGAGGTAGAAAATAGAATCGGTTGTTTTTTTTGCGGTTGGAGTTTGTTCTTCTTTTTTGCAGGAAATTACTATGAATAAAGAGAGTATTACAAATAGGAAATGTTTCATAATTTTAATTGAAGATTTTTTTAAATGATTTTCAGAGATTCCTCACTTCGTTCGGAATGACCAGTTCTATTATACAGTTAGAAAGCGATTTTGCGGAGCTGCGGCGTCGCCGCAGCTCCGCAAAATCGCTTAATACAAAAACAAACTGAAATGTCATTTCGAGCGAAGCGAGAAATCTCAATAGACCCATTCATTATTTCAAATCGCAAAACATATTTTGTATTCAGCATCACTTCGCACACCTAAAACCAAGATTGGCAACGGTATAATTCGCTTTCAAACTCTGTCGGAAAGCGTATCTCATAAAAGATGCATAATTCAAAATATCGGTGGAAGTGGTTGCTGCACTTGCGCAGAAAATTCCCTTGTCGTCGTATTCCGCAGTTCGGGAATCGTTGGTGGTGAGTACGGAATTGAAATCTCCCGTCCATTCCCAAACCGAATCGAACATGTTGTAAACGCCGTAATAATTGGGTTTCGACTGCATCACCGGATTTTTTTCCTTGAATTTTACTTCGTACTGTTTAATAATATCCGAAGAATAAGACGGTTTTTTTCTTGCATTGGGCGAAGTTTCATCTGCCATTCCTACAAATTCCCATTCATCGATGGTTGGAAGGCGTTTTCCTGCACTTTTTGCGTAGGCTTTCGCTGCAAACCACGAAACGTAAGTTACAGGCGCGTTCGGATTCATGTCATCCGCCAAAGTTTCGTCGTTTTTCCAATTTTTTAAGTAGGTGGAATCGGCGAAAACGGCTTTCACATTGCTTCGTTTCCATTTCGGGTTTTTCTTTACGAAATCAAGAAATTCTGCGTTGGTTACAGGTCTTTCATCAATTTCAAAATCTTTCACCAAAATCAAACTGTCTTGTTTTCCGTAGAAAGGTTGGTATTTTCCACCTTTAATGGAAACCATTTTCACATTGGGTTTGATGGCGGTTTCTTGGTGATTTTCAACCTTAAAATCTTCGGAAACTTTGCCCGAACTTTCGTTGCAGGAAATAAAAAAAATTCCGCAGAAAATCAAAATTAGATAAGGAAATTTAATCATCACGGAATCTTTAAAAACACAAATTGAAAAAAAACTATTACTGTACTTTATTGTAAACCTTCGGATTTTTCTCGCCGGTTACCTTCAATTTTCCAATCGCACCTTTGTTGAATGCACGGAAAATAGAGTGGTCCACCAAAATATATTCGCCCGGTTCTTCTACTTTAAATTCTACCATTGCGGCACCACCTGCAGGAATCAAAGTCGTCTGTACATTTTCATTGATTTTGCTGCCACCTTCGATATATACTTTGTCGAAAATTTCACCAATTACGTGGAATGAAGACGCCAAGTTTGGCCCACCGTTTCCTACGAAAAGACGTACGGTTTCACCAACTTTTGCTGTCAGTTCATTTTTGCCCATCAAAGCATTTTTCTTCCCGTTAAACACTACGTAAGTTGGGTTTTCATCCACACCTTTGTCTTGGTCGAATTCCTGTAAACCTTTTTCATCGGTTTTTCCTTTCGTGTAGAATTCACCTTGCATGATGTAATATTCGCGGTCAACTTTTGGCAATCCACCTTCCGGCTCCACCAAAATTAAACCGTACATTCCGTTTGCAATGTGCAATGGAACCGGCGCTGCAGCACAGTGATACACGTAAAGTCCCGGATTTAAAGCCTTAAAATTAAAAATCGCTTCTTTTCCCGGAGCAACATTTGTCGCTTCTGCACCACCACCGGGACCGTTCACAGCATGAAGGTCGATATTGTGCGGCATTACGCTGTTTGACGCATTTTTCAGGTGAAGTTCCACCTCGTCACCAACTCGAACTCTGATGAAAGTTCCGGGAACGGTATTGTTGAACGTCCAAAATTTGTACGTTACGCCGTCTGCAAGTTCGCCTTCAATTTCGGTAGCCTCCAAATGAACAACCACTTTTTTTGCGGCTCTGTCTCCAACCGGAGCAGGAACCGTTGGTGGTGGAGTTACTTTTTGATTTTCCGTTTCGCCGCTCACTTTCATGTCGATTGCGGGATTTGAAGTTGAAGTTTCGCTCGGATTCTGCTTACAAGCCTGAAGCGTGAGTAAACCTACAGCCAGAATTGATACTAATTTTCTCATTAATTTTCTATTTAATTACTAATAATTTTTTCACTTGTTTTAATAGGACAAAATTATCCTATTTAAAATTCACTTTAAAATTTAAACGTATGAGTTTTATCAGCACTTGTTTCGTTGTGAATTTCAGCGGACAAAGATAAAAATTTATCAAAGAAAAGCAGGTTTAATTCACGCCAAGTTTCAGAATCAGCGGGTCTGAAATCACTTTTTGAGTATAATAATTGGCGTTGCAGATTTTTGATTTCAAGGTGTAACTTCCTTTAAGAATTTTGAACTGATTTTTACTGTTTCTTTGTACAGGAAGATTATAAATCTGTTCTCCTTTTATCGCGACTAATCTTACGATAATATTACAGCTTGATTCGTTGGTAATAACGGCTCCGGTAAATTTATCTTTCGGGTCGGTATCGTTTAAAAGATAGGTGAGGACTTCTGCGGTTTCCCGTTTTTTGTTGAGTTGGTCTTTTTCCCATAACTCGGAAAACTCACGGCTTTCACTTGCAGAACTTCCTGAAGATGATGGAGTAGAGCCATAAACAGGGTAATTTATTGGCATAATGTCACAACTTAAAAAAAGGAAAAACAAGGAAGTGAGGAAAAAAGATTTCAATTTGAATTTAATTTGAAAGTAAATTTAAAGATTATTTGATAACTAATCCAAAAAAATTCCAACCACAAAAAAATGTGATTGGAATTTTTAATTTTAGAATTCTAATTTCTTAATCCTTCTAATTTCTTAATTTCTTAATTTTTTACAACGAATAATTCGGCGCTTCCTGTGTAATAATTACGTCGTGTGGATGAGATTCTTTCAAACCGCTACCGGTAATGATTACCATTTTGCCGTCGTGTTGTAAAGTTTCGATGTCTTTAGTTCCGCAATAGCCCATTCCTGCACGAATTCCGCCGGTTAACTGAAAAACCACGTCTTCTAATTTTCCTTTGTGGGGAACTCTGCCTTCAATTCCTTCGGGAACAAATTTTTTCGCCTCACTTTGGAAATATCTTTCTTTTCCGCCACGTCTCATTGCAGACAAACTTCCCATTCCTTGATAGGCCTTGAATTTTCTTCCCTGAAAAATAATTTCTTCACCAGGAGCTTCGTCTGTTCCTGCTAAAAGTGAACCCAACATCACAGCATTGGCTCCGGAAGCAATCGCTTTCACAATATCGCCTGAAAGTTTAATTCCACCATCGGCGATTACGGCAATATTTTTAGTTTTAGCATATTCAAAAACATTGTAAATCGCGGAAAGTTGTGGAACTCCGACTCCTGCAATCACTCTTGTTGTACAGATTGAACCGGGACCAACTCCCACTTTCAAAACATTGGCACCGGCTTCAATTAAATCTTTCGCAGCATCGGCTGTTACGATGTTTCCACCAACAATATCCAATTCCGGGAAATTTTTTCTGATTTCTGAAATTTTATCTAAAACGCCTTTCGAATGTCCGTGAGCAGAATCTACTGCGATAATATCAACTCCCGCTTTTACCAATGCGGAAACTCGGTCAATCGTATCTTCGCCAACTCCAACTCCGGCTCCTACGATTAATCTGCCGTTTTTGTCTTTGTTCGCGTTTGGATATTCTAACTGATTATCGATATCTTTAATAGTAATCAAACCGACGAGTTTGAAATTTTCATCCACAATCGGAAGTTTTTCAACCCGGTTTTCAAGGAGAATTTTCTTGGCCTGCTCGAGATTTGTATTTTTATCGGAAGTGATGAGTTTGTCTTTCGTCATCAGTTCTTCCACCTTTGCATCGAGGTTTTCCTGATATTTTACGTCTCGGTTTGTGATGATTCCAATCAATTTATTTTCTTCGTCCACAACGGGAAGTCCGGAAATTTTGAAATTTGCCATCAACTCTTTTGCTTCCCGTAAAGTGTGGTCTTTAGACAAAGTTACAGGGTCGGAAATCATTCCGTTTTCGGAGCGTTTCACTCGGTAAACTTGTGATGCCTGTTCTGCAATCGGCATATTTTTGTGGATGAAACCAATTCCGCCAACTCTTGCCAAAGCAATCGCCATTTCAGCTTCTGTCACCGTATCCATCGCTGCGGAAACAATGGGAACATTGAGCGTAATTTTATCGGAAAGCCGTGATTTTAGGGAAACCTGATTGGGTAAAACTTCTGAGTAAGAAGGGATTAAGAGAACGTCATCGAAAGTGATGGCAGTTTCTACGATTTTGTTGTGAATAGACATCTTTACTTTCTGCGCGAAATTACGGTTTTTTTGTGAAAAATGAAAATGGAGGAATTTTATTAACGAAAATTAATATAAACAAAGCCGCTCAAATACAAGCGGCACTGTTTACCTCGTTATCATTCTGAGTTGGGGCGATTTCTGATAAATATTGATGATCGCAGAACCATAACCGTTCTCGTATATTAACCGAATGGTTACCGAAGTACATTTTTTGATTTCCAAATTATTATCATCATCAAATTCTCCAAATGTTTTCGTTTTTTTGATGCCTGCTTCCATATGATCATAACTGCCGATGCCTGCGGAAATTTAACCCCTCATCAGTGTCGCAGGATATTGTTGGTAGCAAACGGTAGTGAGCATCACCTGCACCAAAATATCTTTTGGGGTGAGGAAGGAGATGGTTTTGTATTCAGTTTTTTTGGTGTTTTCGGCTGTGCCAATTGAGCCAATAGATTCTGTTTGAATTAGATTTTTCATGGTTGTTGATTTTAGTTTATCAAATTTATTTCTTTTTTTCAATAAAACAATAGCTAATTTTAATTTTTCAAATACGATTAAAAAAGATTGAATCGCTTCCAAAAAAGAAAGCGGTTCCACGAAAACAATTCAATTTAATTTATTTGGAAACTATTTTTTTTAGGTCATTTTTTTCTGAATAATTGATGATTTTCGAAATGTTGTCCGCGGTGAATTTTCCTTTCACATCCACGTAAACCAGGTCTTTTCCTGAGGCAACTGTGATTAAAAGATTCCGAATTTCCTCACCGTTCTGCTTTGCCTGAAATTTGATGATTTCATTTTCTTTCTTGATAGTCATCCATTCCTCGAAATTATTTTTGGTTAAATATTTCGCAAAATCGCCAATCATTTCTTCATTTCCGTTAGAAACTACCATCACTTTTACATCCGCCACTTTTTTGATGAGGTTGATGAGTTCTTCGCTTTCGCCATCTTCACGCAACGCTTTTTTCACGATAGGTTTTGCGAGAAACATCGGGACATTTATGCTTACAAATTTGGCATCTTTGTAGTCATAATAAGGGTTATCGAAGAATCCCATGTTTGGATGTTTGGAGACGATACAGGACTGCAAAGAAAAAATAAGGACTGCAAATAAGGAAAAAATAGTAATTTTTTTCATGATTTTAATTTAAAGGTTTAATGCTTCCGCCGCTGTTTTGATGAACAGATGATGTGAAAGTTTTAGGTTTCCCTTTGTAACGCACAGAACCGCCTGAACCCGCAGTTGCAGCCAATTGATCGGTCGCCTGAACTTTCAGGTTTCCACCCGAAGTTGAAGAAGCGGTCACTCGATTGGCAACAAAATCCTGCGCATTACAGGTCGCCGCACTCGAAGTGTTGAAAACGGCACTTTCTGTTTTTCCAACGACTGTGATTGTGGCACCACTAGTTCCGTTCAAACTAAAATTTTGGGATTCGACATCCAATTTTCCTGCTGCTCCTGAAGAAATTTCAATTTCCACAGAATTTTTTGCGTTGATATCCGCATTTAGGTTTGCTCCTGAAGAAATATCTGCTGTGAAATCTTGTTCGTTCACCGTGTTCATCGTGGTTAAAAGTGAGCCCGAACTTAAATTAACCGAAGAAAGTCGCGGTGCTTCCACATTCACCAAAAGCTTTTTGAATCTCAGATTATTTTTGCCTTTGCTGTTGACAGAAATTTTCAGAATTCCCCCTTCCACAACGGTAGAAACGTACTGTTGAATATCGGGATCGGTTTCCACCACCACGCTTTGGTTGTTTCCTTGTGTAAAATTCACCTTAACTCCTTTGGAAACGGAAATTCCTGTAAAATTTCCCACATTTCTAACTTGAGTGACACCGTTTGAACTTATGTTTTCGGTAACCACAGAAGTTTTCGGGGTTGAATTTTCTGCCTCCTGAATTAATCGGTTTACGTCATCCATCGAAATTTTACCATCCAACATCATTAAAACCGTGTTGTCTTCGGAGTTGATGCTCAACAAAAGATTTTCTAAAACTCCGTTCGCAGCGTCGGAAGAAAGAAATTTAATTTTATTGTTTTTGCTGTGAACCGTCATCAGTTCTTCATATTTCATGTTTTTGATGGAAGCTGAAATATCGTTTTGAAGATTTTGGAAAAGGTTCTGTTTTAATGCTCCGTCTTTGGCGTCGGATTTTACTTCCGGTTTTTCTACGATGAGAATTTTCAGTCCGTTGATTTTACTTAAAAGCGGTTTAATCTGGTCGAGTTCGGAATCGCCAATGTTCAGGTTGTTGAGCATCTTGAACATCGGTTTTGCGATTTTGATGGAAGTAACGCCATCGGATTCCTGATATTTTTCAAACAGTTGGTCGAGTTTGTCTTTCTGCGCATTCACGTTGAAGAAATGCGAGAAGAAAAGTGCGAATATGAGGAGAAATTTTTTCATTGCTTTAAAAGGTTATTCGTTAATAAAAGTGGGGATGGCTTCAGTTTGAGCCACGGTTTTAGAAACATTTTCAGACAGAATTCGGAAAGAATATTTGGTTAAGTCGATGGCTTCCTGTTCGTTTTCAATTCTTTGTCCGTTGATGATCACATAGTTGGATTGGTATTCAGGAGTTGCAGATTTTTCAGGGGCAGATTTTTTTTCTTCTGAATTTTGAACGTAAAATTGGCGAACGGGTTTTTTCAAGCGGCCTCTTCTCGGTAAAATTTTGTCCATCACTTCCTCGTCATTGCTCACGGAAACGGAATCGGTCACCAAACTGTCTTGAACCGTTTTCAAAGAATCTTCGGCATGAACCGCCACAATTTCATTCCCTTTACCGAAATCATTTTTCTGTTTAAGGATTTCGTTTTTCGACAATAGATCCTGTTTCTCAATTTGGTTTTTATTGAAAACTTTAAAGAAAATTCCGAGCGAAAAGAGCAGGACTAAACTTGCAGCCATCCAAAAGAATTTCGGGAAAGACGCGCCTTTCTTCTCTGAAATGATTGTGGTTGGTTGTTCGGATTTTTCGGCTTCTTTTAAGAATTCATCAAAATCCCAATTCATCTTCTCGGATTTTAAATCGTGGAAAATTTCGTTGTATTTGCTTTGGGAATTATCGTTTTTCATATTTGTTTTTTCGCCACACAGGCACATAGAAAGTGAATTAATATCAATCAAATTTGATTTTGATGTAAAAAAACTATGTGTTCATGTGGCTTTTAATATTTATAAATTTTCAATCACTTTGTTTTCAAAATCCATCAGTTTCTGAATTTGTTCCTTGATTTTCGTTCTCGCCCTCATCAAATTTACCCTTACTGCATTTTCCTCCATATCAAGGATCTCTGAAATTTCGGGAACGTCGTATTCTTCTACATCTTTCAGGTGAATCACGGCTTTTTGTTTTTCGGGTAATCCGTTGATAAAGCCCAGAATTTGTTCCTTCAGGTTATTGGTCTCAATTTGGTAAAGCTCACTTCTATGAATTTGGAAATCTGCAAAACCCATTTTCACGTCGTGGTGCTTCAACCTGTTCAAACATTCGTTTTTCACCGATTTCAAAACATAGGATTTCAAGTTTCCGAAATTGGCGAGATCTTCTTTTTTTTGCCAAAACTTCATCATCAAATCCTGTACAACGTCTTCCGCTTCGTCGCTGCTCATCACGAATCTTTTCGCAAATCGGTACATCTCGTCCTTGAGACAAAATACCGTGTTTTTGAATGTTTCGTGAGTCATAGTTTTGTTTCTATTAGTAAGACAACGAAGGTCGGGAATTTATTACATGGGAATAAAAAAAACTTCAAAATGAATTGAAGTTTTGTAATTTTCCGAAGATTTTTCTAAAAAAGATTATAGCTGAAAACGACTGAAGTTGTTTGGTAATTAGTACTTGTCATTAAATAGTCACTTGTAATTCTTCTTTTTGAGTGTGTCCTCAACTCAATTCCATATTTATCTTTGTACTTGTAACCAATCCCAAAACCGAGCGAAGGTTGTGAACGAAGGTCATAAGAAAGATATGGTGAACCATCTGCTCTAGTCATTTCTATTGACTTTCCCAAAGAGAAATCTACAATATAAACGGCATTGACAAATAATTTGGAATCTGTGTTTAAATACATGTAATATCTAATTCCGATTGGTAATTCTATCGAACTGTAATCGGCTTTTACAATAACTTTTCCCCCAATTAAAGATGAATCATCAAATGTAGCCTCCGATTTGTAATATTGATAAGTTGGCTCTACAATAATTGCAAATTTATTTTTATTGAAGGCTAGTAGATATTCTGCTTCCAAACCAATTGCAAATGTTGTTTTATTTCCTAACGGATACGTTTTCATTGTATTTCCAGAAAAAATTTCCAGCGATGAAAAATTGATACGTGGTCGAATATTTAAATTAAATTTAGGCTTGGTCTCGTTTTGTACGGCCAACTTGAAATTAGGATCAGCGCAATGATTATAATTTACAAAAAAATTAGTGAGGTCTTTTTCTTTGTATTCCAATTTTGAAATATCAGAATTAGATATTGACGAGCAGGTGAAATTATTTTGCAATTGTGAAATATAGTCTTTGTTGTAAGTCATGTCCGTTTCACCAACTTGATATTGCTTATAAATGAGCTGTTCAGGAGCAGCATCTGAATTTTGATAGAAATATTTGGTGAGGTTACCTTCAGTAAATTTATAAAGTTTACCTTTCCCGTTAACTAATTCTTTAAGAAAAACTGTTTCTTTTACAAATTCTGGATTTTTTTTCCTAGATAATTTATTTAGGTCAGTGCTTGAACGGTCAATATTCACCTCATATCGTACAAATTTTGCCCCATTGTATATTTCGAATTGTTTGATGCCTTTTATAGTTGCAGTCTGGGCTTTAGCAGCTTCCGAAATTTTATATTCGAATGAATTGGGATTGCTTTTCCAGTCAAGGTTTTTAATAAGGCATTCAGTTATCACATCTTTGTTATCAATGAAGTAGCCTTTCTCAAATTTGATTTGCGAAAATGCCCACGTACAAAAGAACGACATGATTAAAAGTAATTTTGTTCTCATAATTTAATTATAGTTTGTTTTTAAAGTCTTTAAGTCAAATTTAAGTTTAAAATATTTATTCTATAAATCCGTCACCTTCCTCTCAATCTTATACACCGTTCCCCGAAAAGTTGCCACCAAAACTTTGTGCTGATTCGTAATCGAAATATCGTAAACTCCCGTTTTTCGGGTGTCGGAAATCAAAACACTTTCCGCAATTAAAGTGTCGCCCAATTTCACCGCTTTCGTAAAATTAATCATACAGTTCAAAGCAACGGACGCTTCATTCGTATTGTTGCTCGAAAAAGCCAACGCAGAATCAGCAAGAGAAAAAGTCACGCCGCCGTGAACGGTTTTCAGTCCGTTGATCATTTCTTTTTTTACGGGCATTTCAATCAGGCAGTATTTTTCACGAACCTCGATGAGTTTGATTCCCATCCATTTGGAGAATTCATCCTGATTGAGCATGTATTGGGCGGTTTCGAGTGGAGTCATAGTTTTGTGGTTGTGTTATTGAGTGGGTGCGTGGGTGAGTTGAGGAGTGATTGAGTCCTAATTGCGTCATTGTTACATTGATAAATTGTTACATTCTCCTAAGCAACGGACTTTGTCTGTATCTTTCCTCTTGATATTCCTCGTATAGTTTTTGAAGTGTATCAGAAATTTTTTGGTAACCAATATCAAATCCCCATTGCAGTAAACCTTTTGGATAATTCACTCCTTTTTGCATGGCGAGTTCCAAATCTTCATCATTCGCGATTCCCAAACGTTTTGCTTCCACCGCTTCATTAATCAGCATTGAAATAATTCGGCTGAAAATGGTTTGATAAAGTTCGTCATCCTTTTCAGGAAAAGGCTTTTCTGAACCTTCCGAGTATTCGTAAAATCCTTTTCCGGTTTTTCTTCCCAACAATTTTGCTTCCGCCATTCTTTGTTGAAGTAGGGAAGGTTTGTATTTGGGATCGTAGAAATAATCGGCGTAAACGGTTTTGGTCACGGAAAAATTGATATCGATTCCAATTAAATCCATTAATTCAAAAGGTCCCATTCTGAAATTTCCTAAAGTCCGCATCGCATCGTCGATTTGTTCGGGAGTAGCGATATTTTCTTCAGCGATTCTCAACGCTTCTCCATAAAAAGGTCGTGCAATTCGGTTCACGATAAATCCGGGAACATCTTTAGCGATTACGGGAGTTTTGCCCCAACTTTCCATTAAAGCATAAATTTCTCGGGCTAGAGATTTTTCCGTCAAAAGCCCGGGAATTACTTCCACCAAAGGCATTAACGGAGCCGGGTTAAAGAAGTGGATTCCAATAAATCTTTCAGGTTTTTTTAATTCTGCCGAAAGTGAAGTAATAGAAAT
Source organism: Candidatus Kaistella beijingensis (assembly GCF_020084865.1). Lineage (NCBI taxonomy): Bacteria > Pseudomonadati > Bacteroidota > Flavobacteriia > Flavobacteriales > Weeksellaceae > Kaistella > Candidatus Kaistella beijingensis. The sequence continues at coordinate 2,450,137 of NZ_CP071953.1, read as the reverse complement.
AGAAGAAGTGTTGCTGCCAATCACACATTTTTCAGAAACGATTTCTTCCAATTTTTTGAAAACGTCGGTTTTGATTTCTTTGTTTTCGATGATGGCTTCAATCACTAAATCGCAATCCTTTAGTTCAGCCAAATCGGCGCAGAATTTTATTTTATTAAAAATATCCTTGCTTTTTTCAGCCGAAATTTTCTGTTTTTCAACGAGTTTATTTAAGGTCGATTTTAAATTTAGCAGAGATTTTTCCGTTTGCCAGGAATTCGCGTCGTAAAGAAACACTTCACAACCTGCAGTGGAGGCCACTTGTGCAATCCCAATTCCCATTGTTCCGGAACCGATGATGCCAACTTTTGAGATTCGAGATTCGAGATTCGAGATTAGAGATTCAGAATTCGAGTTTTCAGAAATCATAAAATATTGTTTTAAATGGGATGAGGTTTGAAATTTCAAACTTCAAATTTCAAATGAATTATCGGCCACGATAATTCGGTTTTCTCTTCTCCAAAAAAGCGGTAACTCCTTCACGGAAATCTTCTGTTTCTGCGGCTTCCTGCTGTAAAATTCCTTCAACATCCAATTGTTTGCTTAAAGAATTGTCATAAGATTCGTTAAATGCTTTTTTGGTTAATGCAATTGCTTTAGTCGGCAAATTTGAAATCTGTTCCAAAACTCCCATCGCATTTGTCAAAAAGCTTTCATCCTCAAAAACATCGGCGATTAATCCTATTTGTTTTGCTTCAGTTGCGGATATTTTTTTTCCCGTAAAAGCTAAATAATTCGCTTGTTGACGACCCAAAAGCTTTGGTAACCAATATGTTCCGCCTGTATCAGGAATTAATCCAATATTCACAAATGCCTGAGAAAAATAGGAAGATTGTGTTGCCAAAGAAATATCGCAAATCAAAGCCAACATTGCGCCGGCTCCAACAGCAGGACCGTTCACCAGAGAAATGACAGGTTTTCTGCAATTGGCGATTTCGTTCACCAATGGATTGTAATAATCGATCACCATCCTTTGAATGATACGCTCTTCTTCTGGATCGTTCATCGACATGGCGTCTTTTAAATTTTGTCCGGAACAAAATGCTTTTCCACGTCCAGAAATAGCGACGCAACGCACACTTTCGCTATGGCTGCAATCGTGAACAAATTGTTTGAGCTCACGAAGCAAAACTTTGTTTAAACTGTTGTAAGTTTCGGGTTGGTTGAGATAGGCAATTTGAAGTTTCCCGTCAAAATGGGATTCTATTTGGAGCTGTGTGTACATATTTAATTTGAAAATTTTAGAATGGGATAATTTGAAAATCTTGTTATCTACAAATATAGAAGTTTATGATTTGAAAATAGATGGATTTAAAATGTTTAGCACAGAATTATTGGGCGAAATTTTCAAATTCTCAAATTGAATCATTTTCAAACTCACTCAATGACATTTGAAATAATCAAAAGGTTCCAAACAATCATTACATTGATAACTCGCTTTGCAAAGCGTTGAACCGAAACGGCTGATTTGATTGGTGTTTTCCGAACCGCATCTTGGACATTTTTTTGGAACATTTAAATGGTCCTCGTGCGCTCCCTTTTCGGGTGGTGTAATTCCATAAGCGCGAAGTTTTTCACGGGCTTCGTCTGTAATCCAATCGGTGGTCCAAACCGGTGAAATTTTGGTGATGACTTTTGCAGAAATTCCTTTTTCTTTAAAAAGTTTAATGATGTCTTCCTCAATATTGAACATCGCAGGACAAGCGGAATAAGTTGGAGTAATCACAATTTCGGCCTCGTTTTCCGAAATCATTTTCGCACCACGAACAATCCCGAGTTCCACAATGTTGATTACGGGAATTTCGGGATCGGGAATGGTTTTTAATATTTCTAATAAATTTAACAATGTAGCAATGTATCTATGTAACAATTTGGCGCTTTCGGCAATCGGCGTTCAGCTTTCGGCAAGATTGGATACCATATGTAGCAGCGATCCAGTCTAAATTACATCCAAAGCAATCTTCCAGCATCATCTTCCATCACCCAGCTTTTTTACCAAACACAATCCGGATACGTTCGCTGCATATACTGAAGCTCGCACAGAATGTAACCAAAATATTCCGTGTGATAACCCGTTCTGGAACCTTTCTGCATAAACTCGCTTTCAGGAATTTCGATGCCGAAATTTTGGAAATCCTTTGAAACTTCAGCTTTCCAATCTTCATGCAATTTTTTGGAATCAGGAACGATGTCGAGTTTTACCAAATCTTTTTCACCAGGAGTTTCAGCAAAAATTCCACCGGTGTATTCCCATAAATGATGAACCGCATTTTGAAGTCGGGTTTTGCTTTCATCGGTTCCCCCTGCAAACATTTTCACCCAAGTTGAAGCATGAGTGTAATGGTATTTTACTTCTTTCAGAGATTTTTCAGCGATTCCGGCAAGTGTTGGGTCGGTGCTTTTCATCAATACTTCGTAAAGTAATTTCTGATAAACGGAAAAGAAATAAACCTTCAAAATTGTTTGTGCATAATCACCGTTTGGAAGTTCGGAGAGTTGGCAATTCAAATATTCTTTCTCCAAACGCAGAAACGCCAAGTCGTCTTCGGTTTTGTTTTCATTTTGAACTTGGGCGGCGTATTTAAAAAGATTGTTGCTTTGTCCCAAATAATCGAGAGCGATGTTGGTCAATGCGATATCTTCTTCCAAATAAGGACCTTTTCCGCAAAGTTCCCCCAATCTTTGACCAAAAATCAAAGTGTCGTCTGCAAGTTTTAAAAGGTAGTGGTATAGTGGATTCATTTTAGTTTCTTTCGGCGATCGGCTGTCTGCTTTCGGCGGTGCAAAATTGCTGATTGCCGAGAGCTGAAAGCTGACTGCATGTTTTACATGTTCTTCACATCATTTGGGATTTCGTAAAAAGTCGGGTGACGATACAATTTATCATCTGCAGGATCAAAAAACGCTTCTTTGTCAACACCTTCCGAAGTCACTAAATATTTACTCGGAACCACCCAAATCGAGGTTCCTTCCATCCTTCTAGTATAAACGTCTCTTGCGTTTTGCAGCGCCATTTCGGCGGTTGCGGCTTGTACGGTTCCTGCGTGTTTGTGAGAAAGTCCAGGTTTTGTTTGGATGAAAACTTCCCACATATCTAAATTGCTCATCAATGAAAATTTTAATGCTTAAAGATAAGGATATTTTTAAATTTTTTCACCATCGATATAAACGCTTTCCGCTTTCAGGCTTCCCTGTTGATAAAGAACGTTTTGGAAATTATCAGTATTAAAAGTCACAAAATCCGCCTTCATTCCTTTTTCCAATTTTCCGCGATCTTTCAAACCTAATGCAAAAGCAGAACGAAACGTAATTCCTGCCAAAACTTCTGCCGTGGAAAGTTTTTCAAACGTCGCCAAAATCGAAGCTTGAGTAATTAAATTTCCCATCGGTGCAGAACCGGGATTCCAATCGCTTGCAATGGCGAGAATTCCGTTTTTGTCTAGAATTTTTCTTGCGGGAGTAAATTTTTCACCCAATCCCAAACTTGCTCCAGGAAGAGCAACAGCAACGGTTTCGGATTTTGCCAAGTATTCGATGTCTTCATCAATGGTCGCTTCCAAATGATCAGCAGATTTTGCACCAACTTCCACCGCAATTCTAGAACTTCCAGGCGTGAATTGATCTGCATGAACCGTGATTTCAAAACCTAAATCTTTGGCCTTCAACAAAAATTCCTTGCTTTCATCCGGCTGAAAGGCAGATTTTTCAATGAAAATATCGACACGTTTTGCGAGATTTTCTTCTTTGACTTTAGGTAAAATGTGTTCTAAAATATATTGAAGATAGTCTTGCGAAGTTCCGTCAAAATCTCTCGGTTTCAAATGTGCGGAAAGACAGGTCGGTACCAAAGTAGCTTTACTTAAAGATTGTGCTTTTCTGATGACACGAAGCATTTTCAACTCGTTTTCCAAATCCAAACCATAGCCGGATTTTACTTCAATAGTGGTAATTCCCAAAGAAATCAAAAAGTTGATTCTTTTTAAAATGGTTTTCAACAGATCCTCTTCGGACGCATTTCTCGTGTGTTGAACCGAACTCCAGATTCCGCCACCGCTTTCTGCGATTTCTAAATAGGTTTTTCCGGCATTTCTCATGGCGAAATCATTGGCACGATTTCCACCGAAACAAATGTGGGTGTGGGAATCTATGAATGCGGGAAGAACTATGGAGTTGGTGAGTTGGTGAGTTGGTGAGTTGATGAGTTCAGGATTTTCAGATTTCAGTTTTTCAAAATTATCTACGGCTTCGATTTTATGATCTGAATTGATTAAAATTCCACCGTTTTCGATGATTTCGAGTTGTTCATCTGAAAGTTTCCCACGTAACGGAAGGTTTGCCAGAGTTACGATTTGTTTGAAAGGACCGATTAGTTTCACAGGTTGAGGTTGAGGTTGAGGTAAAGGTTGAGGTTGAGAGCGTTTAGTTTCTAAGAAGATGGTTGGTGATTTTGTTGAGTTCATGTACAACTTCCTCTATTACGAATTTAATTTTTACATATTCTTTTTCTGTGAAATATTTTACACGGACACCATAAATTAAATGACTTTTGGTTTCAAATGCAGAACCCCTCGAAATATCATAAAAAAGCGTTTTGTCTTTTGAAGTTCTTCTTCCAAATCCTTCTGCAATATTTGCCGATATACTTTCTGCAGAACGTCTCAATTGTGAAGTGAGAGCATAATCTTCTTTTCTTGGTAAGTCTTCGGATATTTCAAAGCACTTCTCAGCAATATCCATTGCTTTTTGCCAAACCGGCATTTCTGTAAAATCACTAATCATTTCAATTAGTTTTAAGTTATTTCCAAAAATAATCAAAATTTACGAATCACGTTTCCTCAACCTCAACCTTAACCTTAACCTGGAAATTTTTATTACCTTTGAAAATATTCAAACCAAAATTTAATGCCCGACTTTTTACACGCAGACAAAGAGAATTTTTCCGATGAGGAACTGATGCAGGAAGAGAAAATCCGTCCGCAGAGTTTTGCAGATTTTGCAGGACAAAGAAAGACTCTGGACAATTTGGAAGTTTTCGTTGCGGCGGCGAAAAATCGTGGCGGTGCTTTGGACCACGTTCTTCTTCACGGTCCACCCGGGTTGGGAAAAACGACTTTGGCGCACATTATAGCAAATGAATTGGGAGTAAATTGCAAAATAACTTCCGGTCCTGTTTTGGATAAACCTGGAAGTTTAGCGGGATTGCTCACAAATCTTGAAGAAAACGACGTTCTTTTCATCGATGAAATTCACCGGCTTTCCCCAATTGTTGAAGAATATCTGTATTCGGCGATGGAAGATTATAAAATCGACATCATGCTCGAAACCGGTCCGAATGCGAGAAGTGTGCAGATTGGTTTAAATCCTTTTACTTTAGTTGGAGCAACCACAAGAAGCGGAATGTTGACCAAACCAATGCTCGCAAGATTCGGAATTCAAAGCAGGTTGGAATATTACACCGTGGAACTTTTGGGAATGATTATCGAAAGAAGCGCAAGAGTTTTGGGCGTGAAAATCTATGAAGATGCCGCTTTGGAAATCGCCCGAAGAAGTCGGGGAACACCGAGAATTGCAAACGCGCTTTTAAGAAGAGTCCGTGATTTTGCTGAAATAAAAGGAAACGGTGAAATTGAAATCAACATCACCAAATTTGCCTTAAACTCTTTAAATGTAGATGAATTTGGTTTGGATGATATGGACAATAAGATTATGCGCGTCATGATTGAAAACTTCCGTGGAAAACCTGTGGGAATTTCCGCATTGGCAACTTCTATCGCAGAAAATCCCGAAACTTTAGAGGAAGTTTATGAGCCGTTTTTAATTCAGGAAGGTTTCATCATCAGAACACCGAGAGGAAGGGAAGTGACGGAGAAAGCTTATAAACATTTAGGAATTTCCAGACCGAAAAATTTAGGGGAACTTTTTTAAAAGTTTTGGAAATAACGCAGAAAGAAATTATTCATTTTTAATGGTCAATTATTAATTAAATTCTATGAAACTCTATCCTATACAATGCGGAAAATTTAAACTAGACGGTGGCGCAATGTTCGGCGTCGTTCCAAAATCTTTGTGGCAAAAGACAAATCCCGCAGATGAAAAAAATTTAATTGAACTTGGAACCCGCTCACTCTTAGTGGAAGACGGAAAGAAACTGATTCTCATCGACTGCGGATTGGGAAATAAGCAGGATGACAAATTTTTCGGACACTATTCACTTTGGGGCGATGATTCTCTGGATAAAAATTTAAAAAAATATGGTTTCGTTCGAGAGGATATTACCGATGTTTTTTTAACACACCTTCACTTCGATCACTGCGGTGGAGCAATTGAATGGAATGACGATAAAACGGGTTACAGACCTGCCTTCAAAAATGCCCACTTCTGGACGAATGAAAACCATTGGAAATGGGCCACAGAACCAAATCCACGTGAAAAAGCCAGTTTTCTGAAAGAAAATATTTTGCCAATGCAGGAAAGCGGACAACTCAATTTCTTGCCAATTCCACAAAACGGGAACTACGGTTTTGCACCGGATTTGAAAATGGATGTAATTTTTGTGGATGGACATACCGAAAAGCAAATGCTCCCTGTGATTCAATATCAAGACAAGACCATTGTTTTTGCGGCAGATTTAATTCCGACAGTGGGTCACATTCCGCAAGTTTATGTGATGGGTTATGACACTCGTCCACTTTTGACCATGGAGGAAAAAGCGAAATTTTTGAAACAATGTGTCGATAATGAATATCTTTTATTTTTCGAACACGATGCTCACAACGAATTGGCTTCTTTAAAAATGACAGAAAAAGGAGTTCGTTTGGATGAAATTTTTACGATGAATGATATTTTTGGATATTAATAAGATGAATGCTGGAAGATGGATGCTGGAAGTTTAAATAATCTGCCTAAAATAATTGGCTTAACCGGAGGAATTGGCTCGGGAAAATCTACGGTGGCGAAATTCATTGAAGAAATGGGATTTCCTGTTTACTATTCTGATGTTCGAGCCAAAGAAATCGTGAATGATGATGAACTCTTGAAGAAAGGAATCATCGAACTTTTGGGTGCAAAAGCGTATGATGAAAATGGTTTGTACGATAGGAAATATGTTGCCGAAATTGTTTTTAATGATGAAGAGCTTTTACAGAAATTAAACGGAATGATTCACCCCGCCGTGAAATATGATTTCGAAAAATGGGTGGGAAATCAAACAACAGAATTTGTTTTCAAGGAAACTGCGCTTCTTTTTGAACTTAAATTGAACGAAAGCTGCTTTAAATCAGTTTTAGTTACAGCCGACGATAATTTACGGTTGAAAAGAGTGATGGATCGCGACGGAAAAACCTACCGAGAAGTTGAAAACGTGATGAATAAACAAATGCCAGAAAAAGACAAGATCAAGATAGCGGACTTTGTGATTTTCAATAATGATGGAATGGACGAATTGCAAGCTGAAACCGAGAATGTTATTCGCCAAATCGAAAAGCTGAATGAGTAATTATTTTTGAGTTAAAAAAAGCCTGAATTCAAATTGAATTCAGGCTTTTTTTGTCCTATTAATCTCTGTTTTTCACTAAAACCCAACCACTGTATTGAGATGGCGTTGCCACACCTGGTTCAGTCCAGTGCATTACCAACCAATAACTTCCTGTTGGTACTGCTTTTCCGAATGCTCTTCCATCCCACGTATAACGGTTGTTTTTGTCTCCAACAAAGACTATTTTTCCGTAACGGTCAAAAATTTGCATGAACGGAGCATCCTTTTTCAGCAATGCGGAATAATTGAGCACATCGTTAATGCCATCTGCATTCGGAGTAATTACGTTATAAGGCTCTACAACTGTAATTTCATAAGAAACCGGAGCACAGTTGTCGCTGGAAATTACATAAATGGTATGATCACCGCCGCGGACATTGTGGAATACGTTTGACGACTGATAACTTCCATTGTCAATCGCATACTGATAAGGTGGATTTCCTCCAGAAACGTTAACAGTAACAGTAGTTCCCATGATTTCAACCCCAGTGATTGTTGGCATAGGGACAGAGCTTACAGTAACATGTTGGCGGAAAGTACAGCCATTGAAGGTTAAATCAACCCAATAATTCCCAACAGGTACATCTATCGTTTGAGTTGTTTCCCCGGTACTCCATAGATAGCTGTCAAAACCTGGCCCTGCATCAAGTTGCGTAATCGTTCCCGGACAAATTGCTTTGTCTTTCAAGACAATAGATTTTTTAGGAATTTGAATTGTTACATTTAATTTAACGATGACGTCACAATAATTAGCTTTATGTAATCTCAAATAATAAACGCCCGACTGATTCACGGAAACTGGATTTGGAATAACCGTTCCGCTATTTTGTGCAGCATTTAAGTTGTCATAGTATGTTGCAGTGACACCCGAAAGAGCTGTGAAATTTGAGATATATGAACCCAGGTTCACGGTTTTAATTCCATCTTCGTTATTGTCGGCGTTATCACACTCCGTAACAGAATCTTCGGTTTTACTAACAGGTATATCATTCCCTTTTTTGAAATCAAGCTGCTTCACTTCTCCTGGACAATATTGTGAGAAAGCACGCACCCAAATCGTCGTATTAGTTGTGTAAGACCAAGCTGCTGGATTTTGGATGTAATTGTTGTTTCCAACATTTGCGTCGTTTTGGTTTAGATAATAATGTACCGTAAACAAACTGCTGTTGCCAATAATTACCGGTGTTATATCATTCAAATTAACATCGATTTGTCCATCAAAATTTTCATCGCATTTTACTCCGCTGAAAAGATTAAGCTTCCAAACTGGTTTCGGAGATTCAAGAATCGTGATGGTTTTCGTGAAAGGACATCCTGAAGCATTGGTAAAAGTAATAGTGTAAGTTCCTGCTCCTAAAGTTGCGGTGTTTGTGGTTGAAACAGTTGCAGTTCCTTTTTTCCATAACCAAGTGGTGTACGTAGGCGAAGGTTCTGCCGTGAGCAAAATAGTACTTCCCGCACAAATGGTGTATGAATTTAATAACGCAGTAGGTGTCGGAGATTTAAACAATAGATTTAAAGTCCCTATAACATCGCAGAAACCTGCTTTGCTAAATCTGTAATAAAAGGTTTTATCACCGGAAATTGTTTGTGAAGCGGCAATATTCTGTCCAGGTAAGTTGTTTTGAGCCTTAACCAAATCATCAAAATATTTTACCGAAGCTGTTCCATCGGCGGTAAATATGGTTCGGTAGTTTGCCAAATTCACAACTTCTGATCCGTTCATCGTGTTATCGTCGCAAACTGTTCTTGTATCCGAAGTTTTAATAAGAGGAACACTTACTCCGAAGCCGAAGTGAATTTCCTCCGGAATATAGGCGCAGTACTGTGATTCTGCTCTCACGTATACGATGGTTGGTGCTGTAAACGTCCAGTTGGTCAGATTCGGAATCGTGTTGCTGTTTCCCGCGTCCCTGTCATTTTTATTCAAATAATATCTCACATTGAACAAGGTGGAATTTGCAGCATAGTTGGTCACGATAATCGGGGTTACCGTGTTGAAATTCACTGGATCACTGATTCCATCAAAATTACTGTCACACAGTGTCGCGTTATATGCGGCAATATTAAAAATTGGTTTTGGGGAATCAACAACCGTGATGGTTTTCGTGAAATCGCATCCCGAAGCGTTGGTAAAGGTTACGGTGTAAACCCCCGCTCCCAAAGTCGCCGTGTTCGTCGTGGAAACCGTAACGCTTCCCTTCTTCCACAACCACGCCGTGTAAGTTGGCGAAGGTTCTGCCGTGAGCAAAATAGTGCTTCCCGCACAAATGGTGTATGAATTTAATAACGCAGTAGGTGTCGGAGATTTAAACAATAGATTTAAAGTCCCTATAACATCGCAAAAACCTGCTTTGCTAAATCTGTAATAAAAGGTTTTATCACCGGAAATTGTTTGTGAAGCGGCAATATTCTGTCCAGGTAAGTTGTTTTGAGCCTTAACCAAATCATCAAAATATTTTACCGAAGCTGTTCCATCGGCGGTAAATATGTTTCGGTAGTTTGCCAAATTCACAACTTCTGATCCGTTCATCGTGTTATCGTCGCAAACTGTTCTTGTATCCGAAGTTTTAATAAGAGGAACACTTACTCCAAAGCCGAAGTGAATTTCCTCCGGAATATAGGCGCAGTACTGTGATTCTGCTCTCACATATACAATGGTCGGTGCTGTAAACGTCCAGTTGGTCAGGTTCGGAATCGTGTTGCTGTTTCCCGCGTCCCTGTCATTTTTATTCAAATAATATCTCACATTGAACAATGTGGAATTTGCAGCGTAGTTGGTCACGATAATCGGGGTTACCGTGTTGAAATTCACTGGATCACTGATTCCATCAAAATTACTGTCACACAGTGTCGCGTTATATGCGGCAATATTAAGAATTGGTTTTGGGGAATCAACAACCGTGATGGTTTTCGTGAAATCGCATCCCGAAGCGTTGGTAAAGGTTACGGTGTAAACCCCCGCTCCCAAAGTCGCCGTGTTCGTCGTGGAAACCGTAACGCTTCCCTTCTTCCACAACCACGCCGTGTAAGTTGGCGAAGGTTCTGCCGTGAGCAAAATAGTACTTCCCGCACAAATGGTGTATGAATTTAATAACGCAGTAGGTGTCGGAGATTTAAACAATAGATTTAAAGTCCCTATAACATCGCAAAAACCTGCTTTGCTAAATCTGTAATAAAAGGTTTTATCACCGGAAATTGTTTGTGAAGCGGCAATATTCTGTCCAGGTAAGTTGTTTTGAGCCTTAACCAAATCATCAAAATATTTTACCGAAGCTGTTCCATCGGCGGTAAATATGGTTCGGTAGTTTGCCAAATTCACAACTTCTGATCCGTTCATCGTGTTATCGTCGCAAACTGTTCTTGTATCCGAAGTTTTAATAAGAGGAACACTTACTCCAAAGCCGAAGTGAATTTCCTCCGGAATATAGGCGCAGTACTGTGATTCTGCTCTCACGTATACGATGGTCGGTGCTGTAAACGTCCAGTTGGTCAGATTCGGAATCGTGTTGCTGTTTCCCGCGTCCCTGTCATTTTTATTCAAATAATATCTCACATTGAACAATGTGGAATTTGCAGCGTAGTTGGTCACGATAATCGGGGTTACCGTGTTGAAATTCACTGGATCACTGATTCCATCAAAATTACTGTCACACAGTGTCGCGTTATATGCGGCAATATTAAGAATTGGTTTTGGGGAATCAACAATCGTGATATTCTTGGTAAAAATACATCCCGAAGCATCCGTAAATGAAACAGTATAAGTTCCGGAGCTTAATGTGGCCGTTTTAGTATTTGAAATCGTTGTTGCTCCCTGCATCCAAAGCCATGCAACATAAGTTGGCGAATCTTCAGCTGTAAGGGTAATAGTTTCTCCCTGGCAAACGGTATAAGAATTTAACAAAGCGGTTGGAGTAGAAGGTTTCAGTGAAATATTCAATGTACCGATTACATCGCAGAAGCCAGCCTTTTTAAAACGATAGAAGAAACTTCTTGGACCTGCAATAGTTTGTGCGTCAGTAGTTGTTGGCGTGTTATTTTTAGCATTTGCTAATGTGTTAAAAAACTGGACTGTTGCACCCGGGTCGGTTGTAAACTTTGAAGTGTAATCCGAAAGAAGGATGTTTTCTGAATTGTTCTGATCATTATCGCATTTATATTCTGTTACCGGATCGGTTATGGTGAAAGCGGTTCCGGTTTGCAAGATAATTTCTTTAATGACAGAAGGGCAACCATTTGGAGCATCAACTCTAATCCATATACTCCCACCAGGAGAAAAACTGTATGTCCCAGTAATATTATTTGCACCGCCCACATTGGCACTGGCTGCGTCTGAGTAGTAACGCACAACAAAATTAGACGCTTGAACCAAAACAATTGGCGTAATGGTGCTTACATTAACTTTATATATGCCATCCATCACTCCATCCAAATCCTCGTCGCAATGGAGTTTTGTGTAGAGGTTTTCTTTAACTTCAGGCGCGAGCTTTGATTTTAGTTCCACTTTCGCGACCGAAACACAACCTGCACCGTTTACCAGACGAACATAGATGAAGCCGTCTGCTGAACTGTAGTTGGTGAAATTCAAGATTTGATCTGCTGCAATATTATTTTGCGCGCCAGAAAATGTTTTGAAATAACTTTTTGTTAGAGTGGTATCCGGAGTTACGTTCGCTGTGGTTAAGTTATAAGTTGCAATTCCATTGGTCGAACATTCTTGTAAAACCTGATTATCATTTTTTTCGATCATTTGTATCGAGTACTGAATCGTTTCACAATCTGGAATCACACCGATGCCGCAGAAAGAAATTTTGAACGTATCTGTACCACTTACATTGGGGTTTGCGGTGTAGATCACCTGTCCTGTTGGAGTTATGGTAACAGTTCCTTTTGTAGGAGGTGTTGTCAAAGTTACCGTTGCCGGATTTACCGTTTGCGAACTCAAGGCAAACGAAGGCGTTAATGTTTCACTACCACAGGAAGGAATATTCTGGTTGGTATAAGTTGTACAATTGTAGAATTTATAATCCTTCGTCTGAATTTCTGGACAGGATCCCTGCTTTACTTTTACTGCGTAAATCCCTGCTTGTGGAGGGTCGTATGAAAAAGTGTTATTGATTCCCGGAGCAGGACTGTAAGATCCGTCAGGATTTTTAAGAAGCCATTCGTAGGAATCGTAACCTGCTGTAACAGCAAGTGTTACTCCCGGTAGACAGTTACCATCAACCTTTAATATTAAAGGAATTGCAGAAAACCCTGCAAAATAACCACCATAACCAAACGCACCATTTCCACTTGCAATTCCCGCTGTTACTGCTTTTGTGGAAACTACAGTAATATTCCCCGTTACATTAGGAATAGAATAAGAAACCCACTTTTGATTGGCTGCAACCGAAGAAATATCGTAAGGTCCATACAATGGATTTGGAGTGGTGCCATTTACTGTAACTGCCGCTCCTTTTTCCGTAATAATATTCAGTTTTGTTTGAAAAGGCGGACTGTGTGGAACGTTTGATAGATAATTAATGTAACTGATCTCATCAATTCTTTTTGGCAGATAACAGTTTAGTGGCGGTATATAATTCATTCCCCCTGTAGCCAAAGGTGATGAGCCGCTTTCTACACCTCCTAAAACCTGATAAACGTATATGTTCTTGTCCGATTTAATATGCATATTAAAATGCGTGCCTCCCCGAAGAATATAATTATTTTCTTTGATAAAGTAATAATCGCCTTCATTGGCTAAAGTTGCGATCGGTGTAGGCGAATCATTTACAAAAACCTGCGTGTTTTTTTCGGTAGCCACCACAATAGCACCCTCCATATTATTACCGATTTGTCCGTAACCTTTTACAATTACGAATTCATCTCCCAGTTTATCCACGGGCACCGACTGATCCATCAAAATATCGGTCCCGGCACCGCTGTTGGTGGTTGCATACTGCCCGTTAAAATTACCGTTGCTCATCGAAATGGGCTTATCCGCGGTAACTGTTGCCCCGATGAATCCATCATAATTGTTAGTAGCATCTGACCTTCCGTCAATAATATAAGATTGTCCTTTATTTAATGTAAAGGTGAAACTTGTGGAAGAACCTGCACCATTGAATGTTAAAAGTTTCTTGAAATTATTTACAGTAACCGTAGTATTGTCTTCTGTGGCAAGAAAACTTGCTGCAAAACCCGTATTGGTACTGTAGTAAGTGTTTGGAGCAACTACGGTATAGAATTTTGTGCCGATTCCCGCCGTTCCTTTTGAAGTTATAATTTCAGTATGATTGGTTACCCCAAAGCGCAAATTAGCAAAGCAAGGCTTATCGGCTTTTATATATAAACCAAGCGTTCGAACTTTAAACAGATCAAAAGTATCGGTGGTGATTATATAACTCCTAGGAACGTTATAAACGCCAGGATTTCCCTTGCTTATTGTGAGGGTTGTTACAACCAAATTATTGTTGTAGACATACACTTTGAAAGGTGTCGTCTCATTGGTTGAGACCTGTAGAAATTGTTCGTCTCCACCATTCGATTGTCCATCAAACATTGGGGCAAACCAGTGTTCACGGTCAAGCTGCGCAAAAGAGAAAAACGAAATAAAAGAAAATAAGAGGAATAGAAGTTTTTTCATGGCGGAAAACGAAATTATTCACAAATGTAACATTTTATTAGTATGTTTTAAAGAATATTAACATTCTGTTGCGAGGTTGAAATTTCAAAAAAAATTAAATAATAGGTAAAAACAGATGAACACTCTTTATTAAATTCGTTTACTCCGAGGTTGAACTGTTGAAAAACTCAAAAAACATAAACGAGATGTACGTTCATTAAGGTTAAAATGAAAAATTCAAAAATTAACTCCAGAACCGACCTAAAAACTATAGAAATTTCTTACATTTACGCATCATAAACTTTTAAAACAAACCCCATGAAAAAAAATATTTTTACTTCCCTTACAATATGTTTATCCATTTTAGGATATTCACAGTATTTATCGCCTAAATCGCAAGATCGAGCAATAAAAAAAGAACGCAAAGAACTGGTGAAACAGTACGCGAAACTTGAAAAAAGCATGAAGTCCATCCATGCGCAAAAAGGTAACGCAATTCCGCCAAATGCTTATAACGAGCAGGATTTTCAAGAAACCATGAATCCGAAAACAGGTGCACCAGAATTTTACAAATTACTGGATTTAAAGGCTGATTTAGATGCGGGGAAATTCAAACCAAAGGAACCGCTTTCACTCCTCGCAAATATCGGAGGCAACAACGGAAGCGACAAAAGCGTGATCAATCAACCTTGGACTGAAAGAGGTCCTTACAGAGTAGGCGGAAGAACACGCGCAATAATGTTTGATCCCAACGACCAAACTGGTAAAAGAGTTTTTGCAGGAGGTGTTTCAGGAGGTTTATGGAGAAATGATGACATTACCAGTAGCGTTTCAGAATGGCAGCCAATAAGTACATTTTGGTCCAATACGTCCATCTCCTCCATTTCTTATGATCCCAATAATCCAATGACGTTTTATGTGGGAACAGGCGAATGTGAAACCGGCGACGCCATTGGTTCAGGAATTTGGAAAACAACCGACGGCGGTGCAACCTGGACCAACATATTTGTACTCCCACCCTACTACAACGGAACAACCCGTAACGGAAATTTCTACATCAATGACGTAAAAGTTCGAAACAACAATGGTGTTTCTGAAATTTATGCCGGCGTAAGTGGAGGAAATATTTCCATCAATTTTAATGACGGATTTTCAGGATTAATGCAGGCAGGTTTATATAAATCTACCGACGGTGGCGCTACTTTTAACAAAATTTCTTCACTTTCTGTTCCCGAGAATCCCAATCTTGGGCTTTCTGTTCAACAGATTGAGATTGGGGCAGACAATGCGGTTTGGGTTTCAACGCGTACTTCCAGATATTCTTCAGGAGCCAGTTCAGGTGGAAAAATCTACAGATCAACCGACGGAACTACATTTACAAAAATTTATGACGCGAATATTTCTGGTGCAAGAGTAAAAATGGGACTCTCTAAAACTAATCCTTTGAAGGCTTACGTCCTAATGAGTGCTTTAGAGCCAGTACGCATTTTAAAAACTGTTAATGGAGGCGCAACCTGGGTCGCTACAAATGACGCTTCACCTACCATTACCTTACCACAAGATGCAGACACCGGGATTCCTACTAATGATTTCACCAGAGGACAGGCTTTTTATGATTTGGTAATTACTCCCGATCCCGTTAATGATGAAATAGTATATACAGGAGGAATCGACCTCTTTAAATCTACTGACGGTGCAGCCAGTTGGAAACAAATTTCAAAATGGTCGAACAATAATAATTTAGCTAGTTTAACAGCTTCCTTGGTTCATGCAGATCAGCATGCGATTGTTTTCAATCCTAAAAATCCACAGCAAATGCTTTTCGGAAATGATGGTGGAATTTTTTACGCTGCAAACAATACCAACTTCAATTCCAGCGTAGCGATCTTAGCCAGAAATACACGTTATAACGTTACCCAATTTTATGGTGCAACACTTAACCCTGTTAAAACTCCGAATGATGAAGAGTTTTTAGCAGGTGCTCAAGACAATGGAACTTCGCGGTTTGCAGGTGGACCACTTGCGAATAATTTCTACAACGTCTCTTCTTATTATGGCGGTGACGGATGCCATACCGAATTTGACGATCAAGGACTTTACAAAGTATATAGTTATGTTTATAACAACCACTTCATTACTGCACCAAACGGAAGCAACTATTCCTTATTTGCCGTAAACAATGGTTTATTTGTAAATATTTTAGCAGTGGACAGAAATATGGATGTATTTTATTCCACAATATCCGGATACACCATGAACCGTGCAACTGGTCTGAAGACCAACAATGCTTACGTGAAATCTACCATAAGTGCAGGAACTGCTTCAGGAGACAGAATTTCAAAAATATCCGTTTCTCCTTACACCACCACTTCTTCGACCTTGTTTTTAGGAACCAATTCCGGAAAAATTATTAAGATGATCAATGCTGACACAACGCCGGTTAGCACGGTGATCGCAACTCCTTTTGTTGGTAATGTTTCTGATATCAAATTTGGAGCAAGCGAGAACGAAATTTTGGTAACGCTTTCCAATTACGGTGAGACCATGAAAAACGTTTACTTTACAAATGACGGTGGAGCAACTTGGCAAAATAAGGAAGGAAATCTCCCAGACATGCCGGTAAGAGCAATTTTCATGAATCCGACAAAACCTTCTGAAGTTATCATCGGGACCGAAATGGGAATTTGGGGAACGGCAAATTTCGCAGCCGCATCACCAACTTGGGCACAGTACTCCGATGGGATTGGAAACACCAGAGTAACCAAAATTGACTACAGACCTTCAACCAAAACTTTATTGGCAGCAACTTACGGAAGAGGAGCCTGGACTTCAACCAACACCAATGATTTGGCTGTTCATAACACTTCTTCCAGCAAGGAGAATTTCAAGATTTATCCAAATCCCTCAAGAGGTTCGCTATACATTAAATATGAGGAATCAAAATTCAGAAAGCTTAATATTTCCTTATTTGATGCCTCCGGAAAAAAAGTGTTCGCAAGAAATAATGTTGGTTCCGATGAGGAAATGCTTACTACCCTTCCGAAAGGTTTTTACATCCTTAAAGCTGAAAACGGCACGGAAACTGTTTACACCACTCCGGTAATTATTAGATAATGTTTTTAAAAGCTTTAATAACAACAGCTACAATGATTCTTTCCTGCAGTCCTGTAGCGAATGAGTCAGCGGTGGTTAATCAAAAAACCGCTGTTGTACAAAAGCTGTCGGTATTGTCTGCAACTGAAACCGATTGGATTGGAGGTGTTCAAGGCGTTCGTGGAAAAATTTATACCATCAGAATCAAATCAACGTTGAAACAGAAAGCTACTTTTTCAGCTTTGGAAATGAATGGCGAAAAAATTCCCGTGACCGCATTGCTTAAAAACAATATTTATACAGTTACAGCCAGAACAACCAATCCAAATCCACAACCGGATGCAGGTTCAGCTCTTGGAAGTACTGAAATTTCACCAGCAAAAAGTGGGGTTCTTTCTTATACCGAAGGAACTTCCAAGACTGTGAAAAAATTGGTGATCAGCAAATTCACCCCCGTAGAAAATGTGCTGAAAAACGGTGACGAACCGGTGCAATAAATTTTATTTAGAATCCGTCTCACAACTGAGGCGGATTTTTTTGGTTATTATTTAGGATTTTTGTATATTTATCATTGATAATCAGATAGTTGTTTATGAATTTCAAGCATTATAACCAAAATCAGCTGGTGCTGTTTCCTTATAGTTTTGAGGAATTGATTCCCGAAAATCACCCTGTTCGGATTGTCAATGATATTTTGGAGAGAATTAATATAGATCCGCTTCTAAAAGCCTACAGCAGAGAAGGAAATCCCAGTTATCATCCCGGGATGATGCTCAAAGTGATGGTTTTTGCGTACATGAATAATATTTATTCCTCCCGGAAGATAGAAAAAGCGCTTCGGGAAAATATCAATTTTATGTGGCTTTCCAACATGAGCATTGTGGATCACAATACCGTGAACCGCTTCCGGAGCAATAAGCTGGAAGCGGCTTTCAAGGATATTTTCTCGCAAGTAGTTTTGCTTTTGGCAGATGAAGGCTTGGTGAGTTTGAAACAGGTTTTTGTGGATGGAACGAAAATCGAAGCACAGGCAAACCGCTACACTTTTGTTTGGGCAAATGCCATTAAAACCAATAAAGAAAAAATGCTCCGCCAATTGGAAGATCTTTGGAAATACGCTCAAAACGTGGCAAGAGAGGAAGACAAAGACCCTGAACCGCCTGAGTTTAAAGAAATCAGCAAAGAAAAGATCCAGCAAACCGTAGAAAATATCAATGCCAAATTGAAAGGCAGCGACCGCAAGACCGATTCCGACAAAAAAGCTAAAGCCAAGCTGAATTACATTAAAAATAATTTTGAGAAAAACCTCGATAAATACGAAGCTCAGGAAGCGATTTTAAAAGAAAGAAACTCTTACAGCAAGACGGATGAAGACGCCACTTTTATGAGAATGAAGGATGATCACATGCAGAACGGACAACTTAAACCCGCCTACAATGCACAAATTTCTACGGAGAATCAAATCATCGTCAATTATACCATTCATCAGCAGACCAATGACTTCAATACCCTAGAGCATCATCTTAAAAATTTTGAGAAACTCTATGGGGAAAAAAGATTGGCGGAATTAGAAGAACTCACTGCCGATGCAGGTTATGGGAGCGAGCAGAACTATGAATTGCTGGAACAGAACAATATTACACCTTATGTAAAATACAACACCTTCGACAAAGAGCAGGATGCCCATTATCAGGCGAAACACAAAACATTCAGCAAAGAAAATCTGCACTACAATCAGGAAAAAGATTATTACGTCTGTGCGATGGGTCAAAAGATGGAAAAAACACACGAAAGCACTCGGAAAACCAAGACCGGTTACCCTCAAAAACTCTCGCATTATCAGGCTAAAAACTGTGATGGATGCCCAATCAGAGGCGTTTGTCACAGTTCCAAAGAAAATCGCAGTGTAGAGCGAAACCATCATCTGGAACAGTACAAAGAGAAAATCAGGGAACTATTAAACAGCCAAGAAGGCATTAAAAAACGCAGACAACGCTCGGTTGAAGTAGAACCTGTGTTTGCACATCTGAAACATTGCAACAATTTTAAGCGGTTTACCCTGAAAGGTCTGAAAAAAGTAGAATTGGAGTTCGGATTGCACGCATTAGCACACAATTTAAGAAAGAAAGTTGCCTAAAGAAGACAACTTTTTCTTTTTCCAAAACATTGAAGATTGGAACTGCAATAAAAAATCCGCCTCAATTTTTATTGTGAGACAGATTCTTTACTTTTAATGAAACTCAAGAATCTTTATTTTCTATTAATCACCGTTTTAGTTGCGGTTTCTATATTTAACTTGCCTATTCTCAGTACTTTCAGAGCGCATGTTAAATACAAAATCCGTGTTGATATCATCAACAAAAACTTTAAAAATAAAGACTTGATTGTTTTTGAAAGCTCCCAAATAACTGATGCGAAATGGCTTGAAGAACACGAGTTTATTCTGAATGACGAAATGTTCGACGTCATCAAAAAAGAGGAAATCAACGAGAAGACTTATTATCATTGCTTTAATGACACCCATGAAAACAAGGTGAGAAAAGTGCAAAAATTTGTTTCCGAAACCCTCAAATTTAAATCTGTTGAAATTCCAGAGATGGGAGTTCCGAAAGTGGTTTTACATGCGCCACAAAACCAATGCTGCGAAATAGTTGAAGCGCAAAATGGTATCCTCAAAAATTTCAAGATTTCTCCGTCGAAAATCGCGGTAACTGATCGCAGATTTGCTTACTGTTATTGCCAAAAATTCAATATTCCGCCCGAAAATTACTGTTGATTCATTATTTAATTTTAACAGTAATATTTTTCATTCAATGAACAAAACATTAACCATTGTTGCAGTTTTGGCAACAACATTTTTCTATGCACAAAATCAAGCACAGGCTATTGATACCGTGCAAATTCAGGGACGCACCAAAGTGAAGAAAGAACGTTCCGAATTCAAAAAACACGCACAAAGCACCGAGATTCTTTCAAGTTACGAACTGAACAGAAATACCAATAATTTCATTGAGCAATCTTTGGGAACGCTTTCAGGAGTTCAAGTGGATAAAAGAACTACCGTTGGTGGACAAAGAATCGTGGTTCGAGGTTACGGAAACGATCAGAAATTTAACAACTGGGGCGTGAAAATGTATCTTAATAATTTTCCATTGACCAATGCAGACGGTGTTACCAATTTGGAAGACGTTGACTTTACTTTGATTAATCATATCGATGTCATTAAAGGTCCTGCATCCACGCTTTATGGAGGTGGAGTTGGTGGAACGTTACGATTTTACATTCAACCTGAGGCGGTAAAAGGAACCTCGCTTTCCCAAAGTTTTATGGGTGGATCGTTCAAGACTTTTCAGTCGGCGACGAGAGTGGATGCAGTTTCTGAAAATTCTTCCTTAATGCTCAATTACAATCATTTCGAAAGTGAAGGTTACAGACCGAGAGGAACGAGCAACAGAAATAACTACACGTTTTTGGGCAACTTCAAACTCAATTCGAAGCAAAACTTGGAAGTTTATGCCGCTCACAATAATACAAGAGAAGGGGTTCCGGGACAGATTTCCTACGCAGATTATTACGCCGGAATCGATGATGGGAATTTAGCTTATGCTAGAAGAAATGCGAGAAATATTTTCGTTTCCAGCCGTTTTTCTGTGACCCATCAGTGGAAAATTCTCCCAGAATTGGAGAATAAAACCAGTATTTTTTACGGAAGCCTTGAAACTGACAGAAAAGCTGCAGGAGCTTATGAGAATACGATTTCACCAACTTATGGTTTCAGAACAGCGTTTGTTTTTGAGAAGAAACTCGGTGAAAACTTTAGAAATAATCTAGAGGTTGGAGCGGAACATTTGATTACAAAAGCACTCACTTCAAACTATCGTTACACTGGAACCAATCCAAATGTTCCCGATGAGGTTCGACCGATGGATAAAAATTCTTACTTCAAGTACAACAATTTTGCAACCTCCATTTTTGCGGTGGACAGAATTACTTACGAACCGTGGGATTTGACTTTTCTTGCAGGAATTAGTTACAACACATTGGGTTACAACCGAAATGATTTGCTTGCGGTTCCCGGTGCCGTGGCGAGTTCATATAAGGATCAATCATTTCAAAAAGATTTTAAACCGACTTATGCGCCGCATTTTGCTTTGCAGAAATCATTTGGTTCTCACCTCTTGAATGTAAGCTACAGTGAAGGATTCAACGCTCCAACTGCGGCAACCGCCTTTGTTTCTGGAACTGGAAAAGCGAATGATGATTTGAAAACGGAGCACGCAAAAATGTGGGATTTATCTGCACACGGACTTTTTGCAGATACCAAATTCGATTATCAGGTTTCAGTCTTTTCCATGAATATTTCCAATAAATTAACCCAGCTTTCCGGTGGAAATTACACGTATTGGGCAAATACAGGAAGCCAAAAAAATAAAGGGTTAGAATTGAGTTTGGGTTATGTAGAAAATTTCGATTCTGGATTTTTTAAGAAGATTGAACCTTACTTCAATTATTCGCTTTATGATTTTAAATATGATAATTTCGTAACCAACGGAAAAAATTATTCGGGAAAAGAAGTAGTGGGTGTTCCTAAACACAAAGCATCTCTTGGTTTGGATTTCACTACACATTCTGGGTTTTATCTCTATAACACGTTTAATTATTTGGACAGAATTTATACCGATTTTGCTAATACTACTAAAGTGAAAGCATATCATCAGTTAAATATAAAATTGGGTTACAAAAAATCGTTTGGTCAATTTGAAATGGACGCTTATGTCATGGGAAATAATTTGACCAATAGAATTAACTACACGTTTGTCTTTCTTGGAAACAGCGTAGGAGACAACGACCCGGACTCCCAATATCCCCAAAATGTTGCAACGGATATTACTCCAGGTCCAAAAAGTGCTTATTTCTTTGGCGGTTTAAATGTGAAGTATCGTTTTTAAGCAAATAAAAAAAATATTGCCACAAATTCACAGCAATTAAATCAGTGAATTCGTGGCAATTTTATTACTTATTAATTATTGCTTATTGCTCATGATTTCAAACTCTGCATATCGATCACAAAGCGATATCTCACATCGCTTTTCAGCATTCTTTCGTAAGCGTCGTTGATGTCCTGCATGTTGATCATCTCAACTTCGGGAAGGATATTTTTCTCGCCACAAAAATCGAGCATTTCCTGAGTTTCGGCAATTCCACCAATCACCGAACCCGCAACGGAACGTCTTCCCAAAATCATTGGAGGGGTTTTCAGCATATCCTCCATGGAACCGATATATCCCACCAAAACCAATGTTCCCGATATATTTAAAGTTAAAATATAAGGATTGATGTCGTGATCATAAGGTACGGTATCGATAATTACATCGAATTTTCCTTTCACCGAATTCATTTGCTCTTCATCGGTAGAAATAATGACTTCATCTGCGCCCATGTCTTTTGCTTCCTGCTCTTTTGAGGGAGTTCTCGAGAACAGAGAAACATGCGCTCCCATTCCTTTTGCCAGTTTAATCGCCATGTGACCAAGTCCGCCCAAACCAACAACTGCAACTTTGGAATTTGGACCAACTTTCCAATGTTTTAAAGGAGAATACGTGGTGATTCCTGCGCACAAAAGTGGCGCAACTGCCTTTAAATCTAAATTTTCCGGAACCCTTAAAACAAAATCTTGGTCAACCACTACTTTTTCGGAATAACCGCCATAAGTTTGCTGTTCAAGATATTTGTCTTTGCTGTTGTAAGTTCCGGTTGAGCCGTTCAGGCAATATTGCTCCAAATCCTGTTTGCAACTGTCGCAAGTTCTGCAAGAATCCACCAAACAACCGACTCCAGCTAAATCTCCGACTTTAAATTTCGTCACTTCCGAACCAACTTTCGTAATTCTTCCGATGATCTCGTGACCGGGAACTGCGGGATATTTTGTTCCGCCCCAATCGTTTCTTGCGGTGTGTAAATCGCTGTGACAAACGCCACAATACAGAATATCTATTTCTACATCTTTCGGCTGAACTTCGCGTCTTGCGATGGTCATTTCTTTTAAATCTGCATCTATTGCTTCCGTTCCGAAGGCTTTTACGTTATGCGTGTTCATATTTTTTTTGAATTTAATTACTACAAATTTAAAGTTATAATATCGTTTTTTCGTCTTTATAAATGGTTTTAAAATTTATTTAACAAAAAATTCACTACATTTAATTATCAATAAAGTCAATTTGAAATCATTCTACATCACCAAATACGACAAAACCTCACCTTTAAAATTCGGCGATTTGCCGATTCCCGACATTTCCGCTGACCAGGTTTTGGTGGAAATGCATTACGCAAGTCTCAATCCCATCGATTTTAAAATTAAACACGGCGACCTGAAAATGGTTTTACCAATGAAGTTTCCTTTAATTTTGGGGAATGACGGTTCCGGGATTGTTTCGAAAATTGGCAAAAATGTGAAACATTTTAAAGTTGGAGATGAGGTTTATCTTCGACCAGATAAAAACTCAGGAATTGGAACTTTAGCTGAATTCATTGCAGTTGGCGAAGACGAATTGGCTTCAAAACCGAAAAATTTGTCATTGGAAGAAGCCGCCTCGATTCCTTTGGTTGGTTTAACGGTTTGGCAAATTTATGAAAGAGCGGGATTGAAAAAAGGACAGAAAGTTTTCATTCAGGCAGGTTCCGGTGGAGTGGGAACATTTGCAATTCAGTTGGCGAAATATTTGGGAGCGGAAGTCGCAACAACCGCAAGTCCAAAAAGTTTTGAAATGCTTCAGCACCTCGGAGCCGATATTTTGATTGACTACAAAACCCAAAACTTCGAAGACCTACTAAAAGATTACGATTTGGTTTTGAATACTCAAGACGAGGAAACACTTTTAAAATCGATGAAAATTCTAAAACCCGGCGGAAAAATTATTTCAATTTCTGTGGTTCCAGATGAACAATTTGCCATAGATTCTGGAGTGAATTGGTTGGTGAAATTTGTCATCAAAATGAGGAGCGCAAAAGTGATCAAGGAAGCCAGGAAACGCCAAGTTGATTATTCTTTTTTATTAATGCATTCGAGCAGAAAACAGTTGGAAGAAATCACAAGCATCATCGAAGAAGGTAAAATTAAACCGGTCATCGACAAAGTTTTTCCTTTCAATGAAACCAATGAAGCGATGAATTATTTGGAAAGCGGACGAGCCAAAGGAAAGGTTTTGGTGAAAATCAGGTAACCCTTTTGTTACCCGTTATTCCTTTTTAAGATTTTCCTTAAAATCTTCGATTCGCCAATCTGTTCCAACATTTCCTTTTTCGATTTTTTCTTTGGCGTAAAGTCGGAAATCGTTTTCGGTTTTGTCTAAAAGATAATCGTAAGGACCCACCGATGAAATTAGTTTTACCAAGACTGGTGAAATTTCAAGACAGATAAAAAGCCCCATGATAAATGTTGCCGCAATTCCGATGATTGCTGAGTTTTTTCCAAGTTCGTCCAAGGCTTGAAGTCTTGCCGCAAATCCGTTGAATTTGTCTTCAAAAGTTTCTGTTTTGTTTCTTTCCGTTTCGATATTGGTGTAAACTTTTGAGATTTCTTGGTCTAAATATTCTAAACGAGGAGCAATTTGTTTTTGATAATTTTCTAAATCTTGTCGGCGTTGTTCCTTCAGTTCGGATTTTCTTTTCGCGTTGGAACCGAAACCTACTTTCCCGGAAGTTAAACCAGACTGTTTCCCCAGAATTTCCTTCTCTAACTCAACCGAAGCAGAATCATAAGCTTTTTGATACTCTGCAACTTTAGCCTGAATCTGTTTTTTCTCGGTTTCAAAAGGTCCTGACTGTTGCAGGATTCTCCCGTTCATTTCAGCTTGAAGTTGGGTTTTATTTCTCTGGATAATGGTGTTCAATTGCTTGTTGACTTCTTTCTCAAAAATTTTCAGCTCCAAAGGTTTGGAAATGATTATTCCTAAAAACGCCGCCAAAATCAATCGTGGAATCGCCATTAAAACTTGATTCCACCACGTTCCTGTTTTCTTGATGGAAGAAACAATATATCGGTCAAGATTAAAAATCATCAAACCCCAAAGAATTGAAAATCCTACCGAAATCCAAATATCATCGAAAACGGTGAACATCGCATAACCAGCAGAGAGCGTCGCAAAAACCGCAGTGAACAAAATGATTCCGCCAATTCCGGCGAACTTGTTCCATTCGCTTGGTGTTTTTCTTAAAATATGGATGTTGCCACCTGAACAAACTAGGAGGAATTTTTGAAACCAATTCATCCTGTGGTTCACAATGGTTGGATTTATTTTTTGTGCTTTCATTTTTTTAAAAAGTTTATTTGTTGAAACCTCAAATCTCAAATCATTTAATTGGTACATTAAAACGCAACAATGTTACAGATAGTATTGGGCAATGCCAAGTAAATTGGTTGTAAAATTTTTGTAAAATTCAATTACAATTTAAAGCACTGAAAACAAATTGATTGCCTTTATTTTAACCTTTCGGGATTCTGTTTCAGAAAACTCGCCCAACCTGTATAGTTTTTCTCGGTTATCGCACTTCCCGAATTGAAATGATGACAAACCGCAACCGCTAAACCATCGGACGCGTCGAGATATTTTGTGGGAAATTCCTTTAGACTTAAAAGATTTTGCAGCATTCCGGCAACCTGTTCTTTGCTTGCATTTCCGTTTCCGGTGATGGCCATTTTCACTTTTTTTGGGGAATATTCGGTAATCGGAATATTTCTGTGAAGCGATGCAGCCATGGCAACACCTTGCGCTCTCCCCAACTTCAACATCGATTGTACGTTTTTTCCAAAGAAAGGTGCTTCTAAAGCAACCTCATCGGGATGAAATTCGTCGATTAATGCTAACGTTTTTTCGAAAATATATTTCAGTTTCGTTTCGTGATTGGGATATTTCTTTAAAATCAATTCATGAATGGAAATCATTTCCATTTTACTTCCCTTCACAGAAATGATTCCGAAACCCATAATCGTGGTTCCCGGATCGATTCCCAAAATAATTTTTTCGGTTTGCATTTGGTAAAAATAAGGAATCGGTACTTAAAATTATAATTTGAGAGGTAATTTTCATAATCTTCTACTTTCTTAATTTTAGTTAAATGTAAGGAAAAACTTTTTCCAATTACCGCACTTTGTATAACTTTGAGCAGCTGATAATCATAAATCTTCAATAATATAAATTTCAAAGACATGAGAAAATTTTTCCTCACTGCTTTGGTTGGATTAAGTTTAGGTTTTTCCCTAAATCTAAGTGCCCAAAAAGCAGAAACCCCAAAATTCATCGGAAACGTGGAAGGAATTAAGGAATATTCCCTCAACAACGGCATGAAAGTTTTGCTGATTCCCGATGCGTCGCAAAGTAACATGATCGTAAACATTGTGTACAACGTAGGCTCGAAAGACGAAGGTTACGGTGAAAAAGGAATGGCGCATTTGCTTGAACACATGCTTTTTAAGTCAACTAAAAGCTTAGGCGACATTAAAAAACAATTGACCGACAAAGGCGGTGCTGCAAACGGAACGACTTGGTACGACCGAACCAATTACTATGAAATTTTTCCCTCGAACGACGAAAACCTGAAATGGGCAATCCAAATGGAAGCGGACAGAATGATTAATGCGACTATTCTGCAAAGCGACCTCGACAAAGAATTTTCTGTGGTAAGAAATGAATTTGAAATCGGCGAAAATGATCCAAACGGCGTATTGATGGAGAAAGTGTTCTCCACTGCTTATATGTGGCACAATTACGGAAATTCAACCATTGGAAGTAAAGAAGACATCGAGCGTGTAAAGGCAACGACCTTAAGAAAGTTCTACGAAAAATATTATCAACCTGATAACGCAACCTTAATTATTGCAGGAAAATTTGATGAAAATAATGCGTTGAAATATATTTCAGACTATTTCGCAACCCTTCCAAAACCTACACGAGAATTGGGCGGAACTTACACTGTAGAACCTGCTCAAGACGGCGAAAAAACAGTTGAACTGAAACGTAGCGGAGAAAGCAAACTCGTTGCCGCTGCTTATCACACCGCAGCTTTTGCCGATAAAGATTACGCCGCTTTAGATGCTTTGAGTGAAATTTTAACGGCAAATCCTTCTGGATACCTCTATAAAAATTTAGTGGAAACACAGAAAGTTTCAAGTTTGTGGGCGTATTCGCCGCAGGTTCGGGATGCAGGTTTGATGTATTTCAATTTCGATGTTCCAAAAGACAAAGATTTAGAGGTAACTAAAAATTTAGTTAAGGCTGAACTGGATAGAATTTCAACCCTCAATTATAACGAACAAGATTTGGCAAGAGCAAAGTCTAAACTGCTGAAACAAATTGACGACATTAGAAACAACACCATTCGATACGCCATTTCTTTAACCGAAATCATTGGTGCAGGAAATTACAAACTCGCCTTTCTTTACCGTGACAATGTAGAAAATCTTTCGCTTGCCGATATTAAAAGGGTGGCCGAAAAATATTTCAGAAGCAACAACAGAACGATTGGGGTTTTTGTTCCATCCGCCAATGAAAACCGAGTAAAACCTGCTGAATATTCGCCTTCACAAATCGCTTCATTAACCGATAACTACAAAGGAAAAGCATTAGAAAAAGAAGCCGCACCTTTCGAAGCAACAATCGCCAATTTGAAGAAAAATTTAACGGAAGGAAAACTTTCCAACGGCATGAAATATGGCTTGATCAACAAGGAAATCAAGGGCGATAAAGTAATGGCGAACTTTAAATTATTGGCAGGAAACGAAAAAGATTTGGCAGGCAAAAACGCCATCGGAAATTTAACCGCACAATTGTTGAATGCAGGAACCAAAACGAAAACCAAGGAACAGATTCAGGATCGTTTGGATCAACTGAAATCGAGCATCGACACAAGAATTAATGGACAAAATCTATACATTTCTCTAAACACCTACAAAAATTCTTATCAGGAAGTGATGGATATTTTAAAGGATATGATGGCCAATTCCATATTCCCACAAAATGAAATCACCAATAAGGTAGCTGAACAAAACACCTATTTGGAGGGACAATTGAAAGATCCGCAAGCAATCGCTCAAAACGAGCTCGAAAGATTTTCTTCACCTTATCCAAAAGAAAGCGTTTTTTATACCGCTTCGTTACAGGAACAGATTGATAACAACAAAAAAATTACTAGAGACCAGATCGTCAATTATTACGAAAACATTTTGGGTGCAAACAATGGCGTGGGAACGGTGATAGGAAACGTGGATCCGAAAATTGCCGCAGCCTCTATCGAAAGTACTTTCGGGAAGTTTAATTCTAAATCGAAATACTCCGAAATTAAACCTACCTATTTTGAGACCAAAAAAGCAGATAAAATCTTTCTGACTCCCGATAAAGAAAATGCGATGGCTTTAGGGGTGGAAAGTTTCAAGATGGATCAAAAAAGTGCAGATTATCCCGCGCTACTTTTAGCCAATGAAATTTTGGGAAGTGGTGGTTTTCTTTCTGCAAGACTTCCGATGAGATTGCGTGAGAAGGAAGGAATCAGTTACGGAGTCGGCTCATTCATTGATGTTCCCGTTTCCAATGATGTGGCAAATTGGGGATATTACGCCTTATTAAATCCTACAAAACGTGACGCGGTGGAAAAAGCCGTAAAAGAAGAAGTTGCAAAAGCTTTGAAAGACGGTTTCACTGCTGAAGAATTGGTGACCAACAAAAAAAGTTACGCCAATATTCAGAAAACCATGTTGGGAATGGACAACACGCTCATTAATATTGTAAACAAGAAATTGCAATACGGCGTTTCTCTCGATGAATACGATGCTTTGAATGCAAAAATTGAAGCCTTGAAATTAGAGGAAGTTAATGCGGCACTTCGCAAGTATTTGAGTTTGGATAAATTGACTTCGGTTTATGCAGGAGATTTCAACAAAAAATAAATTTTTTATAATTGATAATCAGTCCGATGCAGAAATGTGTCGGATTTTTTTGTAGAACCTTTTAAATTTTTTTTCCTATTTTTAGATCAAATTACTCAAGATGAACCGCAAAGATTTTCTTGCCACCACATTTTCCGCAGGTTTAGGATTGGCTTTGATGCCGACTTTCCTAAGTTGTAAAACTACAAAACCTATTAATAGAAGTGTTTTTGAGCCCTTAAATTTAAGTACAGGAAATTTAGAAAGAGTACGAGGAAATGTTTTCCGGTTTACGAACCGTGGAGGAACGGTAGGTATTTTGGAGACGAAAGATGGTTTTATAATTGTGGATTCTCAGTTTCCCGACACTATAAAACCTGTTTTGGATGGAATTTCTGCTAAAGGCAAACCGATTGAATTTCTTTGCAACACCCATCATCACGGAGATCATACTTCGGGAAATATTTCTTTTAAAGATTTAACGAACAAAATCGTCGCGCATCAAAGAGTTCCCGAACTTCAAAGAAAAGCTGCAGAAAAAAGCAACAAGTTGAATGAGCAACTTTACGCCAATATTTTGTTTGAAAAAGAGTACAAAATCAATTTGGGAAATGAAAAAATCACAGCTTATCATTTCGGAAACGGACATACTTTTGGTGATGTGGTGTATCACTTTGAAAATGATAACGTGGTTCATGTCGGAGATTTAATGTTCATCAACATGATTCCTGTGTATCGAACTTCAGACGGAGCCGATTCTTTCAATTGGATAAAAGTTTTAGGAAAAATTCAGGAAAAATTTGATGATGACACGCTGTTTATTTTTGGTCATGCCAACAAACCTGAATTGACGGTGGGAAACAAATCGAATTTGAAAGAAATGTCGGAGTTTCTTGCAGCGAGCAATGATTTTATGATGAAGGCAATCCGCGAGTCAAAATCGAATGAGCAGCTACTTACAGAAAACGCATTCATTCCAGGCTTTGAAAATCGAACTACAAAAGAAAGATTTCCAGATTATTTAAAAGGATTGCGAGAAACTTTGGCGGGCAAATATGAATGAGTTTTTAGTGAATAAATTTTGGCTAAAGCCACGATGCATGAATTTATTTTCCAAATGGGCTAAAGCCCATTCCTATTGAATTTTTCATTTATAGAAACATTTACTGCAAAAAAAGACCAATTGCAACTTTGCACCAATATGCATCAACTGCAACTTTGCAACAATCTGCATCAAATCTTAATCATCTCTTTCCTCAATTCAGCGACCGAACTTTCAATCGCATCCGTTAATTTTTTCACTTCTTTGTGTGGGATGAAAATCGCATCTTTTCCTTTGCTTTCATCGGCAATATTGGACAAAATAATTACGGAAGTTTTGGTTTCGGGATAGTAAATATTCAGCGACGGCGAACCTTTCACGTAACCTGTATGAAAATACGCGACCGGTTTTTGCGGATTCATCATAATTCCAAAACCGTAACCCATTTTTCCTAAAATCGGATGATTTCTACCGGAAGATTTTTCCATGAATTTTTGAAGTGATTCGGGTTTTAGAATTCTGCCGTTGTAAAGCGCATCATTCCATCGGTGAAGATCGGGAACGGTGGATAAAATTCCACCTGCAGCAACTGAAATCTCTTTGTCAGCAAGTCGTTTCGGCATGTTTTCTATCTTCTGAAAATTATTGGAATTTCCTGTGTACGCCCCTGCAAAATCCTTTCCCTGAAATAAATTTGGGGTGGAAGAATTTTTCATTCCCGCTTTTGCAAAAAGTTCTTTGGCATTTTCATCGTAAGATTTCCCTGAAACTTTCTCGACCAACTCCCCTAAGTTCCGGAAACCTTTATTGGAATAATTGAATTCTTTTCCAGGCTTTGAATGCAAGCCGCTTCCGAAATCGTTCAATCCGGAAGTATGATTTAACAGTTGTTGAATCGTGATATTTTCAAATTCTTTCGGCTGAAATTCAACCAAATACTTTGAAACCTTATCGTTAATTTTCAATTTCCCCTGCTCTTCTTGAAGCAAAACTAAAACCGCTGTAAATTGCTTCGACAGCGAACCAATCGCAAAAACCGAATTGCTGTCGATTTTGGATTTTGTCTTAAAATTTTCGAAACCGTTTTCCTTTTCATACAATTTTTCACCATTTTGAAAGACCGAAATGCTTCCGTTAAAATGATTTTTCTCAAAAACCGAATTAATCTCTGTTTTCAATAATTTTTTTTGGAAAGCGATGATCGTGGAATCTATAATTAAGTTTCTTTCTGAAATTTTTTCTGCCTCGGATTTGCAGGAAATAATGAAAATTGGGATTAAAAGCAAGAAAACTCTGTTGAAAATCATATTTGTGTTTTGATTTGTCAAAGATAATTATTAGCAAAAAAATCTCCCGAATTTTCGGAAGATTTTCTGTTTATTTTATTTTTTCACCTCTCTTATTGGTATTGGGGCACCATTCAGGTAATCTAGTTTCATGTCAAATTTTGCACTTGCGTCAGAAGCAATCAAGCCGCCAATAATTCCAAAAAATGCACTCGCCATAACCACATTTCCTGTTTTTGCAGTCGCTTTTGCTCTTGCCTGATAATACAACTCATTTCCCTCACCCCGATTCATTTTAAGAAAACCATTGTCCAAATCCGAATAAATGTACGGTATGCCTTTATCAATCAATGCATAATATTGATCTTTTTGTATTTCTTTATCTTTTCCGGTTTGGTTGGTATATATTTTTACAATTTTGCTGTTATCCGGACCGAATTTCACGCTTGTAAAAGTTTCCGACGCAGGAATTTGGTTTCTGAAACTTTCAAATCCGGTGTAAAGTCCGTCGGTTAAAGTGCTGTTCGCATAAAGTGGATATTTCCCCTTTACAATCTGGTCATAATTTTTAATTTCGGCATAAGTATATTTATCTGCTGTAGCCGGAGTTTTGGTCGCGTTTTTTGCGATGAAGTTGGAAATCATTTCGCTGCCTTTCTTCATCGTCGCTTTCGTTACATCCAATGATGAATGTAAAATAACCTGATCAATTTTATCAAGCGAACTGTATGTTCCGTCGGCATTTTTTCCAAAAAGAAAACCTTGAACGTAGCAATAACCTTTCTCGCTAACTGCGCCCGTTACTTCTGCAAACGAAAATTGTTTTAAATATAGGAGCATTTCACCATTTTGGGCATCAGTTCCGTTTTGGGCATCCAACACGCTCTGCAATTGTTTGCGCAAAGAAACTGTAGGAACAACTTTCGCTTTTGCGTTGAATGCGCCTTTCTGTACAATTCCCATGTTGGTAGAGTCAATTCTGGCATCAACAAGTTTCAAGGTTTTGTAGAGGCTGTTCGGAACTTTTGTTTCGGGTAAAGTTACTTGGAAATCTTCGATTCTGTTTTGTGAAAAGGTAAAACCTGTAATTAATAAGGCAAAAATTAAACTAAATTTTTTCATAAAATCATTTTTTCTTAATCGTTAAAGATAAAAATTATTCCGACATTGTTACAAAGAAGAAATATGATCTTTGGCAGAAAAATCTCCAGAAAATTTTCTGGAGATTTTATCGTAATTAAATTCTATAATTCGAAATTCAAAATTACATGTTACGGCGATACTTTCCGCCCACTTCAAACAGCGCATTGGTAATCTGTCCGAGTGAACAATATTTTCCGGCTTCCATCATCACTTCAAATAAATTTTCCTGATTGATGGCGGCTTTCTGTAACTTTTCCAACATTTCACCCGATTTGTCGGCGTGGGATTTCTGGAAATTTTCCAAATTGGAAATCTGCAATTGCTTTTCTTCTTCGGTAGAACGAATCACTTCTCTCGGTAAAATCGTTGGCGACCCATCTTTTCCAAGGAAAGTATTCACGCCAATGATTGGGTATTCTCCGGTGTGTTTCAGCCATTCGTAATGCATGGATTCTTCTTGGATTTTCGAGCGTTGATACATCGTTTCCATCGCTCCAAGCACGCCGCCTCTTTCTGTAATTCGGTCAAATTCCGCATAGACTGCTTCTTCCACCAAATCTGTTAATTCTTCAATAATGAAAGAACCTTGTAACGGATTTTCATTTTTCGCTAAACCGAGTTCTTTGTTGATGATCAACTGAATCGCCATTGCTCTACGAACGGATTCTTCGGTTGGAGTTGTAATGGCCTCATCGTACGCATTCGTGTGAAGCGAGTTACAGTTATCATAAATCGCATACAACGCTTGAAGTGTGGTTCTGATATCGTTGAAATCAATTTCCTGTGCGTGAAGCGAGCGTCCGGAAGTTTGGATGTGGTATTTTAACATCTGACTTCTTTCGTTGGCGTGGTATTTTTCCTTCATCGCTTTTGCCCAAATTCTACGAGCAACACGACCAATTACGGCGTATTCCGGATCAATTCCGTTGGAGAAAAAGAAGGATAAATTCGGAGCAAAATCGTTGATATTCATTCCACGGCTCAAATAATATTCCACATAAGTAAAACCATTGGCAAGTGTGAACGCGAGTTGCGAAATTGGATTGGCTCCTGCTTCTGCAATGTGATAACCGGAAATAGAAACCGAATAGAAATTCCGAACTTTTTCTTTGATGAAATATTCCTGAACATCGCCCATTAATCTCAAGGCAAATTCCGTAGAGAAAATACAGGTATTTTGCGCTTGGTCTTCCTTCAAAATATCGGCTTGAACCGTTCCACGAACCGTTGCAATGGTTTCAGCCTTTATTTTGGCGTAAGTTTCCACATCTAAAATTTCATCACCGGTAATTCCTAATAATTTTAATCCTAAAGCATTATTGGAAGGCGGTAATTCACCATTATAGGAAGGTCTTTTCAAACCTTTATCATCAAATTTTTCTTTGAGTTTTTGTTCAACTTTATCCCAAAGATTATTTTCTTCGATGTATTTTTCACAGTTTTGGTCGATTGCGGCATTCATAAAAAATGCCAACAACATCGGAGCGGGACCATTAATCGTCATCGAGACCGAAGTCATTGCATTAATCAAATCAAAACCGGAATAGAGTTTTTTCGCATCATCCAAAGTCGCGATGGAAACTCCCGCATTTCCAATTTTTCCATAAATATCGGGCGGAAAAGCTGGATCTTGTCCGTATAAAGTCACGGAATCAAAAGCCGTAGAAAGTCTTTTCGCAGGCATTTCTGCAGAAACATAATGGAATCTTCGGTTTGTTCTTTCTGGACCGCCTTCTCCGGCGAACATTCTCGTGGGATCTTCTCCAGTTCTTTTAAAAGGGTAAATTCCGGCGGTGTAAGGAAATTGTCCGGGAACATTTTCCTGTCCTTTCCAACGGATAAGGTCGCCCCAATCCTGAAATCTCGGCAAAGAAATTTTTGGAATTTTCAATCCTGAAAGCGATTCGGATTTTGTATCCACTTTAATTTCCTTTCCACGAACGAGGTAAGTGAAAGTTTCTTCTTTCATTTCCTCCTTGAATTTATGCCAACCTTGCAGGAAAAAAACATTTTCCTCAGAAAGTTCTTTTTTTGCTTTGATGAAAACTTTTTCAAGTTTGTCGTGCGTATGTTCGTCATCGGTAATTAGCGCTTTTGCTCCGTCGATGAGATACATTTTTTTAGCAACTAAAGCCTGTTCTTCAACTTGTTTGTCATATTGTTTATTATTTTCTACAATTTCAGAAAGGTAACGAACTCTTTTCGGCGGAATAATCGTGGATTCTTCCTGAACATTGTGTTCTACATATTCGTTAAAATATCCTTCGACCTCGCTCAGGATGAGATCGTTCTTATTATCACGCTGAGCGGAGTCGAAGCGTGATTTCCGAATAACTTCATTAACTTTTTTAATCAGCGAATTATACAGTTCCGTAGTTCCCCAATCGTTGAACTGATTTGCTTTTGTGGAAAAAACCGGCATTTCTTCCAAAGTTTTATCAAAAAACAAGTGATTTCTTTGATACTGTTTTCTCACGGCTTGAAGTGCGTCCAAAGCACCGCGTTTGTCTGATTTATTTAAAGCGATTAAATCGGCATAATCCAACATATCAATTTTTTCCAATTGCGTGGAGGCACCGTATTCCGGCGTCATTACATACATCGAAACATCGGCAATTTCAGTTATTTCCGAACCGGACTGTCCAATTCCCGAAGTTTCTAAAATAATCACATCGGGTTTTGCAATTTTTAAAATATTAATGGCGGAATGAATGTAAGGCGAAACCGAAACATTGTTCTCACGTGTCGCCATAGAACGCATATACACACGAGAATCGTTGATGGAATTCATACGAATTCTGTCGCCTAAAAGTGCGCCTCCCGTTTTCTTTTTGGAAGGATCGACGGAAATAATGGCAATTTTTTTATCTGGATTTGAACGCAAAAATCTACGAACTAATTCATCGGTCAATGAAGATTTTCCTGCACCTCCAGTTCCCGTGATTCCTATAATGGGAATCATTGAACCATTTGCTTTTTCATCGATCGCGTTTACCAAATCTGGTTTTTCATCAGAAAAATTTTCCACTGCTGAAATCACTTCTGCGATGGATTTTGAATCTTCAAATTTGATTTTATCTAAACTTTCAACAGTAACATTTTCTCCCGTTGCGAAATCGGATTTTTTCACCAAATCATCAATCATTCCCTGCAAACCAAGTTCGCGACCATCGTCCGGAGAATAAATTCGATCAATTCCGTAATTCATTAAATCTTTGATTTCTTCCGGCAAAATTACACCGCCTCCGCCGCCAAAAATTTTGATTTGTGAAGCGCCTTTTTCACGCAAAAGGTCATAAATATACTTGAAATATTCGTTGTGTCCACCTTGATAAGAGGTTAAGGCAATCGCATTCGCATCTTCCTGAATTGCCGTATTTACGACTTCTTCCGCAGATTTATCGTGACCGAGATGTATCACTTCGCAACCTGTTCCTTGGATGACGCGGCGCATAATATTGATTGCGGCATCGTGACCGTCGAAAAGCGATGCCGCAGTTACGATTCTTACTTTGTTTTTAGGTTCGTATTTTGAGGTTTCCATAAAGAAAATTGAAATTTTTGTGGATTTTTCAAAGATAAGGATTCTTGTAGAAGTATTAAAAATTTGGCTGAAATTTGACTATATGACATTGACGGAAAAGAGTATTTTTGCAGAAACAATACAATAATGCAACGCGCAATCATCTATTTACTATTAGGAACAGCCATCAGTTTTTTACTGAATTATTTTCTTTTGGGAAGCCAAGGCTGGAAACTTGATTTGTACTACGGACTTTCCTTCGGTTCAGCTTGGGGAATTGCTTATTTTTTAGATAATGAGAAATTCTCTTTGCCGCAAAAATTTTTGATTTCCTTTTTAGCGATGGCAGTTTTGGTTGCGGTAGGATTGTTGATTTTTGATTTTGAACAAGTTGTTCCATCGGTCATCAAATTTTCAACCGTTTTTGTTGCGTATTATTTGATTGCGAGTTTCAGAACATCGAAGTCGCTTCGAAAATAAAATCAAAACAATTTTCTAGGTTTAAAAAAAATCCATACCTTTGCACACCCTTAAAGGGAAAATTATGTTTAACCGTAAACGATAAAGTGTGAATACATTAAGTTACAAAACCGTTTCAGCTAACAAAGCTACCGCTAATAAAGAATGGGTTGTGGTAGACGCTGAAGGACAACCTTTAGGAAGACTTGCTTCCAAGGTTGCAAAGATTTTGAGAGGAAAGCACAAGACGAATTTTACGCCTCACGCAGATTGTGGAGACAACGTAATCGTTTTGAATGCTGGGAAAGTTACCCTTTCCGGAAACAAGTGGGCCGACAAAACTTACATTTGGCATACTGGTTATCCAGGTGGTCAAAAGTCAATGACTGCTCTTGAACTTCAGAAAAAAGATTCTTTGAAAGTATTGGAAAAATCTGTGAAAGGAATGCTTCCGAAAAACAGATTGGGATCTACATTGTTCAAAAACCTTTATTTATATGAAGGAACTGAACACAAACATGAAGCTCAACAGCCAAAAGTAATTAATATTAACGAATTCAAATAATTAATATGTCAATAGTTCACAAAATCGGAAGAAGAAAAACTTCTGTAGCAAGAGTTTACGTGAGACCAGGTTCTGGAAACATCACGATAAACAAAAAAGACTCTAAAGAGTACTTCGGAACTGACGTGTTGGTGTACAAAATCAACCAGCCATTTTTGCTAACTGAAACTGTAGGTCAGTACGACGTAACAGTGAACGTTTTCGGTGGTGGAATTACAGGTCAGGCTGAAGCAATCAGAATGGGACTTTCCAGAGCATTGTGCGATATCAACGAAGAATTCAGAGGGTTGTTGAAACCTCACGGATTGCTTACAAGAGACGCTAGAATGGTGGAAAGAAAGAAACCAGGACAGAAAAAAGCAAGAAAGAGATTCCAATTCTCGAAACGTTAATATTTGCAATCGGCTTTCAGCAAACAGCTGTTGGCTTTACAAATATTATTCAAAAATTTTTAAATTATTACGCTCAAGCTGAAAGCAAATTGCCGAAAGCTGAAAGCATTAACAAAATTGCCCCGTTTAGTTTAGCATCCAAACTTTTCTCCCATCTAAAGAAAAGTTGATTGCAAAAAGCGGAACGTAAACTAAAAACAAAAAAGAAACATGGCTAAAGCAAATGTTAAAGACCTTTTAGAGGCAGGTGTACACTTCGGTCACATGACCAGAAAGTGGAATCCAAATATGGCTCCATACATTTTTATGGAGAAAAACGGTATTCACATCGTAGATTTACATAAAACAGCAGTGAAATTGGACGAAGCTTGTAACGCTTTGGAAAAAATCACTTCTGCAGGTAAAAAAGTTCTTTTCGTAGCAACTAAGAAACAAGCGAAAGAAGTAGTTGCAAAACACGCTTCAGAACTGAACATGCCTTATATTACTGAAAGATGGCCGGGTGGAATGTTGACGAATTTCGTTACCATCCGTAAAGCGGTTAAGAAAATGAACCACATTGATAAAATGAAGAAGGACGGAACTTTCGAAACTTTATCTAAAAAGGAAAGACTACAAGTTGACCGTCAAAGAGCTAACTTGGAGAAAAACTTAGGTTCAATCGCAGACATGGTACGTCTTCCTTCAGCACTTTTCGTAGTGGATATCATGAGCGAGCACATCGCGGTAACTGAGGCTAAAAAATTGGGAATCCCAGTTTTCGCAATCGTTGATACCAACTCTGACCCAAGAAAAGTAGATTACGTAATTCCAGGGAACGACGATGCTTCAAAATCAATCGACATGATTTTGAGCGTGGTATCTGATTCGATTAAGGAAGGGCTTTCTCAAAGAAAGGCAGACAAAGAAAAATCTAAAGAAGAAGGAGAAAAAGTAACTGCTGATGCAGATGCTGATTTCGACAACGCAGCGGAATAATCCTCTAGGATATTTCAAAAATAATAGGAAACCGTCTCAAAAGTTTTGAGACGGTTTTTGCTTTTAGCGATGTACGTTAAAAATACCTCTTAATCTTTAAACAACGTAAAAGATGGCGTTATCGACCGGGAAATTATACGTTCCAAACCCTAAAATACATATACCGAACCCCAAATTTGACGTTATGCAACGCTAAATTTAACGTTCGGAACCTGATCGATAATCTAAAAGACCGAACAGGTACAGTAAAAGACTCCAATTTTATACTTCACTGAAAAAGGCTCAGAAAATTTTCTGAACCTTTTTTTATGTAGAGGAATTTGGTTAATTTATTTCTGCCAAGCGGCAGGATTGTTTTTCTGTACATAACTGTTGGGCGAATTTGAAACAACGGGATTATTTAAAATCACCAACATGTTTTTCCCAATATTTTTTAAGGAAGAATACTTTGCGTCACAAACATTGCTTAACAGTTGATAATCCCCTTTCTTTACCACCAACGAGTTTTCACCGTGAGCTGGGACAGCCAGATTATAAAATTCCGCTCCCTGAATTCTTACAATCATATTGCAGTCGGAATTATTTTGAACGAGCAGAATAGCTTCCTTTGAAGTGATATCGTTGTCAAAAAGCTGGTTAAGTAACTTTACCGTTTTTTCTTTATGGGCGGTGGATGACAATGTGATTAGTCTTTTAAATTCCTCGGTCTCGTCGTTATTTTGTTGTTTAACCACGGTTTTCGGAATTTCAAGAATTACGGGTTTTGCCGTCTTGTAGGGGTTTTGTCCGCTTTTCATCCACGACGAATTTTTAAGGGCAATGAGTTTTGATTTCAAAACTATTCTTCTGGGATCATCTGGATGTGAGCTTTTCAGAAAATTCTCAATTTCGGTAATATTGGAGCTTTCTAAAATGTTAT
The DNA here is from genome assembly GCF_020084865.1 of Candidatus Kaistella beijingensis. Lineage (NCBI taxonomy): Bacteria > Pseudomonadati > Bacteroidota > Flavobacteriia > Flavobacteriales > Weeksellaceae > Kaistella > Candidatus Kaistella beijingensis. The sequence continues at coordinate 2,410,640 of NZ_CP071953.1, read as the reverse complement.
TATTTTTTTTCTGTGCAGAAACTGACATCAGAGTCAGAAAAGCTACGGCAAAAAATGTTTTTTTCATGTACGAACGGGACTGGTGTTTCTTGTATTTATTTAATTCTGAATTTAATATAGGTAATCGTTTTTCCTTTTGCGGAAAACAAACCTTCATAGTATGTTTTTATTTCCCTTAAAAGCGGAGTTCCCGGTTCATATTCCGGCGCTCCGTAAATATCGTGGTGTGCTGAAATAATTTCGTGTCCTGCTCCCTGAAGCAAACCCAAAGTATAGCCATGCAGAAATTCGGAATCGGTTTTCAGGTGCATGATTCCATCCTTCTTTAAGATTTTTTTGTAGCGTTCCAGGAAATCGGGATGCGTCATTCTGTGCTTTGTTCTGCGGTATTTGATTTGCGGATCGGGAAAAGTAATCCATATTTCATCCACCTCATCATGATCGAAAAAGCAATCAACAAGTTCTATTTGAGTTCTTAAAAATGCTGCATTATTCAGATTATTCTCAACAGCTTCTTTAGCGCCGAACCAAAAACGGGCACCTTTAATATCAATTCCGATAAAATTTTTCTCAGGGAATGCTTTTGCCAAACCTACAGAATACTCTCCTTTCCCACAACCAAGCTCTAAAACGATCGGGTTGTGGTTCTTAAAGACTTCGCTTCTCCATTTACCTTTTAAATGAAAATTATTGAGTGCCTCATCCCGTGTAGGCTGAAAAACGTTAGGAAGTGTTTTGTTTTCGGCAAATCTTGCCAGTTTATTTTTACCCATTTATTCTTTAAAGAACGTACAAAAATAGAAAAAATTGTTGCTATATGAAAAGCGCAATTGTTAGAAAATTTACTTACCCTTTCCCTCACCTAGGGAAACCATAACCGCCTTCTGTACCGTTTTTTGTGAGGCATATTGCGCTCCGCACACCAAGCTGGAGAAAAGATAATCACCTTTGGTTACAACTACTGTATTATCGCTGTGCGCCGGGATTGCAAGTCTGTACTTTGTGTTGCCCACTCCCTCGATCCTCATAATCATATTACAGTCCGATTTATTTTCAATCATCACAATACTTTCCTTACTGTTTGGATCGTTATCAAACAGTGAATTAAGTACTTTTACTGTATTGTTCTTATGTTCGGTAGGATTTACATTCATCAACATTGCAAATTCTGCTTCTTCGTCGGCAGTCATTCCTGAAGCGGTTAAACCAGTGGCACTGTTTACTGCAGCAACATTTGGATTCGACGCTGTTCCATAAGTTTTTGTTACATAAGTGGTTCCTCCTTCCTTTTTTAATAGTTCTTCCTTAAATTTCGCAATCTGCTTTTGCCGAATAAGATCATTCATTTCATCAAAGGTAATTCTCGTGGATGGTTTCTTTCGTAAAAGCGCAATTTTTTCCTGAAATTCCTTTACTCTCTGATCTGCAGGATGTGCATTTTTGATGTATTCTTTGAGCATCTTAATCAGTCGGGGCTTCAAAATGAGACGTTTCGGATCATCGGGATGTGCATCACGCAAATAAGCATCAATCTCATAAATATTGGTGCTTCTCATGATTTTGGAATAATCTTTCATTTTTTGCTGGCTAAAAAGCATACAAAAACTGGAAAACGTAAGCAGCAGTAAAAATCTTTTATACAAATTCATTGCTTATTTAATTGTTAACAACTGTAAATAATCTGCCAAAATTAAATATATTTTTAGTATTAATAAAGCATTATTTTGCAACATCCATTAAATGAGAATTACGAAGCCTGCGCTGATAAACCGGCAAATATTTTTCTATATAAACCCCAACTGCCTCAAAATTATTGTTCGAAACATATTGGTAAATGTTATCAGACGAATATACGAACTGTAGAAAATTGTCGATAAGGTTCACCGGTATTTTCAAGTTTGCGAAATACTCTGTGCCGTAGTATTTTTTTATTGCCGTGACCGAATTGTTCATTCGCTCATATTCGGTGGCCCTTTCTTTCTTCTTCCGTTCCCCGGAAAGGATATCATAAATGCTTTCCAAACTGAATGTTAAACCTCCGCCAGAAAAACCTGCAACGGGCAATGTTGGAGAAAGACCGTCACCTTTCGGACTAGGAAGACCAATCATTCTTTGTAACGCCATTGTTTTTTCTCCATTTTTGAGTGAGCTCACATCTTTACGGAGATTTCCAGTAGGCTTAAATCTGCTGATTACAACTTCCTGAATATCATAATAAGCAACCTTTAGCTCTACAATATTGTTGGTGCTCTGTAAATTTTCGGCATTTACGGCAACATCTTTTCTGTCTGTAATAATGGAGGTGAAACGTATGATGTCTCCAGGTTTTGCCGGAATTTTGAAGCTTCCATAATAGTCGGTATAAACAGTATTTTGAGAAGTTATATTGGTGACATAAATCTGATTGAGATAATAGACGGAATTGTCCCTAATTAGGATTTGACCAGAAAAATATTGGGCATTAACTTCCGATAACATCAATAAAGTTAACAGTAATAAAAACTTCTTCATATAGTGCGCAAAAATAAAAGAAATAACACAGGAACACATTCTATTGGATGCGCTTTCACGGTTAAAGTTTGGTTAAACTTTACCTATTATTGTTAAAAAAACAAAAAAATCCCCGGAAATTTCCGGGGATTAATTATAGATGGGAAGTAATTTTTATTTTTTGATAAATTTCACTTTCTCCACATTTCCTTTATCTTCAATTGAAATCATGTAAACACCTGACTGCAATTTAGATACTGGAACTTTGTTGTCCGCAATTTTACCTTTAGAAACCATTTGTCCTGCGATGTTATAAATAGTGTAAGTTGCGTTGCCGGAAACTTTAGTAATATTTAATACATCAGTTGCTGGGTTTGGATACACTTGAAGATTTGCCAAAGCATTCTCGCCTGTAGCAAGTACTCCAATATTTAAGGTGTAATCTTCAACTTGTCCGTAAGTTGACGTACCACATGGTGTCGTGTTAGGACCTAATGAACTGTCGTGCAATCTTACTCTCATTCTAGTATTTCCAACAAGAGCATCTACTGGAATTGTAATAGTACCTGTCCAAGGTGATAATTTCTTAGGAGTAACCAATGCAAGTTCACCGGCATCATCAAAATCTTTGTCACCGTTCCAGTCGATCCAAACTCTTACTTCATCAGAAGAGTAAGATGTTCCTGTAAATGATGCAGTAAAGTTATAGGTTTCTCCTTTGTTCACATTTCCAATTTTAGAAGTAAAATCTTCATAACCTGCTGTAGAGGTCGAGTTATTATTAATGTTTGCGAACGTAACGTTAGAAATTTTCTCGAAACTTGTAGAAGTTGCACCCGCTGTACAATAAGTAGGCACTAAAGTGGTAAAGTTAGCTGAAGCGGTGTATGAACCAGTAGTACCTGAACATACCGCAGCTACCTGAACTTCATAAGCAGTACCTTCTACCAAGCCGGTAATGGTGTAACTGTTGGTGGAAACCGGAACTTGAGTCCAAGTTGCATCAGCTGTTTTCTTGTATCTTACGATATAAGTTGCATTAGCAATTGGATCCCAGTTTACCTGTGCAGAAACATTGGTAATTCCGCTCACTGCTAATCCAGCTGGAGCAGTACCATCACAAGCAACAATTGCAGAAACAGTAACAGGAGCTACCGCGTAGAAAACATTTCCAATAGCAGAAATTCTTATTTTTAACGCAGTGTTTGTTGCGAAAGAAGAAAAACTAAAATCTTCTGTTCCATCGTTTGGAGTGGATGCTGCGAGAACAGTCCAGGTTGCTCCGTTATCAGTAGTATAATCAATTTTAACGTTTGCTACATTGAAAGGTGCAGCGTTAGTTCCCACTACATCCCAAGTTAATGGACCAGGAGCGTTGTTGTAAACTTTTGTAGAAGTAATCTTGAATGGTCCGTTTGCATGTACAGTAACTTTCTGTAAAGCTTCCTGTGTTTGTTGCTGAAGCGGATCAGGATTATTATCTCTTACGGTAACTCTGTAGTTTGAAGCTCTTGCAACGGTTGAAACCGCTTCCCAATCATTAAGGTTAACCAAGCTTCCTGACATTACCGTTGAAAATTTAGGGAAATATCTTGTTGGACTTGCTGTTCCAGTAAAAGAACGGAAACTCGCACCACTAGTTGTATTACCTAAATTGGTTTTAGATATAGTTACCGAAGCGTTGTCAACCTGCTCCCAAGTATAGGTTAGTGGATTATTTTCAGCATCCGTGGCTTGAGCTGTCAAAACAAAAGCTGTTCCTTTAGGAATTGTAACATCAGGCATTGCCGTAATTACAGGAGGATTGTTATTAGTAGCCGTTTCAATATCGCAGGTTTTCGCAATTAAATTGTTTTGTACCTGAATAATGGAGTTGATATGGAAGTACGCGTCAGAATGTGGTTGTACATCAGTAGCACCAGTAATTCCCGCATAACCCATAATGGTAGATCCGGATCCTGGTTCAACATTCTGTCCTGTTCCTTCAAGACTCATTGAGAAAGTGTGGTTCCCACCCAATTGGTGACCCATTTCGTGCGCTACATAGTCGATATCAAAATTATCTCCCTGTGGAATTCCATCAGCTGGAGAAGTGATTCCTGAACCTTTTGCATTATTTGTTGGTCCAGTAGGGTTTACACAAACACAACCAATACAGCCTGCATTACCACCACCACCTGATGCTCCGAACATGTGTCCGATATCATAAGCGTCATTTCCAATGGTGTTGGTAAGGGTCTGTTGCAATTGATTATTCCACGCACCAATTGTGGTATATGGATCAGTAGCAGGATCAGTGTAAATTAACTGAGGAAAGTTCTGAAGAATTAATTTCAATGCGAAATCTTTCTCGAACACGAAATTACAACGGGTCAACGTTGCATTTATTGCCGTTAATGCTCCCGCTACTGTTCCTCCAAAATATTGGGTATATTCACCGTTTACCGACATGGCAAGACGCAACGTACGATATTTTTTATCAGAAGATTTGTTGAAATCACTTGGATTATTGGTGAATGATTTTCCACCGGTGTAAAGTTTGTCAATTTGAGCTTTGGTAAGCGGAGTTTCTGCAGTGGAGCAAATGAATGCTTTATCCGCTTCAGACTTATTGGTTTTTGGATGAACTCCGTAAACTGTTCTGGAATGATTTTGTGGCTCAATAAACTCGTACGAACCATTCTTAAGAATCATCGACTGGAAGTCGTTTGGCGCCACACTGAATCTTACATAAGCAGTTGGATCATCAATACCTACTCCCACATAAGAATGCAAATCATACTTATCTGCTAGTGATTTTACTACAACCGGAGAACTGTAAACAGCGAAACGCTCAATTTTCCCATTAAGTGTCGGTAATTTAACTTCAACGGCTACTGCACCTTTTCCAGTTTCTTGCGCATTGGCAAGTTTAGATCTCATTGCATCAAGATCTAATGAATAATAACTAGTGACATTAGATGTCGGACGGATTCTCTCCCCTTGCATTGATGTAGGGCTCCATTGCGCAAATGCAGCTGTACTCATCAATCCACAAAGTAAAGAAGTAAAAATTTTCTTCATAAGATTAATATTAAAGTTTTTTGAATGTCCCAAAAGTAGCTCTTTTTATTTTTTCCACAAAACAAAAACATCAAATATTTTGATAATTTATAAATGAAAAAATATTTTTTAACTGCTTTTAATAAAGAATCATTAATTAAAAAGAGAATTTTTAACTAAAATGTTATTTTAAAAAAATATTGGGAAATTTTTAGCAATAAATTTCTTAAAAAATTATTAAAAAGAGAATTATATTATTTAAAACATAGTATTGATTACCGTTAAAAATAATAGGCAATATTCCATGCAAATCCTATATTAAATTTTCCAGAACTTTTGCCAAATCCGGGCACGATCATTGGCTTAATATCTTCTTGCTTTGTAGAAAAAACCAAATATTTGGGTTGGATATTTACATCGATATAAAAAGGCGATTCAAATAACTGAACTCTTCCACCAACAGTTCCCTCAATCCAGTAAGAACTTTGATTTGAGGAGGGAAAAGCTACAGAAGTCTCACTTCCACCATATCCGCGTACAGGAACTGCTTTATATTCTTGGTTATAAAATGAACCCGCCAATTTTCCGCCGGCATAAAAACCGTTCATTGCATTTTCAGCATCGTTTGCCAACATATAAAAAGCTCCCAACTTTAAAAAAGGTCCGTTTACCGTTGCATCATAACCGTTTTTCTGGTAGACATTTTTTTCAAAACCTGCATTAGCAGCAGCATGAAGATTTTTCTGAATTCTGGACGAAACAAATCCCTGAAAAATCTTTCTGTGCGAAAACAAACCAATTCCCGCATTTAACACATCGAAACCAACCAGAAAATTGGGTTTGTAATTCCATTTAGCTTTTACTGAATCTTGTTTCTGCTGTGCAAAATTGATGATGAACAGAAAACTAAAAAAGAAGGAAAAGATGTGTTTTGCTTTCATCGATAATTTGGGTTTGATTCTGTTCCGTCTCTAAAACAGGATTTGGTGTAATTACGGTAGAACTTACATTCTCATAGATTCGCTTAATTCCACAAGCTGGAGACACATATTCTGATGCGGTGGTGTAGTTAATTTTTATTTTAGAGGTGATCGCTTCTTTTGAAGTTCCCACATAAATCTCGGTAAAAGGATTTTCATCCACTCGAAGCGGAATAAAAACCGAATCGGTCTTCCTTTTATTCGCAATCACGGGAATCTGCCCATTTCCATAATCCACGTTAATGTAGATGGAATCCATGGTTTTGAGTTTTCCGGTGGATTTGGTTTTGAATTTCATTTTTAATCTGGGAGTTGCTTCACCACCTATACAAATGTCGTCATCACTTGTACATGAAAACAGTGAAGTTAAAAAAACACACAGAAAAAATATTTTCAGGAATTTCATCTTTCAAATGTAGTTAAATCTTCACCAAAAGTGCAATATTCTCCACATGATGCGTTTGCGGGAACATATCTACCGGAAGAATTTTCAGTAATCGATAATGCTCTTTCATCAAAGCCAAATCTCTTGCTTGAGTCGCGGAATTACAGCTTACGTAAACGATCTTATCCGGAGAAAGTTTCAGAATCTGTTCCACCACTTTTTGATGCATTCCGTCTCTTGGTGGGTCGGTAATCAAAACATCTGCTTTTGGATGATGGGCCAAAAAATCGTCATTGAAAATATCTTTCATATCGCCGCAATAAAAGGTACAGTTCGAAAGTCCGTTCAATTCAGCATGCTCTTTTGCAGCGTCAATCGCTTCCTGAACTGATTCGATTCCGATGACTTGTTTTGCGTTTCTTGCTACATATTGTGCAATCGTTCCTGTTCCGGTGTATAAATCATAAACTACTTCATGTCCTTTCAAATCGGCAAATTCCAAAGTTTTTCGGTAAAGATTTAAGGCTTGTTTATAATTGGTTTGAAAGAAAGATTTTGGTCCGATTTTAAATTTTAACCCATCCATTTCTTCCATCAAAAATCCGTCGCCAAAGTAGGTTTGAACATTTTGATCATAAATCGAATCATTTGGTTTTGAATTTATGACGAAAACCAAAGTCTTAATTTGCGGAAATTCCTTTAATATAAAATTGAAAAGTTTTTCACGATTTTCTTTTTCCTCACGGAAAAGTTGGAATAAAACCATCCACTCTCCTTTGGAGTTTTGTCGCATCATCAAAGTTCGCAAGAAACCTTGCTGATTTTTCACGTCGAAAAACTCCAATCCGTTTTCCACGGCATACTTCTTAACAGAAGGCCGGATGGAATTGGAAGGTTCTTCCTGAAGCCAACATTCCTTTAGATCAAGAATCTTGCTCCACATTCCGGGAATATGGAAACCGAGCGCATTTTTATCTCCAAAATCTTCACCGGAACTTACCTCATCGAAAGTTAGCCAACGTGCATTGGAAAAGGAGAACTCCATTTTGTTTCTGTAAAAATACTGTTCCTCGCTTCCCAAAATTGGCAACGTTTCGAAATCAACAAGTCCACCGATTCTTTTGATATGGTTGTAAACCTCGTCCTGTTTAAATTCGAGCTGCTTTTCATAGGAAAGATTTTGCCATTTGCAGCCGCCACAAACTCCGAAGTGAATACATTTTGGTTCCACTCTGAAAGGAGATTTTTCAACGATTTCCAAAGCTTCACCTTCTGCGTATTTTGACTTGGATTTTTTGACACGAACATTTACAACATCACCCGGAACTGCGCCAGAAACCAAAACCGTTTTTCCTTCCTCGGTTTTACCTACTGCAACGCCTTTTGCTCCTGCTGAAACGAGTTTGATGTTTTCTAAAACAATATTTTTATTTTTCTTTCTCATTGGAAATTTTAGTGGAACAAAAGTAAGGTTTTAAAATAAAATCCGCAGAATACCCACTTTAATAATGTAAAAACTTTTGAATTTTTCGTGACATTCAAAATTAGAAGCAGCCAGGACAAGCGATGGTAGCGGAAATCCTTTTTTGCGGCGGCTTCGCCGCCGCAAAAAAGATTGCAGTGTACAGCGCGGTCCCGAAAAATTTACCTCGGATGAAGCGTCGGCAAATTTTTTCGGGATGGCCCATAAAAAAACCCCTGAAAATTCAGAGGTTTCAATTTGTTGGTTGTCGAGAATTAAGCTCTCAAGTATCTTGCATAAGCATAACCTTCTTCTCCATCGGCAGTTTTTACTTTCCACCAATCGTCGGATGTTTGCTCTACCAAAGTTACAGACTCCCCTTTTGCCGCTTTTCCTACGATTGCAGCTTCTGTTGAAGGCTCTTGTCTGATGTTTAAGTTAGAATCTTCTGTAGCAACAGTTAAAGCGGCTCCTGCAGCTAAACCTGCAACTTGCACGTCAACATTGATATCGGAAGCAGAATACGTGGAATCGATTGCTCCAAGTGCGTTCCAAACTGCGTCTTTTGCAGCGGTAGAACCTGCATTTCCTGAAACATAAAGAATTCCGTCCTGTTCTGAAACCTGAAGGTTAGAAACTCCTGCAGACTGCGCTGCAGCGATTACGCTTGCGTATTTATCTTGTAATGCACTCATTTTCAATTATTTTACTGTGTAATTATAGTTTACTTTTCCTGCTTTCAAAGCGTCAACCGACATTTTTATTTTTCTTGCTTGCTCTGGAGAAACGTTTCCTGTCAAAGTCAACTCACCATTTACCACTTCTACTTTTACTGAAGGGAAATCTTTAACAGCGTCAGTTACTTTTTGCTGAACAGCTGGATCAACTGCAGAAACTGTTTCTACCACTACAGGAGCAGCGATTGTTGACATATCCATTACATCTTTAATTCCTGGAATTGCCTTCAAAGAAGCAATCATTGCATCTTTAGAAGCTTGGTCAGCGAAAGTTCCGCTCAAGTGAGCTGTTCCGTCTTTTACCTCAACAGAAGCGTTTGGATTAGAAGTTACTACTGTTGTAGCTTGAGTTTGAAGTTCTGCATCAGAAACTTTTTTCTTACAAGCGATTGAACCGAAAGACACTGCAAGTGCCAAAGCTGCCATTGCGATTGTTTTTTTCATAGTTGAATTATTTAATGTTTATAAAAAAATTTATGCTCAAATTTACTAATAAATTATATGCCGATTTCCTAAAAAAATATAAATTTTTCTTAAAATTTTTACAAATGATTCAGAATCAAGAGGAATGTTTTTGCAGGCAATCTTTTCAAATATAATGAATTTAAAATTAAAGAGTTGATGTTTGAAAATTCGTATAATTTTTATTGAGATTTTTCACAAGAAAATGTTTTAGGTGAAAATTCCTTCCTCCATTTTCCCTGATCCTAAAGAGAGCAAAGAAAGGAATTTTCTTAGCGTTAATTAACTTTAAAGTGTGTATTTTCTATAGAGTATGACCGTTGATAAAATTAAAAATTCAAACTCCCTTTAGGGTTAGGGAAATTTTGAATTTTTAACTGATGTTAAACCCTTTATTTAATAGTTTACAATCGTTCGGAAAGTCAGATTTATTCTTGGTGTGAAAACTTTTTTGGTTGGTGGAAGTCGATGCAGCCAAAATGATTGCGTTTCGTCTTTCATGACAAGCAAGCTTCCGTGTTCTAGGATGAGTTCTACTTTTTCCTTCGTTTCTTTATGTTTGAAGGAAAATTTCCTTTCCGCTCCTAAACTTAAGGAAGCGATTGCGCCGTCTTTCTTTAAATCTTTTTCGCCGTCACTGTGATAAGCCATTCCTTCGCTGCCGTCGTGGTAAAGATTGAGAAGGCAGGAATTGAATTTTTCTCCCGTTTTTTCTTCCGCCATTTTTTTTAATTGAAGAAGTTCTTTCGTCCACGGAATTGCTTTTTTGGTGGAGTTGGAATAAGTGTATTCAAAATTTTCGTCACCGTACCACGCGACTTTTCTTTTGGTTAAAATTTTCTTCCCGAAAATGACTGCTTCATCATTTTTCCACTCAATCGTTTCTAAAAGAGTTTGATAAAATTTATCCGATTGCTTTTGGTCTAAAATTTTTCCGTAATAATTCACGGTTCCACCTTTTGGGAGGAGATTTATTTCAGCATCAAAATTTTGGTCGAATAAAGTTTGCATGTTCAAAACTAAAAAAATCGTGCATTTGCGACAGAAAATTTTCTTGCCACTAATGTACGAATTTGCTGTTTTATTTTTTGGAAAAACCTGCGGTTTTGGACAGATCACGATCTGTACTTACAAAAATCGCAATTTGTCCTTACACCAATCACGATTTGTCCTTACAATGATAATACGCCAACATTTTATAATACAGTTTCGCCGCCAAAAACGCAGTCGGTTTGGAATACGGCGAATCCATTAATTCCACAATATCGAATGCGACAACGTTGCATTTTTCGAAAACTTTTCTCAACAATTCCAGAGTTGGATACCATTGTAATCCACCCGGTTCAGGAGTTCCTGTTGAGGGCGCAATTGAAGGGTCGAAAGCATCCAGATCAATCGTGATATAAACGTTTCCTGAAACTTTTGCCAAAACATCATCTATCCAATTGGGATTCGTAGCAATTTCGTGCGCCCAAAAACATTGTCCTTTCGGTACGTATTGCATTTCTTCAACATCGCAAGAACGAATTCCAACCTGAACCAAATTATGTTTTTTGTTCGCCTCAAAGACCGCACATGCATGATTGGAAGTGGAACCGTGAAAATCGGGACGCAAATCAGTGTGTGCATCCAATTGCAAAACGGTAAGATTTTCAAATTTTTCACCAACTGCACGAATCGAACCGATGGAAACCGAATGTTCCCCGCCGAAAAGTGTGAAAAGCTTTCCTTCATGCTGCAACATTTCCTTTGTTTTTTGGTAAACTGCTTCTGTCATTGCTTCGGGTGAAGAATTTTCAGAAACTTCTCCCGCCATCCAAACTCCTTCCAAATAAGGTTCTGTTCCAGTTTCTATGTCGTATAATTCCATATTTTCGGATGCGTCTAGGAAAAGTTCGGGACCTTTGTCGGCTCCTTTTCCCCAAGTTGAAGTTCCGTCGTAAGGAACCGTGACCAACATTACTTTCGAGTTTTCAAGGGTTGCGTTTTCTTCGGGAATTCCTGCGTAAGTGTTCATGAGTGATGATTGATAAAAGATGATTGATATTTGAAAGGCTCAAAGATAAGAAAATGTTGGATTTGATTGGGTTTGAAATTATTTTCAAAAGTTCAAAAAAAATTCCGATTTTTACTAAAATGTATTTAAAAAAATTATGAAAAAAATTCCTGTAAAATACGGCATAGACACATTTATAATTATTTTGCTGCCCTTTTTGTTTATCATTTCTGAAAGCATTCCGAATGAAAAATTTTCGGGGATTTTAGTTTCTTTCGCAGTTTTAGCGTTTGTTTGTTGGGTGATTTTTGGAATTCAGTATTTTGTGGATGGACAACTTTTAATCATCAAAAACAGTTTTTTTGGGAAAACGAAAATTGATATTAATGAAATCACCAAAGTTGAAAAAACTTCAAATATGCTTTCATCTCCCGCTCCGTCGCTTACAGGGAGAATTGAAATTTATTACGGAAACAAAAGCATCGTGATTTCTCCAAATTTTTTTGAGGAATTTAAAAATGAGTTACTGCGAATAAATCCTAATATTAATTTTTAAGATTAAACAAGCAAAAGAAAATTTCAATGATTATGAAAACCAAATTCTTTTTCCTTCTACTTTTAACCTACTTTTTAGTAATTCCCGCTCAAGAAATTACAGGTTCTTGGAAAGGTGAACTCGAAATTCAAGGTGCAAAACTTCCGCTGATTGTTCATTTCTCAAAAAATGATTCAGTTTATAAAGGAACATTGGACAGTCCGAATCAAGGCGCAACAGGAATTCCGATGGATAAAGTAGAATTTAATGACAAGAAAGTTTCATTTGAAATAAAAAGTATTGGGTTGCAGTACAATGGAACTTTAAAGGATAAAAAAGTCGATGGAACTTTTTCGCAAAACGGTTTCAGCACCAATTTAAGTTTCGATTTTTATGAAAATAAAATACCAACAAAAACAGTTTCTTCTCTCGGTGAAAATATTGAACCTCAACTGAACAAAGTCAATAATTTTCTCGACTACCTTGAGAAAAATAATATGGAAGCAGGTGGAATTTCGATTTTTAAAAACGGAAAGGAAGTTTTGAAAAGAACTTTCGGACAAAAAAATCTTCCTGATTATAACACCGAAAATCACCTCTTTCAAATTGGTTCCATTACCAAGACTTTCACTTCGGTAATGCTGCATCAACTTGAGAAAGAGGGAAAACTAAAACTTTCGGATAAACTTTCCACATATTTTCCCGACCTACCAAATTCCGAAAAAATTAGTCTTACTCAATTGCTGAATCACACTTCAGGAATGGCGGATTATGTGAAAAAAGAGGAAGACTATTTTTGGTTAATCCATCCTGCAACCGAAAAACAGATTATGGATAATATGAAATCCCAAAAATTGTTGTTTAAACCTGGAATATCTTATTCTTACTCGAATTCAGGATATTATTTGTTGACCAAAATATTGGAACAAGTCTCCAAAAAATCATTCGCTTCTAATTTGGAAAAGAGAATTTTAAAGCCTTTGAAATTAAAAAATATTTACAGCGTATCGCATAATCCGAACGGAGTATACCCATCTTTTTCGTTTGAAAATGGTTGGAATAAAGTGGAAGATTTTGATTTCAAAAACGTTATCGGAGTTGGAGATATTGCTTCTGAACCGACTGATTTAAACATCTTCATCACTGCACTTTTCGAAGGAAAAATTTTGGATAAATCAACCGTTGAAAGCATGAAACCAGCAAAAGACCAAAAATTCGGAAGCGGAATTGCAACCGTTCCTTTTTATAACAAACCCTTTCTCGGGCACAGTGGCGGAACTTACGGAACCAACTCTTTGATGATTTTCAATGCAGAAGATAATATCGCAATTTCCTGCTCCTTAAATGCGAAAAGAATTACTTCCAACAAATTTATTACAGGAATTTTGAGTTCACTTTACGGTCTGGAATTCGAGTATCCCGATTTTAAAAACAAGGAAATTTCAGCAGCCGAACTTCAGAAATATGTGGGTGAATACGTGTCAAAGGAAATTCCGCTTGATTTGAAATTCTTTGTTGAAAATGGAGTTTTGAAAGCACAAGCAACGGAACAACCTTCATTTCCGCTTGATTACAAAGGAAATAATGAATTCACTTTCGATAAAATTTATGTGAAAGTTATTTTCAATCCTGAAAAATCCACCTTAATAATGGAACAAAACGGGTTGAAATATAATTACACAAAAAAGTAAAAATTTCACGGAAAAAGAATTACAGATAACGCATTCGTATTTCGGATTTCGTAATTCCTAATATCCCAACAATTTCAAAACCTCTTCCGGTTTCTGTTCCTCTCGGAAAAGGGTGTACACAAAATTTCCATCTTCATCTTTGTCGATGAGAATATGTTTCGGTTGCGGCATCAAACAGTGATGAACTCCGCCGTAACCACCGATGGTTTCCTGATAAGCTCCTGTGTGGAAAAATCCGATGTACAAAGGTTTTGTGTCGCTAAAAACAGGAAGATAAATGGCGTTCGTGTGTTGTTCAGAATTATAATAATCGTCGGAATCGCAAGTTAATCCACCCAAGAAAACTCTTTCATAAGTATCGTCCCATCGATTCAATGGAAGCATGATGAAGTGTCGGGAAATCGCCCAAGTATCGGGTAAAGTCGTCATGAATGAGGAATCAATCATGTTCCATTTTTCTCGGTCGTTTTGGCGTTTTTGGGAAATAATTTTGTACAAGTGACCACCACTTTCACCCACCGTAAAACTACCAAATTCGGTATAGATATTGGGTTCTTCAACACCTTCTTCCTCGCAGAATTTTTTGATTTGCGACACAATTTCATTCACCATATATTGGTAATCGTAATCGAAATTTAAAGAAGTTTTTATCGGGAAACCGCCACCAATATTGAGGGAATCAACTTCCGGCGCAATTTTTTTCAAACGTGCATAAACTCGGAGACATTTGTAAAGTTCGTTCCAATAATACGCCGTATCCTTAATTCCGGTATTGATGAAAAAGTGCAGCATTTTCAAACGTGCATTCGGATGTTCCGCAATTTTTTGGCTGTAATAAGGAATGATGTCTTTGTAACCAATTCCTAAACGGGAAGTATAAAATTCAAACTTCGGTTCTTCTTCTGAGGCGATTCTGATACCGATGTTGAAATTCACGTCAATGCTTTCCGTAAGTTTGTCCAGTTCACGGTAGTTATCGAGAATTGGGGTGATATTTTCAAAACCGTTGTTGATTAAATCTGAAATTTTCTGAAGATAATCATCGGTTTTAAAACCGTTACAGATTACTTCAACGTTTTTATCGAATTTTCCTTTGTCATAAAGCGATTTCACAATATCCATGTCGTATGCAGAAGAAGTTTCAATCGAAATGTCGTTTTTCAAGGCTTCTTCCAAAACGAAGGCAAAATGGCTGGACTTGGTGCAGTAGCAATAACGGTAACTCTTCTTGTAATCATTGATTTCAAAAGCTTCTTTAAACCAAGCTTTCGCTCGTTGAATGTTCATTGAAATCTTCGGCAGATAATTAAATTTCAGCGGTGTCCCAAACTGTTCGACAACGTCCATCAAAGGAATTCCATGAAATTGAAGTTGATTTTCCGCCACACTAAATTCTTCGGTCGGAAAATAAAGGGTTTGGTCAATAAGTTCTGAATATTTAATTTTCATTCTTTAAGATTTGAAATTTGAAGTTTGAAATTTGAGATTAAAACTGCGTTGCAAATTTGGGAAAAAAAGTTGGTATTATTGGTGGATGGTTCTTTAATATTTCTTCATAAAATCCAAACAGATTACCTTCCCACAAAAACCACCAAATCACCCTTTTCAAATTCAATCGAAACCTTTTCTGCAACAGCGAAATTTCTTGTTCCGATTCTTGAAGTGACGTCCAAATCTTCTTTGTTTAAGGCCCAATTCAAACCTTTTGTAGCAACGTTTTTACATTTTGGAAAAGGGTAAAGCGAAATCATTTTTCCTTTTACCTTTTCTAAAACTAAAGATTTCGGTGAAAAGAAATAGGTGGAATACTCATCGAAAAAAGTGAGTTCTAAATCATTTTTGAAGCGAAAAGCAACGGTTAAATTTCCGAGAAAGTGATCCATTTCTCCGCCACTTCCGCCGTAAACATCCACTTTTCTACAACCTTTTTGTTGAATGATTTCTAAAGATTTTTCAAAATCGGTTTTGTTTTGGTCGGGTGTGTAAATGAATTTTTCCTGATACACTTTTTCATCATTTCCGGTATGCGAATCAAAGTCTCCGGAAATGAAATCAAGTTTTTCAACTGGGAAATTTTTCTGTTTCAAATAGTGAAAAGCTCCGTCGGAACAGGCGATTAAATCATAGCCATCTGTTTCGGGTAGGTTTTTTGGAGGTAGTCCGTTGATGAATAATATTGCTTTTTTATTGTCCACAGATTTTCACGGATTTTTTTTAAATTCTTTTCTGATGGTTTCACCAACGGCTATTCAAATTGAAAACCTTCGGTTTTCGGACAATTGACTCCGTCGAACCACTTCGTTAGGTTTCACGCTTTGTCCCTACCTGTCATTGGGATTCCAATATTCTTCTTTTTCTTTGTTTAATTTTGAAACATATCTCGCCAAAACAAACAGATAATCAGAAAGTCGGTTCAGATATTTGATCAGTTCTGGACGAACTTCTTCGCTTTCATTAAGGAAAACCAAACTGCGTTCTGCTCTTCTGCAAACGGTTCTGCACACATGAAGAGCCGTTGCAGATTTTCCGCCACCGGGAAGAATGAAATATTGCAAAGGCTCTAATTGAGTTTCATATTCATCCATCCAATTTTCCAATTCTTCGATTTCAGTTTCGGAAATCATTAATGTTAACCGTGATTTTCCGTTTGCTAAAGTGAGTTTGTCGGTTGGTGTAGCCGATTCAGAACCAAGTGTAAATAAATCAAACTGAATTTTTTTGAGCTGATTCAAAACCTTTTCATCGGTGATTTCGCTTTTAGCCAATCCGATAAAAGAGTTCAGCTCATCAATATTTCCGTATGATTCAACTCTTGCAGATGCTTTGGAAACTCTTTTTCCGCCGTAAAGTGCGGTGGTTCCCTTATCGCCCGTTTTGGTGTATATTTTCATTAGAATTTACTTGGATTTTCTTCAACGGTAAATTTAGTGATTTAAAACAAGATGAAATTTTAGAACCTGTTTAAATTTGTATCAAAAATGATTTGTTGCTTTATTTTTCTCGCAGATTACGTAAATCTCGCAGATACATGATGTTAAAATCTGCTAAATCTGCTGATCTGCGAGATTTTATAGATCAAAGACAGAGAAATAGCATTATAAGAGATACAGGATTAATTTAACGAAATCTAAACAGGTTCTTAATACGCATTAATTGACCTCTATTTAAAATCCTTACCTCCAAAAAAATAGCTCTAAAAGCTAAGTTAAAGATTTTAAATTCGACAACGTTAAAGTTCATCCAAAACAATATTCCACAAAATTTTATTAAAACTTCTGAAAAAATTGATATGACCGATTTCCCTTTTTGGTGACTCTGAAACTTTTACTTCACGATAGGTTTTCTTCAAATTAGGATAGCCTTTGTTCATCAAACTTTCCATACCTTTTTTGGTTACCCAAGGATCGTCTTCGGCGTGAATAATAAATGCTTCCTGGGTTAAAGTTTTCGAGTAATCGTTCTCAATTTTTTCAAAAAGTCGGCTGGTTGACTTTTTATTGAGAATCAAAGTTCGCCAATCGTAAGCGACTCCTTTCGGCAAAGATTCGCCCAATCCGAAAAAATGTGCCGGAAAATAACCAAGCAATTTCGTGGTAGCCGGAAGCGCAACTCCAAAACCAAAAAAAGCGGTAACCGCGACTTTCCAGGGGAGATTTCCGATGTAGGCATCTTGAGTACCGACAAAGATGAATTTTTCGAATATGATAGAATCTTCATTCATCCCCAAAATTAAGGCACCGACAGAATGACCGAGACAGAACTTCCTATAATTTTGATAATTTTGTTTAATGAAATTGGTAAGCGTTTTATAACCTTTGGTTCCCCAAATTCTCATAGAAGCATTGAAGCCTTTTAGATTTTGAGGTTTTGATTCGTTGATTCCTCGATAATCGTAAGTGAGTACGGTATAGCCGTTTTCCGCCAGATATTTGGCAAACGAAAAATAAACCTGTTGTTTAACTCCCGTTGCTGAATTGATGAGCAACACTTTTCCATTGGAAATTTCAGGCTCAAAAAGCTTTACAGAAAGTGGAAAGTTGTCTGAAGTTTTTAGCGTTAGTTCTTTCATTTCAGAAAAAATCCACTTCAAATAAAGTGGATTATTATTTTTTTAAAATTAAGAATTTCCCTTTGATTAATAGAAATTTTCGGTATGTGGAAAATAGGATTTAACTCTCAATAAAATCTTTCAGATAAGGCAAACCTCTTTGTGAACCTCTGTTTTTGGCAACTTTTAAAGAGACATCATTTCCAAATTTCACACATTCATCAATGGAGTTTCCGTGACAAAACGCGACTGCAAAACCCGAAGTGAACGCATCTCCCATTCCCATTTTATGCAGCACAGAATCGTGGTCGTTTCGGTAATACTTCATTTCCGAACCGTTGAAATAAGTCGTTGAGTTGGAATCATCCCGCACAAAAAGTTTGTTGGGATATTTTCGCAAAATTTCTTCCCTTGGCTCATCACCAAATACAATGGAAAGTTCGTTGCTTTTAGAAACAATGAAATCTACGCTTTCTATAATTTGCTGTGATAATTTTTTTGCAGGAGCCGCATAAATTCCGATTTTCTTTTCGTGTCGTTTTGCAAGTTTCACGGTATATTCAACCACATCCATCGGAATCTCAAGTTGCAGTAAAACTAAATCTGTAGTTGAGAAAAACTTTTCAGCAACTTCAACGTGTTTTGGTTGTAAGCAATAATTGGAAGCGGGAACTACAACGATACTGTTTTTTCCGTGTGCAGCAGTTACATACGCTGTTCCGGTTGCAGCATCTTCCGTTTCAACAACATAACCAACATTTACGCCTTCATCCACCAAATTCCGCAAAATTTGTTGACCGAGCGGATCCATTCCGACGCAGCCGATAAAATAAACACTTGCTCCAAGTCGCGAAGTTCCCACCGCTTGATTCGCACCTTTGCCGCCGAAGAAACTCTCGGATTTTTGAGCCATTACGGTTTCATTCGGGAGCGGATGATGTTCAGTATTGAGTACCAAATCTATGGAGGAACTGCCTACAACTATGATCTTCGGTTGCTCTGAAGAGATTTTCATTCTTGCTTTTTTAAAGATTTTTCAAGTATAACAAATATATATCTTAAATGCGATTTACAAAATCATTTAACTTTCATCAACTTGAATTTCGATAAACTCGGTGATAATTTTTATGGGTTGATTATCTTTTCCGAAACCGATATAACTTGCATAAAACCCTTCACCATAACCTGTTTCGAACGCAAAAATATTTCCGTTTTTCTCTTCATCGGGTTTTAAAAATGCATATTGGTCAATTGCTCCGTTTTCGTCAAAAAAATGCTGATGGAAAAACTCCTCATAAATCCCCATGAAATCCGCACCCTTCCTGTGAAATAATTTCTTTTCTAAATGGTTCAAACAATCTTGTGTTTCCACGTCCATGAAACAGCCCATCCCGCTTTGTACGGGATAGCCGAAGATTTCTTCTCCTTTCAACTCATCGATATTTTGACCTTCTGTGGTCGCCATATTCCACTCGGAAATTTCGTCGCTTCCGAAAATAATTTCAACGTAAGCAATACAATTTGACTCCCTTTCTTTATGTACAAAAACAGGAAATTCACCCATTGGAAAATTTACTTTGAATGCATTCATTTCGCTTGTAATCAGCGGATCACAAGCAACTAGTTTTCCGGTGGGAAGATTGATTTTCCCGGCTTCAAAGGTTTCTAAAAGTGGTGATTCGATGAAGTTTTTTGAGAATAATTTTGCAATATTATTAATGTGGTTCATTTTTATGAATTTGTAGATTTGTCAGGCTGAGCGGAGTCGAAGCCTTTTTCAATTTTATCTTTTTCAAAATTTTTATGATGACTTTCGTTTTGACAAATTGAAAGAGAAGGCAGCAAATGCCAATTATTATTAATAATAGCTTCCTTCTTCTTTCTACTCCATCCTTTTACTTGTTTTTCAAAAGAAATCGCTTCATTGATATTATTAAATTCACAATAAAAAACCAATTCTACAGGTCTTCTATTGTGAGTATAACTCTCGGGAAAACTTCCAGATTGATGTTGAAACAGCCTATTTTCGATATCACTTGTAACTCCGGTATAATATGAGTTATCTGAACATCTCAATATGTAAACATAATAAGTTTCCATTTTTTTTAGCTCAATATAAAAACGCTTCGACTCCGCTCAGCGTGACACTTTTCAACAACTTTGCACCATTGAACAAGTTGAACAAAATTGAACATTACAGCGTTCTCAATTTTTCTTCAAGCAGCGAAATCTTTTCCATCGCGTCGCGTTTTTTTTTCAATTCTACATCGACTACATTTTGTGGAGCTCCTGCCATGAATTTTTCGTTGGAAAGTTTCTTTTCAACGGAGTTTAGAAATCCTTTTAAATGTTCGAGTTCTTTTTCCGTTTTTTCTTTTTCTTCCGCTAAATCGATATTTTCACTTAAAGGAATGGAAACTTCTGTGGCTCCAACCAAAAAGGTGAAACTTGGTTTATCGGTTTTTTGTCCGAAATTAATGTCAGAAATATTGGCTAATTTTTTCACTAATTCCTCATTGCTGAAATTTGCAGCATTGGTAAAAATTTCCACATTTTCTCTTGGCGAAATTCCTTTTGACTGACGGTAATTTCGCACCCCTGAAATCAGTTCTTTTGAGGTTTCGAAAGCTAAAATAATATCATTGTTAAAAGTTTCTGCTTTTCTTTGTTGTGAAATGACCAAAGCATTTTCTGGTGTTCTTTCCGAGATATTTTGCCACAATTCTTCCGATAAAAACGGCATGAAAGGATGTAGCAATTTCATTAATTCCTCGAAATAGGAAATTGTTTTATCATAAACTTCTTTAGAAATCGGCTCACCGAAATTTGGCTTAATGGCCTCCAAATACCATGAACAGAAATCGTCCCAAATGAGTTTATACACCAAATGCAAAGCATCTGAAATTCTGAATTTCTCAAATTGGTCGGCAATTTCGACAATGGCTTTATCCATCTGATTTCCGAACCATTCTATCGCTTGATTGTCTGAACTGTTTGCTTTTATATTTTCGTCTTTTTTCCAACCTTGAATTAATTTGTAGGCGTTCCAGATTTTGGTGGCAAAATTTCTTCCCTGCAACATCAAATCTTCGTCGAAAAGCAAATCGTTTCCTGCAGCGGAACTCAACAAAATACCTACACGAACTCCGTCTGCGCCGTATTTTTTAATCAATTCAATTGGATCGGGTGAATTTCCGAGTGATTTCGACATCTTTCTTCTTTGTTTATCCCGAACAATTCCCGTGAAATAAACATTTTTGAAAGGAACTTCTTTTCTGTATTCCAAACCTGCCATAATCATTCTCGCTACCCAAAAGAAAATAATATCGGGACCAGTCACCAAATCTGAAGTCGGATAATAGTAATTGATGTCCTTGTTTTCAGAATCGAGCATTCCGTCGAAAACCGAAATCGGCCATAACCAAGAAGAAAACCATGTGTCGAGTGCGTCTTCATCTTGCTTTAAGTCCGAAGTTTGAAGTCCGAAATCCGAAGTCTTTTGCTTCGCCAATTCTAAAGCTTCTTCAATCGTTTCGGCGACTACGAAATCATTTTCGCCATCTCCATAATAATAAGCAGGAATTTGCTGCCCCCACCAAAGTTGACGAGAAATATTCCAATCACGGATGTTTTCCATCCAATGTTTATAAGTGTTTTTGAACTTTTCGGGGTGAAATTTCACCTCATCATTCATCACCACATCCAATGCAGGTTTAGCGATTTCCGACATTTTCAAGAACCACTGAACGGAAACTTTCGGTTCAATTACCGCTCCTGTTCTTTCTGAAGTTCCTACTTTATTGACATAATCTTCAGCTTTTAAGAGCAGACCTTTTTCCTCTAATTCTTTGGCAATTAATTTTCTTACCTCGAAACGATTTTTTCCGTTATAATGAAGTCCGTGTTCATTTAAATTCGCGTCATCATCAAGGGAATCAATCATTTGCAGATGGTGACGCTGCCCGATTTCGTAATCGTTGGTGTCGTGAGCAGGTGTAATTTTCAACGCTCCCGTTCCAAATTCAATATCCACATAATCATCCTCGATAATTGGAATGACACGATTCGCGATAGGAACGGTAACTTTTTTACCCTTTAAATGAGCATATCTTTCGTCATTTGGATTGATACAAACTGCCGTGTCCCCGAAAATCGTTTCAGGACGGGTTGTTGCAACGGAAAGGAAATCTTCAGACCCTTCGATTTTATATTTTAAAAAGTACAGTTTTCCGTTTTGTTCTTTAAAAATAACCTCTTCATCGGAAATGTTGGTTTTAGCTTCCGGATCCCAATTGACCATTCGGTAACCTCTGTAAATCAATCCTTTATTATACAAATCGACAAAAGATTTGATCACTTGCTGTGAAAGTTTGGGCTCCATTGTAAAACGGGTTCTTCCCCAATCGCAAGATGCGCCAAGTTTTTTCAGCTGTTCCAAAATGGTTCCCCCGTATTTATCGGTCCATTCCCAAGCATGCTTCAGGAATTCTTCTCGAGTAATGTCGGATTTGTTGATTCCTTCCTCTTTCAGTTTTGCCACCACTTTTGCTTCCGTCGCAATGGAAGCGTGATCGGTTCCCGGAACCCAACAAGCGTTGAAACCCTGCATTCTGGCTCTACGAACCAAAACATCCTGAATCGTGTTGTTCAACATGTGTCCCATGTGAAGAATTCCCGTCACGTTTGGTGGCGGAATTACAATCGTATAAGGTGGTTTTTCGTTGGGTTCGGAGTGGAAATAATTATTTTCGAGCCAGTAACTGTACCATTTCTGCTCAGTTTCCTGTGGATTATATTTGTCTGAAATCTGCATGAAATATTAAATAAATATTAAAATATGTGCAAAAATAGGGTAAATAAAAATTTTTCTAATGATTAATAAAATAATTTTTAACTTTGTCTCTCAAAATTTATCAAACATTTAATCAAAAACAAATTAAGAATATGAAAAAGATTTTCGCAGGTTTATTTTTAACCGCATCTTTCGCATTGGCTTCGGCACAAACAATTTCATTCGATAAAACGACAATTGATTACGGGACAGTAAAAAACGGTGCTGATGGTCATAGATTTTTCACTGTGAAAAATACCGGTGACAAACCTCTTATTATTTCTAAGGTTCAGGCTTCTTGCGGTTGTACAACTCCCGAGTGGAGCCAAGACCCGATTATGCCGGGAAAAACTTCTCAAATTAAAGTGGGATACAATACGACAATCGTTGGTCCTTTCCAAAAATTGATCCAAGTTTACTCTAATGACCCTGCAAATGTTACCGCTGCAATTAACATTAAAGGAACTGTAGAAGCACCGGGACAAGCTCAAGCTGCAGAACTAAAGAGTGATGTTGCCGTTTCAAAAACTGCAGCAGTAGAAGAAGCTGCAAAAGCAGCTAAAGCAAAAAAGGCAGTTAAGAGAGAGGCAAAAAAGGCAGCAGCTCTATAATTCTCAAGATTAAAAAATAAAATACAAAATCACTTCGTTATTGGAGTGATTTTTTTTATTTTTAATAAAAATTAAATTATGGATTTAGATTTCAGCGACAATTACATAGTGAATAACAAGTTTTCAATTTCTGATGCAGATACAGAATACAAAGGGAACCTTTCCAAAGATGACGGCAAAAAAATTCTTGAGGAAGAAAAAGTAAAACTTCGTGAGCTTCAGGAAAAACTCTATGCAGATGGAAGCAAGTCTTTATTAATTGTCATTCAGGCGATGGATGCGGCTGGAAAAGATTCTTTGATTGAGCATGTTTTCGGTGGCGTAAAATCCGCAAGGATGTGAAGTGACGAGTTTTAAAGCACCGAGTTCAAAAGAATATTCCCACGATTTTTTATGGCGTCATTATATCGCACTTCCTGAAAAAGGCAAAATCGGAATTTTCAACCGAAGTCATTATGAAAGTGTCTTGGTCTGCAAAGTTCATCCTGAATATAATCTGAGTGAGAAAGTTTGGAAGTCGGTTTCAGATTTTGATGACAAATTTTGGGAGAACCGTTATGAAAGCATTAGAAATTTTGAAAAACATTTGGCGGAAAACGGAACCACAATCGTAAAAATATTCCTAAATGTTTCTAAAAAGGAGCAGAAAAAAAGATTCCTCGACCGAATTGACGAGCAGGATAAAAACTGGAAATTTTCTTTGGGCGACTTACCTGAACGTGCATTGTGGGACAAATACATGAAAGCGTACGAAGAAGCCATCAACGAAACCTCAAAAAATCATGCACCCTGGTTTGTAATTCCTGCGGATGACAAATGGTTTGCAAGAGTTGCCGCAATTCAGATTATTATTGATGCTTTGGAAAGAATGGATTTGAAGTATCCTGTACTTTCGGAGAAAGATCAGGCAGCGTTGCAGGAAGCGAAGGCGAAGTTGGAGAGTGAGTAGTTTTTTTGTTTGTATTTTGGTATGTTGGTGAGTTTAATACTGAGTAGAGCGTGAAGAGTGTGAAGTAACTTGAAAGTAAAAGAGAAAAACCCACAAGAAAAACTGTAAGCCGGATTCTGTCTCCCGCCGAAACGGGACGCTTGTTATTTATCTGCGTTTTACATTGCTGCAAAACTTGAGCTGTTTACCCCTCGGTTTTTGGAGCGAGCAACTCCTATTTTTCATTGCTGAAAAAAATCCGATATACTTAACATTGCACCGCAAAGAGTTTACCTGATTTCACTATAAATGAATATACATTCTTTCTGTTGCACTGGTCCTGATCTTGCGACCGACGGATGTTATCCGCTTTGCTGCTCTTTGGTGTCCGGACTTTCCTACCCTCGAAAATTCGAGAATCAACAAGCCATTTTTCTTGTGGAATGCAAAGATACGTTTTTTGTGGGTGTGGTGGTGAGTGGGTGTGTTGGTGAGTTTTTGGAGAGAATTTTGCTGATAAGAAAAACTTCAACAAGAATATTTAAATTTGTGGTATGAATTATTTTAGTGTTGTTTCCTCGGTTCTTGAAAGATGGTATTTGAAATTTGCCCAGTTTACTCCAAAACTGATTGTGGGCCTTATCGTCTTCACTTTCTTTTTAATGGCCAGTACCTTCTTAAGCAAAGTCACTGTAAAACTTTTTAACAAACTTTTTCCAAAAAGCAGAAATTTTGAAACCGTTGCAAGTTTGGCGGGCTTTTTCCGATTCATGATCATTCTTTTCGGAACTTTTGTAACACTGGAAATCATGGGATTGAGCAGCTTTTTCATGAAGCTTTTAGGAAGTTTGGGAGTTGCAGGTATTATTGCGGGTGTCGCGTTAAAAGATTTGGTTTCATCAATGTTTTCCGGAATTTTAGTGGGAATCGACAAGTCTTTTAAAGCGGGCGATGTGGTGCAAATCAGCAATATTACAGGAACTGTTGAAGAAATTGGTTTTCTCACCACCAAAATAATTGCCGACGACGGAAAAAAAGTTTATTTACCCAATCAATTGATTTTCAATTCACCGTTCATTAATTTTTCAGCTTCAGGAAACCGAAAAGTATTTATCGATATTGAAATTCCGAACACTCAAAATCTTGAAAAAGCGAAGGAAGTTATTTTGGATGAAGTAAAGAAATTTGATTTCGTGGATAATTTGAATTCGGCTCAAGTGGTATTATTAAAGCAAAACTTAGGAATTTTCACCGTTGAAGCCCAATTTTGGATGAAACAGGGGAAAAACATTACTTTAATAAGAAGTGAAGCACTTTTGAGGATAAAACAGCGACTGGATGATGAAAAAATTTCGATGGTGAATCCGGATAATAAATCAGGAAATTCTTAACAAGATTTGTCTCAAGTTAAAAAAGGATGCCTAAAACAGACATCCTTCAGAATATTTATAGATTTAAAAATTATTTTTTAATTATGAGTTTTTCAGAGAATTTTTCTCCGTTTTTCAATTCAACGCTCAAAATATAGTTACCGCTGGAAATTTTTTCTAAACTGATTTTTCCATCTGTTGCTAAATCTCCCTTTTTCAACATTCTTCCCGTTGCGTCATAAATCATGTAGATTCCATTTTCTGATTTATTTTTAAGTGAAACATTCACTTCGTTCTTTGCAGGATTAGGGAAAATGGCAAAACTCTTTACATTGCTATTTGATACAGCAAGAGTCTTTTTTATTGAGAAATTGGAAGGATTTACAGCAAAATAAATATTTCCAACCGGTTTTACCATCAGTCTCGCAGATGCGATATCTTCATTTGGCAAAGAAACTGTTGCAGTACCGTTATTTGGTACACTTGCCGCAAGAACGGTATCGAAAGTTGTCCCTCCGTTTTTAGATAATACAACTGAAACGTTTGCGGTATTTATCGTACCTGCATTAGTTCCAGCGACATCCCATGTTACCGTAATTGGCGTTGCAGCATCATATTGCACATTCGTTGTTTGAGAAGTTACTTTGAACGGTCCATCATTCGTTACCGTTACAAGCATTAAATCTCTTGCAGCCTGATTTCCAGTTGCTTTATTATCGTTCACCAATAAAGAGAAGTTTAAAGTTCTCGCCACACTTGGAGTTACTTCCCATTTTGGTATAAGATTGTTTGCCAAAACAGAAGACATTACTGGAAAATATCTTGATGGTGAAGTTGAAGGGAACAATGATCGATAAATAGGACCGCTGGTTGCCGTAGCTACTGGTGGCTGTGTGCTTGTTTGATTGTCCATTTGCTCCCACAGGTAGGTAATTGAATCGTTGTTAGGATCTGTACCAGTTCCTGTAAGGACAAAAGCAGTTCCTTTAGGAATAATATAATCTATACCTGCATCCGCTGTTGGAACTTGATTGTTATTGGAAACTTTTACAGAGCAGTCGGATGCTCTTCTAATCACAGTATACATTTCATTCACACTTGCAGAATGGAAATAGGCGTCACTATTAAGCTGAACATTATTTGTACCGCAAATTCCCGCGTAAGCCATAATTGTTGATCCGCTTCCGGGTTCAAATGCAGTTGAAGAATTTGCATTTCCTGAACACGAACCTGACGATGCACGAAACGTATGATTTGCACCAAACTGATGACCAATTTCATGGGCTACATAATCAATATCAAAAGGGTCGTTTATTGGTGCTGCAGAACCAGTTACGCCTCTTGCTTTGCTGCTTGTACAAATTACACCCAATCCAGCTAAACCACCACTGTTGGTTCCTACAACGTGCCCTATATCATAATTAGCTGTACCAATTACAGTGTTAATATTGGTTTGGTTTTCATTAATCATCGTTCCAGGATTCCCATTAGTGTAAGGATCAGTGGCGGCATTGGTATAAACAATGAGATTATTGTTGGCCACCATTACCATTGTTGCAGAAATGGTTTTTTCGTAAACTCCGTTTACTCTTGTCATGGTTACAGCCATTGCTGCTAAAGCTTTTGCGACAGTACCGCCGTGAAAAGTTGTATATTCTCCTGTTGCAGCCATTGCAAGTCGGTACGTTCGGAATTGCCCATCTGAAACTAAAGGTGCTTTTCCTGTAACATCGACCATCTCATCTTTAAGTCCCTCCACATTACATTCAAAAAGTCTTTGATTTAAAGGTAAATCGCTGCGTTTATAGAAAACATATTGGTTATTGTCGTTGGTAAAACGATCCAAATAGCTCACCTCCCAACCGTCAAAATACATGGCACTCACTCCTACCTCCGGAGTTACACTGAATCTTATGGAATTTTCTGGATTATTTTTCTGCCATCCTACATAAGAACGAATTTCGGGATATTTTGCCTGTAATTCAGCTTCCATTACGGGTGCTTCCTGCACGATATATTCTCTGAATTTCCCATCAGCTGTGGGAAAGGTTATGACGTGACTTTGGTCTTTAGAGAATCGCATGGGAACTTTTGAAAGATCGTCTTTAATCTTTTCAAGTTTGAGGCTGTACAAAGAAAATTCCTTAGGTTGCACTTGTCTGTGAGACAGATTGTCTTTTGGAACGGCGTTCGTCTTGCTCCAAAAGTTCTGACCGAAACCGAATGCTGCAAATAAAATACAGGAAAGGGTAAAGATTTTTGTTTTCATGACTTTTAATTTTGTTTTATTTGTAATTAATGTTTATTTTTTTATCTGTTATTTTTTTTAAGATTTTAACCAAGACATTAGGAGAAATTCTACTTCCAGCTCGCAGGTCTGGGTTTTCAAGAGGTTTTACATTTATATTAAGGATGTTATTTTGCAGATAAATCTCCGTGATTTCGATATCATTTGAGTTTTTGAGTGTTGGTTTGAAAATGAGGTAGGATGAATCATCCATAATTGTCGGAATTGGAGCCAGTCTTAATCCGCCGCTCTGTTTATGAATAATCGAAAAAATTTCATCCATCTTTTCCTGATCATCAATCCAAAGATAATTTTTAGAGGTTAGAGAATAAGGATAATGATTAACTTCCTCAAAGCTTAAGATTTCCTTGGTTGCAGAAACAGTACTTGTCACTTTGCTTACCTTATCAACTGAAGTGCTAAAATCAACAGTTGATGCATTTTCAACCGGTTGCGCACTATTCTTTTCAGATTTTAAATCTTCTTGTTTTCTATCCTCATTTTCTTTTATTGTTATACTTGGTTTAGACTCGTTTAATGATGCCGATGACGCTGGATTTTTCATCTGTTTGGTACAGTTGAGGATGAAAACAAATACTGAAATCAGAAGAAACTTCATCATTGAAAAATAGGTTATGGTAAATATAATAAATTTTATCGGAAGTGTTATTAAAAAAAAATCCGCCCAAAAACTGAGCGGATTCATTATACTATTTTTAATAAATTTTAGTGTCCTAAAACCTCTTTCACTTTATTCGCAGCTTCTTCCAACGTAATTGCAGAATGAACAGGCAAACCAGAATTATCAATCAACTGTTTAGCTTCCACGGCATTTGTTCCCTGAAGACGAACGATCAATGGAACCGGAAGTGAACCCATCGCTTTGTACGCATCCACAACACCTTGAGCAACTCTGTCGCAACGAACGATTCCACCAAAAATATTAATCAAAATCGCTTTCACATTAGAATCTTTCAATATAATTCCAAAAGCTTTCTGAACTCTTTCTGCATCTGCAGTTCCACCCACATCCAGGAAGTTTGCGGGATTACCACCAGAAAGTTTGATGATGTCCATCGTCGCCATCGCCAAACCAGCGCCATTTACCATACAGGCAACATCACCATCTAATTTCACGAAGTTTAGACCAGCTTCTCCTGCCTCAACATCAGTTGGATCTTCTTCTCTTGTATCTCTCAACGCCGCCAAATCTTTGTGACGGAACAGTGCGTTATCGTCCAGAGAAACTTTCGCATCAACTGCAATAATTTTATTGTCAGAAGTTTTCAAAACCGGATTGATTTCAAACAAAGAAGCATCAATTCCTACATAAGCGTTATATAGGTTCGTGATAAATTTTGTGAAATCTTTGAAAGCATCACCGCTCAAACCAAGATTAAAAGCAATTTTTCTCGCCTGGAAACCTTGCAAACCAACTCCCGGATCAATCACTTCGTTATGAATCAAATGTGGAGTTACTTCGGCAACGTGCTCTATATCCATCCCACCTTCCGTAGAGTAAACAATCATATTTTTACCTTTCGCTCTGTCCAAAAGAATGGAAACATAAAACTCTTTCGTTTCAGTTTCACCAGGATAATAAACATCTTCCGCAACCAAAACAGAATGTACTTTTTTACCTTCCGCAGAAGTTTGAGGCGTTACCAACTGCATCCCGATGATATTGTTCGCGTTTTCTTTAAGTTTGTCCATGTTTGGGGAAAACTTTACACCGCCACCTTTTCCACGACCACCTGCATGAACTTGGGCTTTCACCACCCAACCTTCGTTTCCGGTCATTTCCTTTAATTTATCGGCTGCAGCAACTGCTTCATCCACATTGTTTGCAACGAAACCGCGCTGAATATTAACGCCATACTTTGCTAAAATCTCTTTTGACTGATACTCGTGAAGATTCATAATATTTAATTAGATTTAATTTTTCAATAAGATTTACAAATTTACGAAAAGTTTGGAAGATGGACGATGGGAGATGGAAGAAATTTATTGAGGTGTGTCCCTTTCCTTTGCAAAACCTTATAGGTTTCCGAAACCTATAACGTTTACCAACAGCGTCGGGTCGCTACGTCCGCTCCTACTCCTCGCTCCAACGCTATTGCATGGGCTTGCTGTGGCGTATCCGCTACCATCGCTCACACAAATTTAACGCGCAATCAAAATTTTGGTTTGAAATCAAAAATCAACATCATTTGGACAAAAAATGATCTGAATGCACTTGGAACATCAGTAGGAGCGGGCTTTAGACTGCTTAAATAAGGATGAATTAATTTGGCTTTAGCCGAAATTTATTAATGAAAAGCCACTTAATGCCGTTTGAACTTGTATTTTTTTGGTAAAATATTAATTCAAACACATCTCAAAAAAACGTTCGGCTCCTACCGAGCCGCCTTTCGTCATGGTAACATTACGCTACAAACTTTGCGCTCCTACGGAGCGCCCTCAGAATCCTCCCCCAAAATCCCAAAATAGAAATTCAATTTTCAAATCCTTTTTTCTCATAAAACGTCGTCGCAATTCCAATCATGATAATTATTCCTCCAACAATCTGCGGAACCGTAATTTCCTCATTCACAAAAATCGCGGCCAAAATTGCGGCAAACAAAATTTGGCTCAGCAAACTCAAAGAAACCCTTGTAGCTTTCATTCGCTTCGTTGCATAACTGATTAAAATCCACGCAATCAACTGACAAACAATCCCTTGAATAAATAAAGAAATCCACGCGCTCTGAGAATAGCCTAAAAATTTTTCTCCGTTGATCCAACAAATCACGAAAAGAAAAATACTGCTCACCAACATGCTGTAGCTGAGAAAAGTAATAACGTCGATTTTTTGCAAAGAATTTTTGCTTACCAAAATATAGAGCGCATAAAAAATTCCATAAAGTACACCTAGGAAAAATGCGAAATCAAAATTCAATTCTAATATAGTTTTCATCCCCACAAAAACTATCATTCCGAATATGACAATCAAAGTTCCCAACCAAAAAGATTGCTTTGGACGAAAATTTAGAAAAAGAAAAGAAATCACTCCGACCCAAACCGGCGAAAGATTCGTCAGCAAAGTCGCCTGAGTAACAGAAGAATTTTGAATCGCAATATTCCAAACCGCAATACGATTCCCATCAATTCTTTTCCTTTAACAATTTTGATTTTACCTAAAAGTAAAGCGAACGGAAAAATCAAAGCCGTCGCAATCGCCATTCGGTAAAATGCGGATATCAAACTTGAAGTCAAATTCATACGAACGATGACGGGAAAAATCGAAATACACAGAATTCCGAGAAAAAGGGCGGTTTTTGCTTTGTTCATCAGTAGTTTCTTCCGACTTGTTTGCAAATTTCCAGTAAATTTTCCGGCATTTTGGAGAATGCTCCTTGCTCAAAATATTCATCAGAATGCGGAATATAGACGGAATAACTTTTCCCTAGTGGAATTAATGGAATAAAAAACAACTCGAAATACCTTTTGTAAACCGTAATCACAGCATTCACCTCAAAACCGTTTCTCATGATTTTACGATTATTTTTTCCGATTGATTTTTTATTGAATCCAAAGATGAAGAAAAACATTTGAAGTACGAATTACGAAGTTAGAATTACGAAATTTTAGAATCTGGTTTTCACGAAATAGAAAGTCAACATTGCCCAGGAAATAATCATCAACAAACCGCCAATCGGTGTTATTGGTCCGAGAAATTTCAAATTCGTATTCCAAACTTCGCTGAAGCTTAAAAAATAAATACTCATCGAAAACAGGAAAGTTCCGGCAATCATTAATATGGAAATCCATTTTTCAGACGGACTTTCAAACTTCAAAATATATCCCACAATCAGCAAAAACAACGCAGAATACATTTGATATTTCACGCCGGTTTCAAAACTTTGTAATTTTTCAACGGACAATACTTTCTTCAAAGCATGTGCTCCAAACGCTCCCAAAATCACGGAAAGCAATCCGTAAACCGCACCGATAATTAATGTAAAATTTTTCATTTATAATTCTCCTTTTTGATACATGATAACTAACTTCCCTATTAAAGTTATTGCTCCAATTGCTATAAATAACCAAGAAAATTTCTTCGAACTTGCAAAACCTGGATTGTTGGTAGTTTTCAGAAAGATTCCGAAAAACAAAATAACAAATGCCAGTGAAATACCAAACATAACTTTATTTTTTTTTTAATTTTTTCTCAACTTATTAAACTCATTAATCACCTCATGATGACTCACCGTCTTGTCTTTAAAATAATTCACAAAATAATTCTTCTCCTCTTCAGTCGCGCCGAGTTGGTTTAGAATATTCAAAAGATGCATTTTCATGTGTCCTTTCTGAATTCCAGTCGTCGTTAATGAACGCAATGCCGCAAAATTTTGAGCCAATCCCGAAACCGCCAAAATACTCATCAATTCCTGTGCGGAGGGTTTTCCCAACAAAGCCAACGAAAATTTCACGAGCGGATGAAGATTCGTCAAACCGCCCACAACTCCAACAGAAATCGGCAAATCAATCCAAAATCTAAAAATTCCGTTGTCAATCGTGCAATGCGTCAAACTCGAATATTTTCCGTCCTTCGCGGCGTATGCGTGCGCACAGGCTTCGGTCGCGCGGAAGTCGTTGCCTGTTGCGATTACCACCGCATCTACTCCGTTCATAATTCCTTTGTTGTGCGTCGTTGCACGGAATGGCTCAATTTCGGCGATGGTTACGGCTCTTTTAAATTTCATGGCAAATTCTTCGTTTGAAATTCCACTGTCGTCATTCAGTTCCTCGATTTTGCAGGAAACTTCGGCTCTTACGATACAGTCGGGAGTATAATTTGAGAGGATATTCATCACAATTTGCAACGAATCTTTTTCCTCTTGAGTGAAATCTTGTTCTTTTTCAACTTCCTCTCTCAAAGTTTTCCCGAACTTTTCCAAACAGGAATTGATGAAATTCGCTCCCATCGAATCTACCGTGTCAAAACTCGCCTTGATTTGGAAATAATTTTCCATTTCCGCAGTTTTGTCGATCAAGCGGATGTTCAAGATTCCACCGCCACGATTTCTCATGTTCTTGGTGATGTCTTCTGTGGCTTCAAATAATTTCTGCTTTAATTTAAAATTGAAAAAATGCTGAAGTTTATGAGATTCGACTTTAAATATAAAATGGGTATGACCTAATTTTTTGGTGTTGATAATCGTTGTTTTAAAACCTCCTCTTTCGATCCAAAACTTGGCAGATTTTGAAGCAGCTGCAACTACAGAACTTTCCTCAACTGCCATTGGTAAAGCGAAAAGTTTTCCGTCGATCAAAAAATTCGGTGCAATTCCATACGGCATGTAAAAATTGGAAATCGTGTTCTCCGAAAACTCTTCGTGGAGTTTTTGCAATGCTGCGTCTTCGTTCCAATATTGTTGTAAGATTTGTTCGTAACTACGGTCGTCATTGAGATATTCCTTGATCAGCCAGTCAATTTTTCGCTGTTTTGAAAGTTTGGAAAATCCCTCAATCGGTTGATGATTCATTCTTCAAAAATTTTGTAATGTAAAGGTAGGGAATTTGACGGGAAGATGGATGCTGGAAGTTAAAGATAAGGCTTCTGCTTTTGCTAATTGTATTTAACAAAGAAACCAAAAACATTACTACTAGCGATTTTGGTTTAGGAGTTATACTTTGTCCTGCTGAGGTTCTCGAAGAATATAAGCAAACAAAAAATCCAAAACCCTTGTTTCTTTGAATAAAAAAAAGGTTTTGGAAGAAATAATATTAAAACGCTTCGAGAACCTCAGCGTGACAAAATTTCGTCAATTTTAAGAGAACTATGACAAAAAAATCTGCGCAATCCGCAAATGCAGCGAGAAAATTTATTAATTCTAATTTTCCAACTGCGTTCCCAAATATTCCCATTCCTGCAGAGCCAGATCCAGTTCCTCTTTTTTGAAATTGTATTTTTCTAAAGTTTCCGGCGATGGATTTTCTCTCGTGAAACTGGCTTCAAAATCTTCAATTTCCAATTCTAATGCAGAAATTTTCTCTTCTACTTTTTTGATTTTATTTTGAACGTTTTTTTGCTCTTTCGTTTGAAATGAGTTTGTAGTGGTTTGAACTGGTTTGATGTCGTTTGATGGAACAATTTCTTTTTCAACAATCGGTTCGTTGCGCATTTCCGAGAGTTTGGATTTCTCGGCAGAAATTTCTCTGATGCTTTCCTTTTGTCGGAATTCTAGATATTCGTTGATGTCACCCAAAAATTCTTTCATCCTTCCATCACGAAATTCGAAAATTTTATCGCAGAGTCCCTGCAAAAATTCCCGGTCGTGGGAAATCACGATTAAAGTTCCCTCAAATTTCTGTAACGCCAGTTTGATGATTTCTTTCGACTGAATATCCAAGTGGTTCGTCGGTTCGTCCATAATTAGCGTGTTGAACGGACGAAGCAACAATTTACATAAAGCCAGTCGGTTTCTTTCACCACCGGAAAGAACTCGGGTTTTCTTTGTCACATCATCGCCCTGAAAAAGGAAACTTCCCAACAAATCACGAACTCTTGGTCGCGTTTCTTCTGTTGCGGCGTCTTCTGCTTCTTCCAAAACGGTTTTGTTCGGTGAAAGAACCTCTTCTTGATTTTGTGCAAAATAGCCGATGTTGACGTTGTGTCCCAAATTCCACTCACCAGAATAATCTTTGATTTCTCCAGCAAGAATTTTTGCCAAAGTCGTTTTTCCCTGTCCGTTTTGTCCGAGTAGGGCGATTCTGCTTCCCCTTTCCACAAAGAAATCCACCTTATCGAAAACCTCTTTTTTACCGTAAGCTTTTCCTAAATTTTTTGCCTCAAAAATGACTTTTCCAGGAATAACTGATTGAACGAAACGGATATTGAATTTAGAAACATCGTCATTATCAATTTCGATGCGTTCTATTTTTTCTAATTTTTTAATTAAAGACTGCGCAAAAGAGGCTTTCGTCGCAGAAGCACGGAATCGGTTGATGTTGTCTTCCATCTGTTTGATTTCCGCATCCTGATTTTTCTTGGCTTGAGTGAGTTTCTCTTTTCTTTCCTTGCTCAATTCCAAATATTTGGAATAATTGGCCTTATAATCGTCAACTTTTTTGTTGTTGATATCGAAAGTTCTGTTACAAACCGAAGTCATAAACTGTTTGTCGTGACTTACCAATACGATCGAACCAGGATATTCTTTCAAGAAAGTTTCCAGCCAAATGATGGATTCCATATCCAAATGGTTCGTAGGCTCATCCAGAAGCATCAAATCATTTTTCTGCAAAAGGAGTTTGGCGAGTTCGATCCTCATTCTCCAGCCGCCGGAAAATTCATCCGTAATTTTATGAAAATCTTCGGCTTTAAAACCTAAACCTAACAGCACTTTTTCAACATCGCCTTCCAAATTGTAAGCGTCGTGATGCATCAACAAATCATTTAATTCCGTCATTCGATGGATCAAATTTTCGTAGTCATCGCTTTCGTAATCGGTTCTTGTCGCCAACTGATGATTTACTTCATCCAGTTCATTCTTCATCGCATTAATTTGCTCAAATGCCTGCAAGGTCTCATTCCAAACCGTTCTTCCTTTCACGAAATCCAAATCCTGTTTTAGAAATCCAATCGTGATATTTCCTTCAGGCACAATGCTTCCTTCAAAGAAATTGATTTCTCCTGAAAGCATTTTCAGCAAAGTGGATTTCCCGGCGCCATTTTTGCCGACCAAACCGATTTTATCATCTTTTTTGATGGTAAAATTCACGTTTTGAAAAAGATAATTTCCTGAATGGTGAAGTCCTAAACCTTGTACTGAAATCATAAATAATAAGCAATTAGCAATAAGTAATTTTCGAGGTGCAAAAGTAAAGAAAGTAAATGAATTGATGACGACGGAAAATAAGAGGTTTTTAGGATTTCCAGAAATTTGAAGGTTTTGTTTTTTAAAATTTCTACCTTTAAAAAACTTTTTTAAATCCTTATCCAATGAAAATTTTAGAGTTTATTTTTTCGGTATTCTTTTTACTGAATTTTCAGGCGCAAAATTTAAAGGTGATGACCTACAATATTCGGCTTTCTTTAGAATCTGACAAAGAGAATTCCTGGGACAACCGAAAAGCTGAAGCCATTCAGCTGATGGATTATTATCACCCAGATTTTTTCGGAGTTCAGGAAGCTGTGCCCCAACAAATGGTCGATATAAAATCCGGATTAAGAAACTATGATTTTGTGGGAGTTGGAAGAGATGATGGAGCGAATAAAGGTGAATATTCCGCCATTTTTTATGATGCCGAAAAACTGAAAGTTTTAGAATCCGGAACTTTTTGGTTAAGCGAAACACCACAAAAACCTTCAAAAGGTTGGGACGCAGCATATAACAGAATCTGTACTTATGCTTTGTTTAAAATGAAAAAAGATGGCAGGAAGTTTTGGGCTTTTAACGTTCATTTGGACCATGTTGGAATTGTTGCACGGGACAATTCGGTGCAATTAATCCTAAAGATGATCAAATCTTTTAATACAAAAAATTTTCCTGTGGTTTTAACGGGAGATTTCAATCTCACGGAAGACACCAAGCCAATCAAGATCCTTTCAGAAAATCTTTCTGATGCTTATTATCATAGTAAAAAAACACATTACGGACCAAAAGGAACTTTCCAAGCATTCGATATTTCTAAGCCCGCTAAAGAACGTATTGATTATATTTTTTTACAGAAATTTTTATGCGAAAACATCAGAACTATCAATGACAGAAGGGAAAACCTGCTCTATCCATCGGATCACTTTCCCGTGATTGCAGAAATTAGATTTCCAAGATAAAATAAAAAAACCTACCGAATAAATCCGGTAGATTTTAAAAACACAAATGATGAAAAAAAATTAGTAATTAAACGGAGGTTTAACTCCGATATTATGTTAATGAAAGTTAAACTTCACTTTTTTTTATTCTGTAGGACGAAAAACCAAACCGCTTTCATCGAAATAATCCAGCGTTATTCTTTCGTTATCGTTGATGTTTCCGGCAAGAATTTCTTTGGATAATTTATTTAAAACTTCCTGTTGAAGCACTCTTTTCAATGGTCTTGCTCCAAAACTTGGGTCGTAACCTTTGTTGGTTAAATAATTGATCGCGTCTTCGGTTGCAGTCATGATAATTCCACGTTTTTCCAACATTTTATTGAAACTGCGTAATTGGTAATGAACGATTTTTTCGATTTCTTTTTTGTTTAAAGGCCGGAAAAGAACGATTTCATCAATTCTGTTCAAAAATTCTGGACGTAAAGTCTGTTTCAGCAATCCGAAAACTTCTTCTTTGGTTTTTTCAATGGTTTCAAAATCTACATTATCATCGCTGTCACGCTGAGCGGAGTCGAAGCGTTCTTGAATTAAATGTGAACCAAGATTGGAAGTCATTATAATAATTGAATTTTTGAAATTCACCACTCTTCCTTTATTATCGGTTAATCTTCCATCATCCAAAACCTGCAATAAGGTGTTGAAAACATCGGGATGCGCTTTTTCAATTTCGTCTAAAAGCACCACGGAATAAGGTCTTCTGCGAACTGCTTCCGTCAATTGTCCGCCTTCATCGTAACCAACGTAACCAGGAGGAGCACCGACAAGTCTGGAAACCGAATGTTTTTCCTGATATTCGCTCATATCAATTCTCGTCATATTATTTTCGTCGTCGAACAAAAATTCGGCGAGTGCTTTTGCGAGTTCGGTTTTTCCGACACCGGTTGTTCCCAAAAATAGAAAACTTCCGATTGGTTTTTTCTCGTCGTTCAAACCTGCTCTGTTTCTGCGGATGGCGTCTGCAACGGAAGTGATTGCTTCGTCTTGACCGACAACTCTTTTGTGGAGTTCGTCCTCCAAATGCAATAATTTTTCGCGTTCAGATTGCAAAAGTTTCGTCACCGGAATTCCTGTCCATTTTGAAATCACTTCAGAAATATCTTCGGCGGTAACTTCTTCTTTAATCAACTCGTTTTGATGATTTTGCATTTCCAATTCGAGTTTTTCCAATTCGGCTTCTTTCTCCTTGATCTTTCCGTACTGAATTTCGGCAACTTTTGCGTAATCTCCAGCTCTGGAAGCGCGTTCTGCTTCTAATTTCAAGGCTTCAATTTCTTTTTTAAGGGCGGTTAAATCTTCGGATTTTTGCTTTTCAGCCAACCATTTTGCATTTAAAGCGTTACGCTCTTCTTGAATTTTGGCAATATCTTCTTTTAAGTGATCAATTTTAGTCTGATTACCTTCTCGTGAAATCGCAGCGAGTTCAATTTCCATCTGCATTAATTTTCTATCCAAAACGTCCAATTCTTCGGGTTTTGAATTGATTTCCATTCTCAATTTTGCGGAAGCTTCATCAATCAAATCAATCGCCTTGTCGGGTAAAAAACGGTCGGAAATATAACGTTGCGACATTTCTACAGCGGCGATAATTGCCTCATCTTTAATTCTTACTTTGTGGTGGGCTTCGTATTTATCTTTAATTCCACGCAAAATTGAAATCGCACTTTCTGTATCCGGTTCTTCCACCATCACTTTTTGGAAACGTCTTTCTAAGGCTTTATCTTTTTCAAAATATTTTTGATATTCGTTCAAGGTTGTGGCTCCAACGGCGCGAAGTTCGCCTCTCGCCAATGCAGGCTTCAAAATATTGGCAGCATCCATTGCGCCTTCACCACCGCCTGCTCCAACCAAAGTATGAATTTCATCGATGAATAAAATAATTTGTCCGTCAGATTTAATAACTTCATTGACAACGCTTTTCAAACGTTCTTCAAATTCACCTTTGTATTTTGCACCGGCAATTAAGGCTCCCATATCTAA
The DNA here is from genome assembly GCF_020084865.1 of Candidatus Kaistella beijingensis. Lineage (NCBI taxonomy): Bacteria > Pseudomonadati > Bacteroidota > Flavobacteriia > Flavobacteriales > Weeksellaceae > Kaistella > Candidatus Kaistella beijingensis. The sequence goes on along the minus strand of NZ_CP071953.1, from coordinate 2,371,951 downwards.
GGAATACAATGTTTTATCCATGAGGTTTTCCGGAACGTCGCCGGAAATAATTCGGTGAGCAATTCCCTCTGCAATGGCGGTTTTTCCAACGCCTGGTTCTCCAATTAGGATGGGATTGTTTTTCGTTCTTCTCGATAAAATTTGTAAAACTCTGCGGATTTCTTCATCACGACCAATAACAGGATCTAATTTTCCTTCTGCAGCAAGTTCGTTGAAATTTTTTGCATACTTATTTAAACTTTGATAAGTTTCCTCTGAACTTGCAGAAGTCGCTTTGGAACCTTTGCGAAGTTCCTTAATTCCGCCTTCCAAAAGGGATTTGGTAACACCCATATCTTTCAACATTTTTGAAACTGGGGAGGAAACTTCCAATAAAGCCAACCATAAATGTTCAATCGTTACATATTCGTCGCCCATTTTTTTGGCGATATTTGGAGCTTCCAATAAAACTTTGTTGGCGCTTTGGCTTAGATAAATGTTTCCGCCTTCCACTTTCGGAAGGTTTTCGATGCTTTCCCGGTTTCTGTCGCGAACAAGGGTTTCGTCCACTTCAGATTTTTTCAATAAAAATTTCGATATATTTTCATCACTTTGGAAGATGCCTTCCAAAAGATGTTGCGGCTCAATACTCTGGTTGCCAAATTCCATCGCGATTTGTTGCGCTTTTTGGATGGCCTCCTGTGATTTTACGGTAAATTGATTTAAGTTCATATTTTGTTGTAATTTTTTAAGTTAGAAAAACATTAAGAACCCACACAAATTTAGCACTGAATTCTTAATGTTCTATCAATCATTTATTAATTCTGAAATCTTTAACACAAACATTGTTCTAGTTTAAAAATTGTTAAAATTTCGGTCAAAATTTCCGATTTAGCAATAGTTTGTAAAGATTTGACAAGACAAAATTTCCGAATTTCTGCAATCTCTGTTTCTTTCCCTAAAATCTAAAAAAACATTATATTTGTTAGCAGTCATTTATAAGATTGATATTAATAGAAACATGCACCATTTTCATCATTTAAAAACCACCAAAGTTGCGAAGGAAACCAACGATTCCGTACACATCGCCTTTGAAATTCCACAAAATTTAAGACATGAGTTTTCTTTTAAGCAAGGACAGTATCTCAATGTGAGATTTGTTTTTGGGGAAGAAGATTTGCGACGAAGCTATTCCATCATCAACGCTCCAACCGAAGGAAATTCCGAATTAGAAATCTTGGTGAAACATTTGGATGGCGGAAAAGTTTCAACTTTTTTAAATAATGAATTGAAAACTGGCGAAACCCTGGAAGTGATGGCTCCAATGGGACATTTCTACACCAATTATCACGCATCCAACGAGAAAACCTACATCGGACTTGCTGCGGGAAGCGGAATTTCACCCGTTCTATCCAATTTGAAAGAAGCGCTTTATCAGGAACCGAAAAGTACAGCCTACCTTTTTTTCAGCAATAAAAGTTTGACCGACATTATCTTTAAAAAAGAAATCGATGAACTGGTGCAAAAATTTGAGGGAAGATTTAAAGTGATTTATCTTCTTTCCAGAGAAAAACATTTTGAGGACGAACTTTTTGAAGGCAGAATCTCACCTGAAAAACTCGATATTTTATTTGAAAGATTTACAGAGATTCCAGTTCAAGAAGCAACTTACTTTATTTGTGGTCCTTCGGAAATGATTAAAGGTATTGCGGATTACCTTAAAAAAGACAAGAAAGTTCCTTCGCTGCAAATCATGTACGAATATTATGCTGCTCCCGACGACGAGGAAAATGCGGAAATGAGCGACGAATTCAAAGCCATCCCAAATCTTGAAAGCATGGTGACCTTGATCATTGATGATGATGAATATTCCTTTCACCTCAATTCGAAAAAAAATAGTATTTTAGACCAGGCTTTGCAAGAGAAACTTCCGGTTCCTTTCGCATGTAAAGGCGGTGTTTGCTGCACGTGTAAAGCACAGGTAATGGAAGGCGAAGTTTACATGGAGAAAAATTTTGCTTTAACAGAAGATGAAGTGGAAAAAGGATTTGTCCTCACTTGCCAATGCCACCCCACAACAAATGTGGTGATGCTGAATTACGATGTTTAATCTAATGCAACAATGTGTAAATTTACGATGTAACAATTATGGAATTTGAAATTTGGCAAGTTAAAATTTTAACAAGATTGGTAAATTGCTGCATTGATAAATTGGTAAATTAAAAAAATAAAATCATGGCGGACTGGAAATTTGCTTCATTGATTGAAGTTGACAAAGAATATAAAGTGGACGGATTGAATATCTGGAACCACTATTGGAATTGCTCCGACCGAAAAATTGAAGTGAGAGGTCCTTTTGAAGGACAGGTTTATTTCTTCAATGAATATGAAATAAAGACTCCTGAAAAGACTGTTACCTTTGTAGCGGGAGAATTCTCGAATCAGAAAATTGGGATTTATTTGAAGGATGATTTGAGCGGAAAGAAACTTTAGTCTTTTGCTTTCTGCTTGCGGAAATAAGCTTTCCGCAGAAGCAATCATCAAAACGAACGGACTTTAACCCTATTTATAAAAATCAACATTCCGTTGACTTTAGCCAAAATTTAATTCACTAAAAAAGCCGAAAGCAGATTGCTGAAAGCTAAAAGCAATTATGGATACAGAAAAATTTTTACAATACGTTCAGGCAGAAAATAAAGTCGAGCCCAAAGATGTAATGCCGGAAGATTACCGCAAACTCCTTGTTCGTCAAATTTCGCAACACGCCCATTCAGAAGTCGTGGGCATGCTTCCTGAAGCCAATTGGATCACAAGAGCTCCTTCTCTCCGCAGAAAAATGGCACTTTTAGCAAAAATTCAAGATGAAGCAGGACATGGACTTTACCTTTATGCCGCAACAGAAACCTTGAACGACGGAACAATCTATGCAGACCGTGATTCCACTTACAACGACATGCTTTCTGGAAAAGCAAAATATTCAAGTATTTTCAATTATCCCGCACTTTCTTGGGCAGATATTGGTGCAATTGGTTGGCTCGTTGATGGCGCCGCCATTATGAACCAAGTAATGTTGATGGGAAATTCTTACGGACCTTATTCAAGGGCGATGGTGAGAATTTGCAAAGAGGAATCCTTTCACCAAAGACAGGGTTACGAAATTTTGATGACGCTTTGCCGCGGTACAAAAGAACAAAAAGATTTGGCACAGGAAGCTCTGAACCGTTTTTGGTGGCCTGCTTTAATGATGTTCGGTCCAAACGATGATGCTTCACCGAATTCACAAAAATCTATGAATTACAGAGTTAAGCGAGAAAGCAACGATTCCTTGAGACAAAGGTTCGTAGATGTAACCGTTCCGCAAGCTGAATTTTTAGGACTGAAAATTCCTGATGAAAATTTAAAATGGAATGAAGAGCGAGGACATTACGACTTCGGCGATTTACCTTGGGATGAATTTATGGAAGTTTTGAAAGGAAACGGACCATGCAACAAAAAACGCCTTGAAACCAAAAGAAAAGCACAGCAGGAAAATGCGTGGGTAAAGGAAGCGGCGATGGCGTATGCAGAAAAAATGAGCAAGGAACTCATTAATAATGAATAATTCTGTTTCATAAATCTTCAAATTTCAATTGCGGAGTAATCACGAACTCCATTAAAAATAAGAAAAACCAGTGAGTAAATCTCAAATTAATCAATGATTTGGCAAGGACGCAACGACGGCGACGATATTTTAGCTCAAAGAATTTTTCAAAAAGTTTTTTTGGAAAATGATTACGCAAAGATTTCGCCGAAAGATTTCGTTTTACATGGCTTCGCCGTAGATGAAGGCGTGCGAAGAAATAAAGGAAGAATCGGAGCAAAAGATGCACCCGATATCATCCGAAAAAACATGTCGAATTTTCCCGTTGTCCATCCCGAATTTTCATTAAAAGATTTTGGAAACGTTTATTGTGAAGATGGAAATCTTGAAAATTCTCAAAACAAACTTGCTGAAAAAGTTGCTAAAACTTTAGAATATACGGGAAAATCCATCGTTCTTGGTGGTGGTCACGAAGTTACTTTCGCCCATTATTCAGGAATTAGAAAAGCGTTTCCAAATAAAAAAATCGGAATTATTAATATTGATGCACATTTTGATAACCGAGAACCCGAAAATGGATTAGCAAGTTCTGGAACAGGTTTTTGGCAGATTGCGCAGGAAGGAAACATTCACTCTTTACATATCGGGATTCAACGAAATTCAAATACTTTAAGACTTTTCGACTCCGCACATCAATTTGGAATGAAGTATATTTTGGCGGATGAGCTCTTTTTTGAAAACCTTACACATCTATATAAGGAGATTGATTATTTTTTAGAAAATTGCGATATCCTTTATCTCACCATTTGTATGGACGTTTTCAATGTGGCGATTTCTCCCGGCGTTTCCGCTTTAGCTTATAATGGAATTTTTGCTGATTCAACTTTTATGCATTTTTTTAAGCATATTCTTAAATCCCGAAAATTATTAGCGATGGATGTTGCAGAGGTGAATCCAGTTTATGATATCGGTGAAAGAACCTCCAGATTGGCCGCAAGCCTTGTTAATGAGTGGTTAACAACTTAAAGGAATTACCTCCTGTAATTTTATTTGGCCCTTTAGAAAGACGCCATAAAGCCCTATACCGAAAAAACCTTACCCTTAAACTTGTACCTAGAACAATGCTTAATTAGAATCAATTTTTAACAATTGTTTAAATAAAAATAGTTTTTTTTAAGAAATATTATATTTTTATTAAATTTTGTCATACATTAGTGACGAATTATTTTTTAACCCAAATTAAAGTTATTATGAAAACAAAATTACCCTTGCTAATGTTGATAGCAATGCCAATTCTTGGCTTCGGTCAGTCGAATGCAAAAAGAGCTGTTCATCAACCTAATGTAAAAAAAATTGCAACAGCGTCAACTTTAGCACCTGCTAAATTTCCACTCGCTTACTGTACCCCTGCACTGGATTGTACAGATGGTGATTTAATAACCAATGTAACAATTGGAACAATTAACAACACCAGCAATTGTGGAGTAAATGGCTATTCAGATTATACAGCCATAACAACGAATGTTCAAGCAGGACAAACTTATCCGATCTCTGTAACCGTAGGAACGGGATGGGCATATGAAAATGTTTCAGTTTGGATTGATTACAACAAGAACGAAACATTTGAAGCTTCTGAATTCACCCATATTGGAAATAGAAACGGAAATCCAACTGGGGTTGTAATCAACAACAACATTACTATTCCTGCAGGAACTCCTTCCGGTAATTATAGAATGCGTGTAAGAGTTGCCGCAGATGCAGCGAATGCAGCTTTAGATCCAACATTTGCATGCGACCAAACTCAAGGATATGGCGAAAGTGAAGACTACACGTTAGTAATTCCTGTAGTAGGCTGTCTGAACGCAACAAATGGACAGTGGCCATCTTTAACCTTCACTCCAAATTGCAACGGAAGTCCTGCTAACATTACCACTGCAGCCTATTTAAATGAATATTCAAAAGTTAATGTTACAAGTGGTGTTCCTTATACGTTCAGCACGTCAAACGTATCTTATTTCATCACCATTTCTGATGAAGCAGGGACCACTTCATTAGCGGCAGGTGTAGGAAGCGTAACATGGACACCTACAGCTTCAGGGGTTGTTCGTTTTTATTCTCACTTAGACAACACGTGTGGTGGTGGAAACACTATTCACAGCCGAATTATTAAATGCGGAACACCTCCACCTCCGGCGGTAAACTGCGCTGATTTCAAAGTACCTTCAAATAATCGTGAAAATGGAGGTTTCTTTGGTGGTTCAACCGCACAGAGACTTGCTATAGATTTACCAGTAAATTCTAGTGCACTCACTGTTTACGGTATAGAACCAATTGTAGCCGGAACAGCAACTTCTTTCAGCTTTAAAATTTATAATGACAGTGGCGATTTACCTGGAACAGAACTCGCAACCCGTACCGGAACAATTGTCGGAAGTACAGTTACAGGAAATGCATTTGGGTACGATTTCATTAAATATACCGTTGCGTTTGACACTCCTTTAAATTTAGCAGCCAATACAAAATATTGGATTGAAGTTGTTTCTGACGCTGTAGCTTGGGAAAGTACTACCGCAAACAAACTTGGCTCATTTGACGTATTTATAAATAGTAATACTGCAGGAGCTTGGACGCACGGAACAAGTGAATACGTATTCAATCTAATCTGTAACAGCTTGGGTGTAAATGATTTAAACAAAGCTGGATTTAGTTATCATCCTAATCCTGTAAAAGATTATTTAACTATTACCTCGAAGAAAGCAATTGAAAGTGTTTATATTTATAACGGTGCGGGACAAAAAGTTCATACTTCTGTGAAGCTCGTTGATGGTAAAATTAACATGAGCAAAATGGTACCAGGAGTTTATCTTGTGAATGCTATACTTTCTGATGGAACTAACCAGTCTTTCAAAGTAATTAAACAATAAACAGCTATATTTTTACCCAACAATAGATACAGTCCGGAATTCTTCCGGACTGTTTTCAATTATTGTACTTTAGGCAATTTAAAATTCATTAAACCGTTTAATCCCATGTTAAAATTATACTCTAAAAAATAATAAAAAAATACTTTATCCTAAAGAATTTTATATATTTGCATCAACTAACAATTAATCAAAAAATAAATTACTATGTCAGACATTGCATCAAGAGTAAAAGCTATTATCGCTGATAAACTCGACGTTGAGGAAACAGAAGTAACTCCAGAAGCTAGCTTCACTAACGATTTAGGAGCTGATTCATTGGATACTGTTGAATTGATCATGGAATTCGAAAAAGAATTCAACATCCAGATTCCTGATGATCAAGCAGAAAAAATTACAACTGTAGGACACGCTATTGCTTATATTGAAGAAGTAGTGAACAAATAATATTCTATCAACAGAAACTAAATTTATGGAATTAAAAAGAGTAGTTGTTACCGGTTTTGGCGCTATAACGCCTATTGGGAATAATGCCAAAGATTACTGGGAAAGCCTTGTAAAAGGTGAGAGCGGAGCCGCTCCGATTACTCTTTTTGATGCCACAAACTTCAAAACCAAATTCGCCTGCGAAGTAAAAAACTTCGATCCATTAAACCACTTCGACAAGAAAGAGTCTAAAAAGATGGACCGAAATACACAGTTCGGACTCGTTGCAGCAAGAGAAGCGGTGGAACATTCCCGCATCATGGAGGATAATGTAGACAAGAACAGGGTCGGCGTAATTTGGGGTTCCGGAATTGGTGGTTTAGAAACTTTCGAGACCGAAGTTTTGGGTTGGGCAAATACGGAAATTCCGCGTTTCAACCCGTTCTTCATCCCGAAAATGATTGCCGATATTACACCTGGACACATTTCGATAGAATATGGTTTTCATGGGCCGAATTACACTACGGTTTCAGCGTGTGCTTCATCAGCAAATGCCATTATCGATTCCAAGATGTTGATTCAGTTAGGAAAAGCAGACGTTATTGTTTGCGGTGGTTCCGAAGCTGCAGTTACTGCAAGTGGAGTTGGTGGATTTAATGCAATGATGGCGCTTTCCACGAGAAACGATGATCCGAAAACAGCATCAAGACCTTTCGACAAAGACAGGGATGGTTTTGTTCTCGGTGAAGGAGCGGGCTGTATTATTTTGGAAGAATACGAACACGCGAAAAAACGCGGTGCTACAATCTATGCCGAATTAAAAGGTGGCGGTATGAGTGCAGATGCTTATCACATGACTGCACCACATCCTGAAGGTTTGGGCGCTTATCTCGTAATGAAAAATTGTTTGGAAGATGCAGGTGTAACAACCGACGAAGTAGATCATATCAATATGCACGGTACTTCTACTCCATTGGGTGACATCGCAGAATCTAACGCAATTTCTAAATTATTGGGTGAACACGCTTTCGACATTCAGATCAATTCCACCAAATCGATGACCGGTCACCTATTGGGTGCAGCCGGAGTTGTTGAGGCAATTGCAGCTTTAAAAACGATTATTCACAAAGTAGTTCCGCCTACAATCAACCATTTCACGGACGATGAAAAAATCGACAGCCGTTTGAATTTCACGTTCAACCACGCTGTAGAAAAGGATGTGGAGATTGCGATGAGCAACACGTTCGGTTTTGGTGGGCACAATGCATGTGTGCTTTTCAAGAAAATTTAAGTTTTAAAGTCCTTTATGGAGTTAAAGAAATACTTTTCTAAATTCTTAACTCAAAGAAAAAAAAACTTCTCGGAAAAAGATTATTATTTAAGCAGCGAAATCAGCAAGATTACCGGTTGCGGAATTCAGAATATCAATCTTTACCGTGAAGCATTTTCCCTTAAAACCACTTCTAAAAACAAGGAAATCCGAAATTACGAAAGACTGGAATTTTTGGGTGATTCTGTTTTGGGAGCGATTATATCCTGTCATCTTTTTGCGACTTATCCCGATGCAAACGAAGGTTATTTAACGCAGATGAAATCCAAAATCGTCAACCGTAAAAACCTCAACAAACTTGGTTCTGAACTGAATTTGCCTAAATTTCTTCAAAACGAATCGCAAACACCTTTAAGTGAAAATATTGCCGGAAATTTATTTGAAGCATTAATAGGCGCGCTTTATCTTGACGTAGATTACGAAACGTGTAAGAAAGTAGTTTTAGAAAGACTTTTAACTCCATCTGAAATCAACAAACTGGAAAACAAAATTGTAAGTTACAAAGGTTTGCTTTTGGAATGGAGCCAAAAAAAGAAAGTCAACATCAAATACGAAACCTGCGAAGAATTACAACCTAATAAAAGTTTGGTATTCCGCAGTTATGTTTGGTTGGATGAAGAAAAAATTTCAAACGCCACGGAAACTTCCAAGAAAAAAGCCGAAGAAAAAGCAGCACAACGCGCATTTTATATTCTGAACAAAAAACAAAGCATCCTTGAAAACCAAAAAACTGCTACTTGATATTGAAGATGATGACGAAGAAATAACGCTGGGTCTAGTTCGTCTTGCTAAAGAAGTTCCTGATTATGAGCTTTTTTACCAAATCAATTCTATTAACTCATTTCAGTTTTCGCGTATTGAGGATTTTGTTTACCACGGATTTTATTACGATTATTATTTCCCGAGATTTCAGACTTACCATACCGAATCTAAAATCTGCATCCATTTTATTTCAAATAAATCCACGCATTTCCTTCAGAAAAAAATTTCAACGGAACTCTTTTCAGGAGAACAGGAAACCAAGTATTTGCTTGATCATTTTCAAGATGTTGATTATCTTATTAAAACATCAGAAACGTTTGATGATTTTTCACTAATTTTGCTCCCTGAAAATCTCGTGTTTAAAACACAGGAATTTACTTTAAGTTCCGATGAAGAACTTTATCAACTAATTCAATACTATGAATAAATACTTAAAAAAGACAAAAATCATCGCCACGCTTGGTCCGGCTTCTTCTGATAGAGAAACCATGATTGATCTTATCAAAGCGGGTGTAGATGTTTTCAGAATAAATTTTTCCCACGCCGATTATGATTTAGTAAGAAAAAATGTGGAAACGATTCGTGAAATTAATCAGGAATTTGGCTTTTCTGCAGGAATACTTGGTGATTTACAGGGACCGAAATTAAGAGTGGGTGTCGTGAAAGAAGGTTCTTACCTGAATCCCGGCGATATTTTGACTTTTACCAATGAAAAAATAGAAGGAGACTCGAAGAAAGTTTATATGACTTACCAAAAGTTTCCGCAAGATGTAAAAGTAGGTGAAAGAATTTTGATTGATGACGGAAAATTGGTTTTGGAAGTTATTGAAACCAATGAAAAAGATACCGTAAAAGCAAAAACCATTCAAGGTGGACCATTGAGTTCTAAAAAAGGGGTAAACCTTCCGAACACCAACGTTTCACTTCCTGCTTTGACGGAAAAAGACATTCAGGACGCCAACTTCATGCTTGATTTGGAATTGGATTGGATTGCTTTATCCTTCGTTCGGCACGCTCAAGATATTATTGATTTAAAGGAGCTCATTAAAAAACATCCAAACAATAAGCAGAAAACCCCAATTATCGCTAAAATCGAAAAACCTGAAGGCGTAAGAAACATCGAGGAAATTCTATCAGAATGTGATGGTTTAATGGTTGCTCGTGGAGATTTGGGTGTAGAAGTCCCGATGGAGGAAGTTCCTGCGATTCAGAAAAATTTGGTGGAAAAGGCGAGAAAATTCTCAAAACCTGTTATTATCGCGACTCAAATGATGGAAACGATGATCAACAGTTTGACGCCGACAAGAGCTGAAGTAAACGACGTTGCAAACTCCGTTCTCGACGGTGCTGATGCGGTGATGCTCTCCGGTGAAACCTCAGTAGGAAGATATCCGGTAGATGTGGTAAAAAACATGTCGAAGATTGTAAAGAATATTGAACAAACGCATTTCTATCAATCAAAGAATTCACCAATCGAGCACGAATTCAACTGTATTGATGACCGTTTTATTACGAACAGAATTTGTCTTGCCGCAGTAAGAATTGCAAAAACTACTAATGTTGAAGCGATTGTAACGCTCACACACTCAGGTTATACGGCATTTCAAATTTCGGCGCACCGACCGAATTCGAACATTATTATTTTCTGTTCAAACCGAAGGGTAATCACGATGCTGAATCTTCTGTGGGGAGTTCGTGCATTTTACTATGATATGGAGAAATCTACCGATGAAACCATTGTTCAAGTAAATATGCTTACTCATACTCATGGTTTTGTGGAAAAAGGAGATTTTGTAATTAATTTAAATGCAACTCCTGCTTACGAAGGAGGAAAAACAAATACGTTGCGATTGACGACGATTTAGTCGAGTTACGAGTTTCGGGATTCGGGATTCGAGATATAACAAACCCTCTCCAAAGTTGGAATTTTGGAGAGGGTTTGTTTTTGGACACCCCGTCTGAAAGAGGGGAGCCGTTTCGCAGAAAAAAATCCGTTCAAATTTTTTGAACGGATTTTGTTTCTTGTTATGTGGATTGCAGAAAGCAGAAAGCCGACTGCAAAGTTCCTACATCATTCCCGGCATTCCTCCTCCCATTGGTGGCATTGCTGCTTCTGGTCTCGGAATTTCGGTGATTACGCATTCTGTTGTCAACAACATTCCTGCAACGGAAGCTGCATTTTCCAACGCAACACGAACTACTTTTGTAGGGTCGATAATTCCTGCTTCGTACATATTCACGTACTCGTCAGTTTTCGCGTTGAAACCGAAATCTCCGCTTCCTTCCTCTACTTTTGCAACGATTACAGAACCTTCTCCTCCTGCGTTTGCTACGATTTGACGAAGTGGCTCTTCGATCGCTCTTTTTACAATTTTAATACCTGTAGTTTCGTCAAGATTTGCTCCATTAAAATTCAATGATGAAATTGAACGAACCAAAGCAACGCCACCTCCAGGAACGATTCCTTCTTCCACAGCAGCACGAGTTGCATGCAAAGCATCATCAACTCTGTCTTTTTTCTCTTTCATTTCTACTTCGGACGCAGCACCAACGTAAAGAACTGCAACACCTCCTGCTAATTTTGCAAGACGTTCCTGAAGTTTTTCTCTGTCATAATCGGAAGTCGTGGTTTCCATTTGCGCTTTGATTTGGTTTACGCGACCTTTAATTTGCGCTTCATCACCACCACCGTTTACGATGGTTGTATTGTCTTTATCGATGGTCACTTTTTCAGCAGTTCCCAGCATTTCCAAAGTGGCATTTTCCATCGTGAATCCTCTTTCTTCGGAGATAACTTGTCCACCTGTTAAAATTGCGATGTCTTCTAACATTGCTTTTCTTCTGTCGCCGAATCCCGGTGCTTTTACCGCAGCGATTTTTAAAGAACCTCTCAATTTATTTACAACCAAAGTTGCCAAAGCTTCCCCTTCAACTTCTTCAGAAATAATTAAAAGCGATTTTCCTGCCTGTGCAACTGGTTCCAAAACTGGAAGCAATTCCTTCATTGAAGAAATTTTCTTTTCAACTAAAAGAATGTATGGATTTTCCAATTCAGCCACCATTTTTTCAGGATTGGTTACGAAATATGGAGATTGATAACCTCTGTCAAACTGCATTCCTTCAACAACATCTACAGTTGTATCGGTTCCTTTTGCTTCTTCAACGGTGATCACGCCTTCTTTACCAACTTTTCCGTAAGCTTCTGCGATTAACGAACCGATGGTATCGTCGTTATTTGCAGAAATTGCCGCAACTTGTTTGATTTTCTCTGAAGAATCACCAACAACTTGAGATTGAGATTTCAAATTTTCAACTACAGCCGTAACTGCTTTATCGATTCCTCTTTTCAAGTCCATTGGATTTGCGCCTGCTGCAACGTTTTTCAAACCTTCACGAACGATTGCCTGTGCTAAAACAGTTGCGGTTGTAGTTCCGTCACCTGCAATATCATTGGTTTTGGAAGCTACTTCTTTTACCATTTGTGCTCCCATATTTTCCACTTTGTCTTCCAGCTCGATTTCCTTTGCTACGGAAACACCGTCTTTGGTAACATGTGGCGCACCGAAAGATTTTTCGATGACTACGTTTCTACCTTTTGGACCCAAAGTTACTTTTACTGCATTTGCCAATGCGTCAACACCTCTTTTCAGGGCGTCTCTTGATTCGATATCGAATTTTATTTCTTTTGCCATAATTTTTTAGATTTTAGACGTCAGATTTCAGACGTCAGATTTTAGTTAATAATTTTTAAAATAAATAACACCAAGTTTCAGTCTGAACTCTATCCCAAGATTCCCAATAAATCTCCTTCTCTTACAATAAGAAAATCTTTTCCATCCAACTTCAATTCAGAACCTGAATATTTTCCGTAAAGTACTCTATCGCCCACTTTTACGGTAGTTGGTTCATCTTTTTTTCCAGGTCCAACTGCAACTACAGTTCCTTCTTGCGGTTTTTCTTTTGCAGTGTCTGGAATAATAATTCCTGATGCGGTAGTAGTTTCAGCAGCGTTTGGCTCGATGAGAACTCTGTCTGCTAATGGTTTGAAATTTACTGACATAATAATTATTTTTTTTAAATATTTTCTGTGCTCAATTTCTCCAACTTTATACCATTCGAGGTTTCAAGTTTCAAGTTCCAATTTTCAAGTTCAAATTGGCAGACTTTAAATATTGAGGTGAAATTTTGGCAGAAAAAAAGCCATCCAAAATGAATGACCTTATAAGTTAATTATAGGATTTTTATTCCTTTATAAATTTGCTATTTCCTTTTTCGGTTGTTAAAATATAAACTCCTGATGGAAGATGAGATATATTGATTTTTGAATCCTTATTCGCTTTTTTATCAAGTACAAGCTTACCGTCTGTAGTAAATATTTTTATTTGTTTTACTTGTTGGCTCAGATTTATGTAATCTTTAGCAGGATTAGGGCTGATAAAAATTTTAATTTCATTGTTAGTCACCTCAGATGTAGATAAATTACAACCAGTTAGCAACTGTGGAACAGGATCTGTATTGGGCAACAAATCATAGCTGTCTTTACAAATTAATTGTATAGGATTACCTTCAACATTTAAATATTGAAGATTTTGCAAAAAACCATCCTGAAAAGAAAGTGAATTTAGCTGATTGTTTGAACAATTTAAAATTTTCAAAGTTTGCAACCCACTGAGATTAATCGATGTTAGATTACTATTATTTATGTAAAGTGTCTGGATTTTGGGTAATGAACTTAAACTAATGGTTGAAGGTATACTATTATTAACGAATGAGAGTGTTTCCAAACTAGGCAGATTGCTTATTTGTAAAGAAGAAAAATTATTACCACCAAGATCTATATATTTTAAATATATTAATCCACTAAGATCAATTGAAGAAAGCTGATTATTACCGCAATATAAATATCTTAAATTGGTAGAACCATTTAGATTAATATTGGTAATATTATTATCCGCAATGTATGCATGCTGCAAGTTTGTCATTTCACTTAAATCAACAGTGGTAAGATTATTAGGGCCACAATACAAATTTATTAGATTTGAAAAAGACTTTATGCCTGTTAAATCTGAAATATCTTTGTCATTTAGATTTAATGAGGTAATATCTACAGCTTCTGTAAGTTGTATCTCTCCATCATTGTTTGTATCTACTCCGAGTGATATGAGCGCATTCTTGAAGTTTGGATCAGGAATGTTTACTATTTGTGCGGTTGTAAAGCATAGTGAAAATAAAAGAAAAAAAAGAAAAAGACTTTTTAATAAAATTGTTTTCATTCTTTGAGGATTTATTCGTAAAATTAAAAATAAATATTCAAAATTGAGTTATTTATTAATTATTTCTTTCCTGCAGCCTGCATCGGATTCACCCTTCCTTGTGCAGCTCCTCTTGCAGAACCTTCTTGTTTCTGTTTGAAAACCTGGAATTTCGAAGTCGGCGCCGGAATTTCGCCCCAGAAATTGTTGGAAGTATCAATGTCTGCCGTTTCTTTCATTGGGTCAAGCTGTACGGATTTTAATTTTTTATCAAAATAATAAGTTAGAGAAACTTTCTGTTCGTTCTTTCGCCAAATTTGAGCAGATTTCTTGTCATTCAATTTTGAGCCGTCTTCAAAGGTAAATTCAAGAATAATCGGCATTACCAAACCGCCTTTGTTGCTAAAATCTATTTGATATACAGTGATGTTTTGCAGTTTGGCTTTATCTTTTTCTGGAACTCTTTCTTGATTGTCGTTTTTCTGCGTGTATTTTTTATTGGTATCCACTTTTTCTAAACCACGATTGTATCGCCAGTAAAAATCTTGGGTTTCTTTGTCTTTATCGGTATAAAAAACGATGTTTTTATCTTCACGGTTTCGAATTTTTGAGATGTCCTCGAAACTGTTTTGCAAAGGCTTATCAACGGTGTAGGTAACTTCCTGTGGTTTCGGAGTTGCGTCCAAATCGGGCGTTGCAACAGTCACTTTATCAATGGAAATATCTACCGGATCGATTCCGTAGAACCAACCACGCCAAAACCAATCGAGATTTTCAGCACTTGCATCATTCATCGTTCTAAAAAAATCTGCAGGTTCAGGATGTTTGAACGCCCATCTTTTAGAATACATTTTAAACGCTTTATCAAAAAGTTCTCTTCCCATGATGGTTTCACGCAGAATATTTAATCCGGTTGCTGGTTTTGAATAGGCATTGGGACCAAACTGAATAATGTTTTCGGAGTTGGTCATAATCGGCTCCAACTGATCTTTCGGCAGCCTCATGTAATCCACAATAGTATGAGCTGGACCGCGACGGGATGGGAATTTGGTGTCCCATCTTTCCTCCGTTAAATATTCCACGAAAGTGTTCAAACCTTCATCCATCCAACTCCACTGTCTTTCATCGGAATTGATGATCATCGGGAAAAAGTTGTGTCCAACTTCATGAATAATTACGCCGATCATTCCGTTTTTAATTCCTTCGGAATAAGTGCCGTCTTTTTCAGTTCGCCCGAAATTGAAACAGATCATTGGATATTCCATTCCATTTGCCGCTTCCACAGATTGTGCGACTGGATAAGGATATGGGATCGTATATTCGGAATAAGTGAGAATCGTATGTGCAACAGCTTTTGTAGAAAATTTTCTGTAAAGATTATAGGCTTCCTTTGGATAAAGGCTCATCGCCATCACGTGGTTTTGGTTTTCAGGAATCACTACTTTCATTCCATCCCAGATAAATTTTCTTGAGGAGGTCCAGGCAAAATCTCTCACATTTTCAGCTTCGAATTTCCAAATTTTTCTTTCTTTTAATTTTGACTTTTCAGCTTTTTTGGCTTCATCTAAGGTTACAATCTCAATAATATCATTGGAGTTTTGAGCTTTTTCCCATCTTTGGTATTGTGCAGAAGTAAGAACGTCTTTAAAATTTTTTCCCGTTCCAGTTGCTGCAACAATATGATCTGCAGGAACATTCATCGAAACTTTGTAATTGCCAAAAGGTAATGCAAACTCACCTCTTCCAGTAAACTGGTTGTGTTGCCATCCCTTGAAATCACTGTACACACACATTCTTGGAAACCATTGCGTCATGGTGTAAAGGTCGTTTCCATCTTCAGGAAAATTTTCGTAACCGCCTCTTCCGCCCATCGTCATTCGGTTTGGAATGTTATAATTCCAATCGATTTTGAACACAAATTTTTCCCCTTTTTTCAGAACTTTTGGCAAATCGATTCGCATCATGGTTTTATTTACGGTAAATTTCAATGGATTTCCAGAAACATCGGTCACTTTTTCCAAATTTACTCCGTAACCATTATCTTTTCGTGGAATTTCGCTAATTCTTAATCGGTCAGAATTGGATTGCTTTGGCAAAGTTGACTCACTTTCATAACCCGCATTTTTTACAGAAGATTGTTGGTTTTCATCCAGCTGAAGCCACAAATAATCCAAATCGTCGGGAGAATTGTTGTAGTAGGTCACCGTTTCGGAACCTTTCAAGTTTCTTTTGTCTTCATCCAAATACGCGGTGATGTCATAATCTGCTCGGTTTTGCCAATAACCTTGTCCAGGAGCTCCGGAAGCAGTTCGGTAAACATTCGGTGTAGGTAAAATCGTTCCGAGTGCCTCAAATTTATTTCCGTGATTGCTTGTAGGATTGTTATGGATATTTTGGGCAAAAACGCCCAACGGAAGACACAATGAAAATATAATGGATTTGAAATTCATATTCAAATAATTTTAATTTATTGAAAAAAGTTGCTCAAAAATAATGAAAATAATTATGATTATCGGTGATGAAACTAAAAAGGCAACCTTTCTAAAGTCATTTTTAAAGCCAACGCAAAAACTCCCGAAGATATAAACATGATCCAGTCTTTTTTGTGAACTCGAAATATTTTTATCACCACGAAAAGCAAAATCAGAAGTGCAATAACAACTACAATTTGACCCAATTCCAAACCAATGTTGAAACCGAGTAAAGGTGTATACAAATTTTGTTCTTTAGCCAACATCATTCTCGCCGTGTTCGCAAAACCCATTCCGTGAATCAGACCAAAAAACAAGGCAAGGAAATAATTGATCCGCATCAATTTAGACTGATTTCCTTTAAAAATAATATTGTCGAAAGCCGTGATGACGATCGACAATGGAATTAGAAACTCAACCCAATCCGACGAAATCCTAATGATATCCAAAGTGCTCAACGCCAAAGTGATGGAATGTCCGATGGTGAAAGCGGTGACCATAACCAGAATCTTTTTCCAATCGCTGAACGAATAAACCGCCACCAAAACCAAAACGAAAAGTTGATGATCAAGCGCATCGAGCGAAATAATGTGTTCCCAACCGAGTTTTAGATAGAAAATAAAATCCTGCATGATGGTTAAATTTTTGAAAAGCGATAATACAAAAATTATATTTACTTTTGAGTCATGAAAAAAATACTTTTTCTTCTTTCTTTCCTTTTTGCTCTATTCTATACAAATCTTCAAGCCAGGGAAATCCATCCATACCACGTTGGTTCTGTTGAATTTAACTACAGTTCAAAATCCAAAACTTTTGAGATTTCCGGGAAATTTTTTTTGGATGATTTAGAAAACGCTTTGAAGGAAAAATACGGAAATGCAGTTCATTTCAATGACGCTAAATACAAATCTCAAATCAATGAATTGCTCACCAAATACTGTGCGGATTACTTAAAGCTAAAAGTTGATAATAAATTTGTGAAAATCAGTTATTTAGGTTACGAAGAAGACAGCGAATCGGTCAATATTTATTTAGAATCGGAGGTAGTAAATCAACCCAAAAAAGTGGAAACTGCGGTGAGTCTTCTGTACAATTTATTTGACGACCAAATGAACATCATCCACATTATCGTGGGCGGAAAAAGACAAAGCGACCGATTGAATTATCCGGATCGTTATCTCTACAAAAACTTCTAAAATTCCGAGTTGATTTTTGTGACATGCTCCAAAAGTTCTGGAAAGAAAATGTCGAAATGATTTTGAAGTCGAGGTTTGTTGTTCATAAAAACTTCAAAAACCGCTAAATTTTTATCCAAATATTTCGCTTTGTTCAACACGTTTTGGATGGAAAATTTGATTCCCCAATCTTCCTTGTAATTGTAGAGCCAATTGTCTTTTTCCATTTTTTTTAGCATTAAAATGAAATTTGCGGGAAGATATTTTTCATGCTTCCACAAAATCCGAAATACTTTTTGGGAATGATTAAAAAGAACATCGTCTGGAAGGGAATTTGCCAAAAAATAATCAAATGCCACGTCCACAAATGCTCCCGAATACAGCCGAACCAACGGACTGAAAACCTTCTTTGCTTCCGAAATTTCGGGATGAGCATCGGTGAAAGTATCAATTTCTCGATGCAAAGTTATTCCCTGTTGAATTTTTTCGGGAAAAGAATAACGCTCGCTGTTTCTGATAAAGTCTTCCAGAAATTGCCCGACAATTTGTTCATCGGAAAAAGTGAGGTAGGAATGGGCGAGAAAGTTCATGGAATTGGATGATGAGTGCAGGGTGATGGATGCTCAAACGCCACCAATTAATAATTTTTTCAAAAATAGGAAAAAGATTTTGATAAAAACTTTAGTGTGAAAACCAACATTTCTAATTCACAAATTCATCTTAATCCAGCTTCCGTCATCCCTCTTCCAGCCTAAAAAAGAAACTCATGAAAATCCTCAATCTTGCTCACTTCCACGATCGTGATTCCATACTTTTTCTTTGGAATTTTATTGAGGTTCGAAACAAAAATCTTTTCGTAACCCAATTTTTCCGCCTCGGAAATTCGTTGCTCAATTTGGGGAACGGGACGAATTTCGCCACTCAAACCGATTTCTCCCGCAAAACAGAAATGTTCGGAAATGGCAATATCTTCATTGGAAGAAAGAATCGAAGCGACCACCGCCAAATCTAAAGCAGGATCATCGGTCTTTATGCCGCCGGTAATGTTGAGGAAAACGTCTTTCGCACCCAACTGAAAACCTGCTCTTTTTTCGAGAACGGCAAGAAGCATATTCAACCTTTTGGAATCGAAACCGGTACAACTTCTTTGTGGAGTTCCATAAACGGCCGAACTTACCAATGCCTGAATTTCAATCAACATCGGGCGATTTCCTTCCAAAGTTACTGCGACTGAATTTCCTGAAAGCTCTTCAAATTTTTTGGTGATTAAGATTTCAGAAGGATTTTTAATTTCCTTTAAACCTTGCGAAATCATTTCGTAAATTCCAATTTCTGAAGTGGAACCGAAACGGTTTTTATTCGCTCTCAATAATCGGAACAAATGATTTCTGTCTCCATCAAAATTGAGAACTACATCGACCATGTGTTCCAAGACTTTCGGACCTGCAATTTGTCCGTCTTTGGTGATATGACCAACCAAAAAAACAGGTGTATTCGTGTCTTTTGCGAATTTGATGATTTCGTTGGAACATTCACGGATTTGGGAAACGGTTCCAGGTGAACTTTCAATCAACTGACTTTGAAGGGTTTGAATGGAATCGATGATTACAAAATCAGGTTTCAGTTTTTTGGCTTCATGAAGGATTTTTTCCACGGAAGTTTCGGTAAAAAGGTAGCAGTGCGGATTTTGAAGTTCAGTCAATCGGTCGGCTCGCATTTTTATTTGTGATGCGCTTTCTTCACCGGAAACGTAAAGAATTTTCTTCTTCATTTTCAAGGCGAGCTGCAGCAAAAGCGTTGATTTTCCAATTCCCGGTTCGCCGCCGATTAGGGTGACGGAACCTAAAACAATTCCACCGCCCAAAACGCGGTTGAGTTCTTCGGAAGGTGTTTTGATGCGGGCTTCTTCGTTGGTTTCAACTTCGATGATGTTGATGATGTGCTGTTTCGATTTTTCTAAAACACTTTTTGTGGAAGGTTTTTCTACAATTTCTTCGACCAAAGTATTCCATTGTCCGCAGTTTTTGCACTGACCGAGCCATTGTGGATATTGAGTTCCGCAGTTTTGACAGAAATATGCTGTTTTGAGTTTTGCCATGTTGCGAATTTCGTGAAATTTTTAAGATTTCAGTACAAAGGCACAAAGTTTCTGACAAATAACACCAGCTTTGTGAAAGTAGTATTTTCTTGGTGTCACAGTGTTAAAAATAGCCCTGATTGCAGCGGTTACCCCGCAACAAACGATGGCAAAAGCGTTGGCGTGAGGAGTAGGAGCGGAAAGCAGGTTCCCGGCTCCTAAAAATTTCATTTGCCTTGTCTGCCAAATTCCACTAACTTTGCGCAAACCTAATCTAATGAGTAAAAAGAACACCAAATACATCTTCGTAACAGGAGGTGTTACCTCTTCTTTGGGGAAAGGAATTGTGTCGGCGTCGCTTGGTTTGTTATTGAAATCACGCGGTTTTAAAGTCACCATTCAGAAACTCGACCCCTATATCAATATCGATCCCGGAACTTTAAATCCCTACGAACACGGTGAATGTTACGTGACCGAAGACGGAGCGGAAACCGATTTGGATTTGGGACATTACGAAAGATTCCTTGATTCTCAAACTTCACAAAACAACAACGTTACGACCGGAAAAATTTATCAAACCGTGATTGAAAAAGAGCGGAAAGGTGATTTTTTAGGAAAAACCGTTCAAGTGATTCCGCATATTACGAACGAGATTAAGCGCAGAATCAAAATTTTGGCAAAGAAAGATTACGACATCATCATCACCGAAATTGGCGGAACTGTGGGAGATATCGAGTCGCTTCCTTATATCGAATCGGTGCGTCAGTTGAAATGGGAGTTGGGCGAAAATAATTCGATGGTGATTCATTTGACGCTGCTTCCTTATTTGGCTTCGAGTGGCGAATTGAAAACGAAACCTTCACAACATTCGGTTCGTCAGTTGATGGAAAGCGGAATTCAAGCCGATGTTTTGGTGTGCAGAACCGAACATAAAATTCCGAAAGAACAGCGTGCAAAATTGGCGCAGTTCTGCAACGTAGGTTTAGAAAATGTGATTGAATGCAAAGATTTGGACACGATTTATGAAGTTCCGCTTTATCTTCAGAAACAAGATTTTGATGATGTGGTTTTGAAAGAATTAGGTTTAAAGAGCGATAAGGAAGCCGATTTGAAAGATTGGAAAAATTTCCTTAAAAAATATCAGAATCCAAAGAAAAAGGTGGAAATCGCTTTGGTGGGGAAATATGTTTCGCTTCAAGACTCCTACAAATCGATTGCGGAAGCGTTCATTCACGCAGGTGCAGATTTGGAAACCGAAGTGAAAATCCGTTGGGTTTACAGTGGCGAAATTACCAAAGAAAATGTTGAAGAAACATTTAAGGGAATCGATGGAATGTTGATTGCTCCAGGTTTTGGTGACCGTGGAATTGAAGGGAAAATCCTTTCTGCGAAGTTTGCACGTGAGAATAATATTCCGCTTCTGGGAATTTGTTTGGGAATGCAGATTATGACGATTGAGTTTGCAAGAAATGTTTTAAGTTTATCAAAAGCAAATTCAATGGAGTTTGACACTTCTACTCCAGAACCGGTGATTTCTTTAATGGAAGAACAGAAAAATGTGGTGGAAAAAGGCGGAACAATGCGACTTGGAGCGTGGAAATGCTCCTTGAAAACAGGTTCGAAATTGGCGGAAATTTACGGCTCAAAAAATATTTCAGAAAGACACCGTCATCGTTATGAGTTCAATTCTGAATTTAAGGAAGACTTTGAAAAGAATGGATTAATTCCGAGCGGTTTTAATCCCGAAACTGGTTTGGTGGAGACTTTAGAGCTGAAAAATCATCCTTTTTATATCGGTGTTCAATATCACCCGGAATACAAAAGTACGGTTGCAACACCGCATCCTTTGTTTAAAGCGTTTATAAAAGCGGCGACGAAGAATAATTTTTCTCACTGATTTTGCAGATGACGCAGGTTTCCTTTCTAAAATAATTAAATGTCCGTTCATTATACGGACATTTTTATTTAATGATAAAAAGTGAGTGCTTTCTAAAAAAATCAGTATTTTTGTCCACTTAAATTTTCGGGTATAAAGTTTGAGAATTTTCAGACTTAAAAACCTTGTCCCGAGAATTCGGGGTCAAATCTCAAATTAAAAAACATGCAGCAAAATAACGGTTTAGATAAGAATCAACTGATTAGTTTCGTACTTTTTACGCTTATTTTAATGGGTGGAATGTTTTATTTCCAAAACAAACAGGCGAAAGAACAACAGCTGAAAGATGCAGAAAACAAAGCAAAAGCTACGCAAACCGTACAAAACAGTCCTACAAAACCTGCCATCGTCACTAATCTGAACGACAGTGTAAAAACCGCTTCCATTCAGCAAGTGGAGTTGAAAAACAAGGACTTGACTTTGACGATTTCAACTTTGGGCGGACAAATTTCAACCGTTCAACTGAACCAATACAAAGCGTACAACAGAACTACCGACAAAAACGACAAGCAGCTTTTGCTTTTCGATAAAAATAATTCGACTTACGGATTTCAGTTTAAAGACAAAACGGGGAAAATTTTCAACACGAAAGATTTGGTTTTCTCGCCTGTTCAAAACGGAAATTCTGTAACGATGCAGGCAAATGTGAATGGAGCGGTTATCCAGTTTATTTATAATTTATCAGATAAATACACTGTTGATTTCAATGTAAAAACTCAGGGACTTTCGCAACTGGTTTCGGACCAAAAAGCAGATTTTGTTTGGGATTACAACGTTCGTGAAATGGAAAAAGGTCGTTCACAAGAACAAACGCACACGGAATTCAATTACACGTTCAACAATTACAAAAGTTTTGACTACGACGGGAGAACCACCATGGAAGAACCCGATGAAACTTTGAATTGGCTCGCTGTAAAACAACAGTTTTTCACGGCATTAATTGAACCAAAAAACGGTTTCAAAAATTCCAGAGGTTCGCAGGAAATGATTGAAGAAGGTGAATACTTGAAGAAATTTAATTTCAACGGGCAGGTTGATTTGGCAGGAAACGAATTGAATCAGGATTTCAAATGGTACTTTATGCCTTTGGATTTACCTTTATTAAAGTCTTATGAAGGTAAAAATTTTGATGAACTTCTTCCTTTAGGTTGGTCATTTATCGGAAGTTTGAACAGATGGTTCTTTATTCCTTTATATAATTTAATTTCAAGTTGGGGAATTGCTGCAGGTTGGGTAATTTTCTTGATGACGATTTTCGTGAAAATTATCTTGTCGCCAATTATGTTCAAACAACATAAATTGAGCGCGATGATGAGAGTAATTCGCCCAGAAATTGATGAGGTGAATGCCAAATTCAAGGACGCGGATCCGATGAAGAAACAGCAGGAAGTGATGTCGGTTTACCGAAAAGCAGGCGTGAATCAAATGGCGGGATGTTTACCGGGCTTGATTCAGATTCCTATTTTCTATGCGTTGTTCCGTTTCTTCCCAAATATGATTGATTTAAGAGGGAAAAGTTTTTGGTTTGCTAAAGATTTAACAGCGTATGATGATGTTATAAAACTACCTTTCAATATTCCTTTTTTAGGTGACCATTTAAGTATTTTCGCGATTGCGTGTACTATTGTTATACTTATCTATACCGTTATGACGGCAGGAAATATTCAGCAACCGACACAGGAAGGAATGCCGAATATGAAAGTGTTGATGTATATTTTCCCAATCACGTTCTTATTTTTCTTAAACACCTCTGCATCTGGACTTTCCTGGTATTATTTTGTTTCGAATGCAATCAACATCCTCATTATTTTAGTCATTAACTATTGGATTTTGGATGAGAAGAAGATTCACGCTCAAATTCAGGCCAACAAACAGAAAGAGCCGAAAAAGGAAGGAAAATTCCAAAAAAGAATGCGTGAAATGATGGAACAAGCGCAGGAGCAGCAGAAATTGCAACAGCAGCAAAAAGGGAAGAAAAAATAGTTAGCGTGTTGCTGTATTGGTGAGTGAAAGGGTTTCATACTCCTTAATTATATATATAAGAAAAATCGGAAACTATAATTTCCGATTTTTTTTGTTTTTCAAACTTCAACCTTCTTCAAAATGTACACTGCTGAAATCCGAAAAGTAGATTGTGCATCAATCATAAATAAGCTTGAAAGATTTCCTATGGTGAATGGTTGGCCCGAATTTATTCAGCGCTTCACGATGTTGTTTGGTGGCATAACCCATATTTTTATTCCAGCCATAGTGAGGAAATTCATCATGAAGATTAATCATTAATTTGTCCCGGTAATTTTTTGCTATAATAGAAGCTGCAGCAATTGAGAGTATTTTAGAATCACCTTTAATAATACATTGATGCGGCGTAAAGTTGTAGGGATGAAATTTGTTTCCATCTACCAAGATTAGTTCTGGTCGAATTTTCAATTGATCAAGGGCAAGATGCATCGCGTGAATGCTGGAATTAAGGATATTGTGTTCATCTATAAAAGCGGGTGGAAGTTCGGCAATCGCATATTCTTTTACATTGTCTTTTATATACGAATCAAGTTCAAATCTGGTCTTAATTGTTAATTTTTTGGAATCGTTAACCAAATTTTGCTTAAAATTATCGTCCAAAATAACGGCTGCAGCGACAACAGGACCACTTAAACAGCCACGTCCCACTTCATCACACCCTGCTTCTAAATAAAGATTCGACCACTTTTTTAATAATTCCACAATAAACAATTTAAATAAACGTTTAAAATTACGATTAATATAAGATTACAAATTTATTAAGAATTATTTAACAAAAAATTTGGTCAGTTTGATAAAGTTTTGCACTTTTGTGACAATGAAAAAATTTAATTTGATATGAAGAAACTAACAACAAGCGTTTTAGCTGTAGTTTTGACTTCGTCATTTGCCTTGGTAAATGCGCAGACAGACACCACTAAAACCCAGGATATCGAAGGCGTTGTAGTAACGGCTTTAGGTATTAAAAGAGAAAGAAAATCTTTGGGTTATGCAACACAAAGTATTAAATCTGAAGATGTAACAAGAACGCCTACTGCAAACTTCAGTAGCAACCTTTCTGGTAAAGTTGCGGGTCTTAACATCAAGAACAGTGGTAACATCGGTGGTTCAGTTGATATCACCTTAAGAGGTTACCGTTCAATGGCTGGAAACAACCAAGTTTTATTCGTAATTGATGGCGCTCCTATGATTAACAACAGTACGTCGATTAATACATCAGGATTGTCTGTGGATATCGGGAATACGATTTCCGATATCAACCCTGAAGACATTGCAGAAATCAACGTATTGAAAGGTGCGGCTGCAACTGCACTTTATGGTTCAAGAGCAGCGAACGGTGCGATTATTATCACCACCAAAAAAGGTAAGGCATCTCAGAAATTAGACATTGATTTCACGTCGTCTATTTCTTACTCTGCTATCAACAAGGAAACTTTCCCAACTTACCAATCCGAGTATGGACAAGGTTATGGACCTGTATATGGGCCAAATGAGGATTCTTTCTTTGAAGTTTATAATGGGCAACCTTTATCACCAACCTACGAAGATGCTTCATACGGTGCCGCTTACAATCCAAACTTAATGGTTTGGCAATATACGGCATTCATTCCAGGCTCTAAAAACTTTGGGAAAGCTACACCTTGGGTAAAGGCAGCGAATGATCCTTCAAAATTATTTGAAAAAGCATTTAGCTATAATAACTCAATCTCTGTTTCAAAAGGGAATGAGGTTTCTTCGTTCCGTTTGTCTTATCAAAATGTTCAGGGCAATGACATCCTTCCTAATACAAAGCTAGATAAAAACGCAATTACCGGTAATGCATCATATAAAATTACAGATAATTTAACTGCAAGTTTATTTGGAACTTTCGTTAAACAAGGAACTGTAGGAAAGAACCCAACTGGTTATCACGGTATGATGGGTAACTTCAGACAATGGTGGGCGACAAACGTTGACATGTATGACCAGAGAGATTTGTACTTCATGAATAAGCGTAACAATTCTTGGAACATGTCCGGTCCTGATAACACAGCTCCATTATACTGGGACAACCCTTATTTCCGTCTTTACGAGAACTATATTACCGATTCAAGAGAAAGATTTGCGGGTAACTTCAGTTTAAGTTATGATATCAATGAAAAATTCAATTTACTTGGTAGAGTATCTCATGACGGATATACCTACATGATTGACGAAAGAAGAGCTGTAGGTTCACTACCAGATGCGATGTCATTTGGTCCCGCTACGGGAAATCAAGGGTCTGGTTATGCCTTAGAAAATCAGAGAAGAAATGAGGAGAATTATGACTTCATTGGAACTTATAAGGATAAATTTTCAGAAAACTTGAGTGTTACTGCATTATTAGGTACTAACATTAACGTTCAGAGATTATATAGAAACCTTCAAGGCACACAGGGAGGATTGTTTATTCCAGGAGTTTATTCTGTGACTAACAGTGCTGCAACACCTAACGACCCAATTGTCAGGGATACAGAAAAAAGAATTTACGGTCTTTTCGCACAAGCATCATTAGGATTTCTAGATACTTATTTTGTTGAGGGTTCCATTAGAAGAGATGTATCAACAGCATTGCCGCCACAAAATAATACGTATTGGTATCCTTCCCTTTCCTTTAGTGCGGTAATTTCCAACTGGGAATTCTTGAAAGGTTCAGCATTGAATTTTGGTAAAATTAGGGCTTCTTACGCTGTGGTAGGAAATGATACTGATCCGAACCAAATTCTTAACACCTATTCAAAAACAACAACATTTGGAACCCCAACCTTTTTATATAATACTACTGCAAAAAACCCAGATTTGAAGCCGGAAAAAACTAAATCGTTAGAAGCTGGTATTAATCTACAGTTTTTCAGAAACAGAGTAGGATTTGATTTAGGCTGGTTCAGAGCAGATACTTCTGACCAATTACTTGCGTTGCCTGTAACTTTGGCTTCCGGAAATTCAGCGAAATTCCAAAATGTTGGTAATATGAGATCAGAAGGATTTGAAGTTGCCTTAAATTTGGTGCCAATTAAAACAACAGATTTCACTTGGGGAATGGATATAAACTGGTCTAACCCTAGATCTAAAGTAACAGAATTGGCTTCAGGTGTTGAAAATATTACTTTAGGGTCTTTCCAAGGAGGTGTTACGGTTAACGCTTCATTAAATGAAGATTATGGTACTATTAAAGGATCTGATTTCGTATATGACGCTAATGGTAATAAAATAATTGATAACAGTACAGGTGCTTCTAGAGGAAAATACTTGACAAGTAATACTAACGCCGTTATTGGAAACACCCAGGCAGATTGGTTTGGAAGTGTGATAAACAGACTTTCTTACAAGGATTTAAGTTTATCATTCCAAGTTGACGTAAGACAAGGTGGTGACATTTTCTCTCTTGACCAATATTATGGAATGTCGACTGGTTTATATCCTGAAACGGTATTCAACAACGATTTAGGAAATCCTGTGAGAAATTCATTAGCTAATGGCGGTGGTCTAATTTTACCAGGAGTAATCAATACTGGTACTTCAGCAAACCCAAATTATGTGCAAAACAACATTAGAATTGATGCAGAAGGTACAAATGCATTTGGATATTTAGCATATCCTGCATCTCAATTTATCTATGATGCTTCTTTCGTAAAGCTTAGAGAAGTTGCTTTAACTTATTCTTTACCTAAACGATTTTTACAGTCAACTTTTGTACAGGGAGCATCATTTAGTTTAATTGGAAACAACCTTTGGATTATTCATAAAAACATGCCTTACGCAGATCCAGAATCTGGATTCAGTGCCGGGAACGTACAAGGATATCAATCCAGTGTTCTTCCAACCACAAGAACAATATCTTTCAATGTAAGACTTAACTTTTAATACTATAAAATAATGAAAAAAATATTAGCATCCATCTTATTGGTTTCTTTACTGCAATCTTGTGGAAGGGAATCAATGGAAGAGATTAATACAGACCCGAATAGTTATTATACCACTGTTCCTTCTAGTGTATTGACCTATGCTCAGAAACAATTAGCAGATTATGTAACAACACCTAACGTAAATATCAATAACTTTAGGTTAACAATGCAATATTGGCAGGAGACTACCTATATTGACGAAAGTCAATATAACTTCTCTACAAGAAATGTATCAGATCAGGTTTGGAATTATATGTACGTAAGGGTACTTAAAAATCTTGACCAAGCGAGAAAATTAATACTTGCCTATCAGCCGACTGCCACTGAACAAGCGGGTTGGCCGAAGCAAATGAAAAACCAATTGGCTATCATTGATTTACAACAAGCATATGCATTTCAAATTTTAGTAGATACCTATGGGGATATTCCTTATACAGAGGCTCTCGACATTGATGTACACCCGCTTCCTAAATATGATAGTGGCAAAGATATTTATGCAAGCTTAATCAACAGAGTAAAGCAAGATTTGGCAAATCTTGATACAACAGGAAAAACTTTTGCTTCTGGAGAGAAATACTATAATGGAGACATTTCAAAATGGAAAAAATTTGGTAACTCTTTATTGTTGAAACTTGGTATTGGTATAGCGGATTCCGATGCAGCCCTCGCACAATCAACAGTTCAAGCAGCAATTGCCGGAGGTGTATTTGCTTCAAAAGCTGACGACTGCGTTCTTGCGTATCTTGCATCGCCTAATTATAGCCAGTTGTATGCAAATTTAGTTGCAAGCAATCGTAATGACTATGTATTAGGTAAAACTCTTGTGGACTATATGAATGATAGCAATGATGTGAGGAGAGATTTATATATGCAAAAGAACGTTCACTATTTAGCAGGAAGTGTAACCAATGTTACTGGTTCAACAATTACATTTACTCCAGCTGACCCTGCACCTGCAGTGGCACCTAAAGTTGGCGATGATGTATATGTAATGCCAAATACAAAAGTTGGAACTATTACAAGTATTTCAGGAAATTCATTCACTTTGAGTGGTTATGTACCTGGCTCTGTTGTTGAAGAAAATGATTTAGGTTTCAGTTATTATTATAAAGGTGGAACAATTGGTGCAAAATCTTCATTCAACTCTAATACAAGAGTGGGAACATTTGCCTACACTACTACAACTCCAGGTATTTTATTGAATTATACAGAAGTAGCCTTCTATCTTGCTGAAGCATCTGCAAGATGGGGTATTGGAGCGGCTCCAGCAGTAGCTTATACAAATGCTGTTACCGCATCTTTCCTACAATGGGGAAAAACTGCTGCTGACGCAACAGCTTATCTGACAACTCATCCTTATGATGCCACAAACTGGAAAAAATCACTTGGTGAACAAGCTTGGGTGGCAATGTATGACCAACCAACAACCAGTTTCAATTTCTGGAGACGATTAGATTATCCAATATTGTTACCAGCTGCAGGTGCAGTATCTGATGCGAACAATAAAGTTCCTGTGAGATTAAAATATCCTGTAACTGAACAATCTACCAACCCAACAAATTATAATGCAGGTTCATCTGCTATTGGTGGAGATTTCTTATATACAAAAGTATTCTGGGATAAAAACTAATTCACTTTAGTGAATTAAACAGAAACCACTCTTCGGAGTGGTTTTTTTATTTCCGTATATTTGTCATTCAAAATTTTAAAATGAATATTAAAAATCTCATACAAAATAAACTCCAAGAAATTATCCAAACGAATTATCAACTTGATGATCAAAATGATCCAAAAAAGGTAACTCTTGAGGTTCAGAAAACAAATCCCGATCATGAAGGCGATTTCACCATCGTTACTTTTCCTTTAGTGAAGATATTGAAGAAAAGTCCTGATGTAATTGCAATGGAATTAGGAGACGCATTATCAACTCAATCAGATTTTCTTGAGAGTTACAATGTGGTAAAAGGGTTTCTAAATCTTAAAATCAAGAACAGTTTTTTTCTCAATAATTTTAATTCTGTAAAAGACAATTTTGATAAGGTTCCGGAAAAGAACGAAACCGTTATGGTAGAATATTCTTCACCAAATACCAATAAACCTTTACATTTGGGACACATCAGAAATAATCTTTTAGGATTTTCTGTTGCTCAAATTCTAAAGCAAGACGGTTATAACGTCATCAAAACCCAAATCATCAATGACCGTGGAATCCATATCTGCAAATCAATGTTGGCTTGGGAAAAGTTCGGAAATGGTGAAACTCCAAAATCAAGCAACACAAAAGGTGACAAGTTTGTCGGAAATTATTATGTAGAATTCGATAAAAACTACAAATCGCAAATCGCAGATTTAATTGCAAACGGGCAAACCGAGGACGAAGCCAAAAAAAATGCAGCCATCATTCAGGAAGCCCAGCAAATGCTCCTCAATTGGGAAAAAGGCGACGAAAAAGTAAGAAATCTTTGGAACGAAATGAATTCTTGGGTGTATGAAGGCTTTGGTGAAACATACAAGAGATTAGGCGTCGATTTTGACCAAGTACAATATGAAAGTAACACCTACATTTTGGGAAAAGACTTAATCCAAGAAGGTTTGATTAAAGGAATTCTATTTCGAAAAGAAGATGGCTCTGTTTGGTGCGATCTAACGGACGAAGGTCTTGACCAAAAATTATTGCTTCGTTCAGACGGAACTTCGGTTTACATGACACAGGATTTGGGAACTGCAGTTCAGCGTTTCAAAGATAACGACATTCAGAAATTAATTTATACCGTAGGAAACGAACAAGATTATCATTTTGATGTTTTGTTTAAAATTCTTAAAAAACTCGGCTATAATTGGGCGGAAAACCTTTATCACCTGTCGTATGGAATGGTGGAACTTCCCGAAGGCAAAATGAAATCCCGCGAAGGAACCGTAGTTGACGCCGATGATTTGATGCAGGAAATGTACGAAACGGCAAAGGAAAAAGCGCAAGAATTGGGTAAACTTGAAAACCTTTCAGATTCAGAAAAAGAAAAATCTTACGAAACGGTTGGTTTAGGCGCTTTGAAATATTTCATGCTAAAAGTTGACCCTAAAAAGAAAATGCTTTTCAATCCAAAAGAAAGTATTGATTTCAATGGAAACACAGGTCCTTTTATTCAATACACTTACGCCCGAATCCAATCTTTGTTGTCTAAAGCAGAATATCAAGAACAATCCGTTTCAAACTATGAAATGAATGATTTGGAAAAAGAATTGGTGATGAATCTTTCTAATTTTAAAGAGGTGGTTTCGAAAGCAGCGGAAACCCTTTCTCCTGCTTTGGTTGCCAATTACGTGTATGATTTGGTAAAATCCTATAACTCATTTTACCAAAACAATCCGATTCTGAATCAGGATAACGAAAACACAAAACAATTCCGGCTAGAACTTTCTGCACTCACAGGAAAAACCATCAAAAAAGGACTTTCTCTTTTGGGAATTGGAACCGTTGACAGAATGTAAAATAAAAAGCCAAGAACCAAGAATAAAGAGCCAAGAAAATTCAGTTTACAGAATTTAACTTTCATCATGAAATTAAAATTTTCTGAAATCATCAATTTAAATTCACTTTCTCCACAAACTGAATTTGAGGAAAAAGTGGTTTCTTTTTTAGAAGACTGGTTCTCAGATTCCGAAATGGTTTCTGTACAAACATCCGGTTCAACAGGAAAACCAAAAATTTTTGAAGTTGAGAAACAGCGCATGTTGAATTCTGCAAAAATGACTTGTGATTTTCTAAAGTTGAAAAAAGGTAATTCCGCCCTACTCTGTCTTCCTGTAGAATACATTTCCGGCAAAATGATGTTGGTTCGCTCTATTGAAAGAGGATTAAAACTTTCCATTGTAAATCCAACTTCTGCACCGATGGAGTTTTTTAATGAAGAAATTGATTTCTGTGCGATGTCTCCACTTCAAGTTGAAAATTCTTTAGATAAAATCCACCTTATCAAAAATTTAATTATCGGTGGAGCGCAAGTTTCAGCAACTTTAAAAGAAAAATTAACCCAAAAATGTAAAAACTCAAACGCTCAAACGAAAATCTACGAAACCTACGGAATGAGCGAAACGCTTTCCCACATTGCCTTACAGCAAATTTATCCAATAGCGGAAGATTATTTTACGGTTTTAAAGGATGTGGAAATAGCTCTAGACGAAAGAGGATGTTTGGTGATTTCCGCACCAAAATTGAATCCTCAACCTCTTAAAACTAACGATTTAGTTGAGCTGAAAGATTTAGACTTTCATGAGTCTGACAAAAAACAATTTAAGTTTTTAGGCAGGCTTGATAACGTTATCAATTCCGGCGGATTAAAAATTCACCCCGAAGAATTGGGAAAGTTAGTAAATAATCAAATTTCTAACGAGGTTGTTTTCGTTGGGATCAACGACCAAAAACTTGGTCAAAAATTAGTTTTATTAATTGAAGGAAATGAAAGCGATGAAATAAAAAATCAATTATCTGCCATCGTTTATCCATCAAAAAACCACAAGCCGAAAAAAGTCGTTTTTAAAAAAGAATTTCCTAGATTGCCGAATGGGAAAATTGATCGATTGAAATTATTAAATAGTTTAATTAAATAAACCACCCCGTCTTCTAAAATTCCTTGAATTTTACAATCCACCCCTCCAAAGGAGCGAATTACAACAGCAAACTTATGAAAGATTTCACCAAAGAACTCACTTACAAAACTTCCCGCAGCAGCGGCGCAGGTGGACAAAACGTGAATAAGGTGGAAACTTCTGTCACCGTCATTTGGATGGTTTCAGAAAGTGAATTTTTCAACGAAGAGGAAAAAGAATTGATTTCAGAAAAACTAAAAAACCGAATTAATTCAGAAGGATTATTGCAACTTACCGTTACGGAAAGCAGAACCCAACTTCAAAACAAAAAAATCGCAACAGAAAGAATTCTTGAATTGGTGAATAAATCATTAATCAAACCAAAACCAAGAAAAGCAAGCAAACCATCAAAAGGACAAATCGCAAAACGTCTTGACAATAAGAAGAAGCTCTCCGAGAAAAAAGAAAACCGAAGATTCAGACTTTGAAATCCTAAATAATTGCTTTTTATCAAGTTAATTGTTATATGTGGGAAAAATTGTACTATAAATGACAACGAATTTCTTACATCAAAACACACGGGCTCCAAAATTTGTCTTTAAAAAACTTCCAACTCCCAACTTCCCGCTTCCAACCCAAATCCCTATCTTTGTTAAATCGTAAAAAATAATCAAGATATGAACAAACCGATTACAGAATTTATCGAAAAATATTATCTGCACTTCAACGCGGCAGCTTTGGTGGATGCTTCCAAAGGATATGTCGCCCATTTAAAAGATGGCGGAAAAATGCTGATTTCACTTGCAGGAGCAATGTCCACTGCAGAACTCGGAAAGATTTTGGCGGAGATGATTCGTCAGGATAAAGTGGCCATTATCTCGTGTACCGGTGCGAATTTGGAGGAAGATTTAATGAATCTTGTAGCGCATTCGCATTACGAAAGAGTTCCGAATTATCGTGATTTGACGCCGGAACAAGAGTGGGCTTTGTTGGAAAAAGGCTTAAACAGAGTTACCGACACCTGTATTCCCGAAGAAGAAGCGTTTAGAAGATTGCAGAAACACATCTACGAAATTTGGAAAGATGCCGACAACAAAGGCGAAAGATATTTCCCGCACGAATACATGTACAAGATGATTTTGTCGGGTGTTCTAGAGCAGTACTACGAAATTCCACGTGAAAATTCATGGATGATTGCAGCGGCAGAGAAGAATTTACCGATTGTAGTTCCGGGATGGGAAGATTCCACGATGGGGAATATTTTCGCGAGTTACTGTATCAAAGGTGATTTGAAACCTTCCACCATGAAATCGGGAATTGAATACATGACTTTCCTTGCCGATTGGTACCCAAAAAATTCCGGCGGAAAAGGCGTTGGATTTTTCCAAATCGGTGGTGGAATTGCTGGAGATTTCCCAATCTGCGTAGTTCCGATGCTTTATCAGGATTTGGAAATGCACGACATTCCGTTTTGGTCGTATTTCTGTCAGATTTCGGATTCTACGACTTCTTACGGTTCCTATTCAGGAGCGGTTCCGAACGAAAAAATCACTTGGGGAAAACTCGATATCAGTACACCGAAATACATCGTTGAAAGCGACGCCACGATTTGTGCACCATTGATGTTCCAATATATTTTGGAAAACTCTTAAAAAATTCGAATTACGAAATTTGAATTACGAAAAGTCGCTTCCTGGAGCGACTTTTTTAATTAGGAGCAAGAAGGTTTGAACTTCTTTTATAACTTGGTCCCGCTTTCCGTTGCAATCTTTTTTGCGGCGGCTTCGCCGCCGCAAAAAAGGATTTTCTCTGCAATCGGGGCTAGAAATAAAGTACATTTTTCCTTTTAAAGGGCTACTCTACAAAAACTCTTTTTGGCGCTCGCTTCGCTCGCACCCAAAAAACATCTCCACTAAAAAAACCGTAATTTTGAAAGTTAATCAATCGAATCTCGAATCTCGAATCTCGAATCTCGTAACTCGCACCCAAAATGAACGACCTTTTCAAACAACAAGTCTTCGAAATCATCAAATTAATTCCTTCGGGAAGAGTGACGAGTTATGGAGCGATTGCAAAAGCAGTCGGTTATCCCAATCATGCACGACATGTGGGAAATGCTTTACGAAATTACGATGAAGATTTTCCTGCGCATCGAGTTTGCAGTTCTTCAGGGAAAATCACGGCAAATTGTCTTCATGATTTCGTTGTAAAGTTGGGAGAAGAAGGAGTTGAAGTGAAGTTCAACAAAATACAAAACTTTAAAACTCTATTTTGGAATCCTTTGCAAGAGCTATAAAACAAAAATGACCGCTTTCGCAGTCATTTTTTTATTTTGATTCTTTAATCTGTTCCTTTATTTTTGCTTCCAATTCATCCGCTAAATCGGGATTATCTTTCAGCATATCTTTTACGGAATCTCTTCCCTGTCCAAGTTTAGTGTCTTCATAGCTGAACCAAGAACCGCTTTTCTTCACAATTCCCATATCAACTGCGGTATCTAGAATTTCACCAACTTTAGAAACACCTTCTCCGTACATAATATCGAATTCGGCTTGTTTGAAAGGTGGAGCAACTTTATTCTTCACGATTTTTACTTTCACTCTGCTTCCAACCGCTTCGTCACCAGATTTAATTGGCGCGCTTGCTTTTCTGATGTCAATTCTCACCGAAGCGTAAAATTTCAAGGCATTTCCTCCCGTTGTCGTTTCAGGATTTCCAAACATCACACCGATTTTTTCTCTTAATTGGTTAATGAAAATCACGGTACATTTAGTTCTGGAAATCGTTGCCGTCAACTTTCTCAAAGCTTGCGACATCAATCTCGCATGAAGTCCCATTTTGGAATCTCCCATTTCGCCTTCAATTTCCGCTTTTGGCGTCAATGCAGCAACCGAGTCGATTACCACAATATCAACCGCTCCGGAGCGAATTAAATTATCCGCAATTTCCAAAGCTTGTTCACCATTATCGGGTTGTGAAATAATTAAATCATCAAGATTAATTCCCAACTTGGATGCATAATGTCTGTCAAAAGCATGTTCCGCATCAATGAATGCTGCAATTCCCCCCGCTTTTTGTGCTTCTGCAATTGCATGCAAAGTTAAAGTTGTTTTCCCTGAAGATTCGGGTCCGTAAATTTCAATTACTCTTCCTCGCGGATAACCACCAACTCCCAAAGCCAAATCCAAACCAAGCGAACCAGAAGGAATCACCTCAATCGAATCATCCACCGAAGCGTCGCCCAAAGTCATCACTGTTCCTTTTCCGTAGGTTTTATCAAGCTTGTCAAGCACCAACGCGAGTGCTTTTTTCTTATCTTCAATACTGCTCATCTGTAAATATTATTTCTTCAAAAGTACGTAAATTCTCCCGCTTTTCACAACCGTTTTTTCACCAATAAATAATAAAAATATTGAAGGTGTCTTCTGCAACAAATATTTTTTGGTGAAATAAATTTGCTCAACAAAAAAATATTATTAAATTTGCACCACTCAAAACAAGACAGACCGATGGTGTAGCGGTAACACTACTGATTTTGGTTCAGTCATCTGGGGTTCGAATCCCTGTCGGTCTACAATATAATTTAGCAATCAACTGATATTCAGTTGGTTGCTTTTTTGTTTTTACTTATTTTATAAGTAACAGTAATGATTCTGGTGAAGGCAAATGAATCCCAAATCTCCAACTGTGAAAAAGCGAAGTATTGCTTCAAATTTCCAACGGTGCAACCTATGAAATTATTCTCAAGATTTCATTTGACCACAATTTTATATGCAATTTTTTTC
Organism: Candidatus Kaistella beijingensis; assembly: GCF_020084865.1. NCBI lineage: Bacteria > Pseudomonadati > Bacteroidota > Flavobacteriia > Flavobacteriales > Weeksellaceae > Kaistella > Candidatus Kaistella beijingensis. The sequence goes on along the minus strand of NZ_CP071953.1, from coordinate 2,335,725 downwards.
TATATTTGATAAATTTTTACGAAAATAAAAGCGTTGGCTTTTGTTCTGTTGCCCGAAATCTGGAAAATTTTATTTGCAACACAGTTCAAAATGTGAATGCTCACCGTTGGCGTGGGCTTTACTTTTCTGTGTTGCTAGGTTTTCCAGAACCGCGGGCGGCAGGATTTGTTTAGTACCACGCTTTTCTATTGATAAGTGCTAATTTTATTCTGCTGCCCGAAATCTGGAAAATTTTTAAGTAGCAACACAGAATTTAGTTAGCAAAAAGGCGAAGAAGACTTTAAGTCTTCTTTGCTGTGTGGCTGCTTGTTCAGTAATTGAATAAAATTTTGTTCCAGCGCTTATCCTTTATTGTTTAATCTGCTCTTGGAACGGCGCAGAATAACTTATTGGATGCAATGCAGGTAAAATCGCGCAAACGCGTCGCAGACCATGGCGAAGTGTTTACCAACGAACGCGAGGTAAAGGCGATGCTCGATTTGGTGAAAGACCAAACCGAACGTATTGATGCTACTTTTCTGGAACCCGCTTGTGGTTCCGGAAATTTTCTGATTGAGATTTTGCACCGCAAATTGCAAGTCTTGCTCTCCAAATACAAAAACAGCCGGACTGAGTTCGACAAAAACCTTATCGTTGCGGTGTACAGCATCTATGGCGTAGAACTTCTGGAAGACAATGCCGCAGAATGCCGTGAACGACTCTACACCAAAATCGAAGCCGACTATCCCAAAAAATTTAAAACGCACGAAGATTTCACCCACCTGATGAAAAGTGTGCAGCATATTCTGCATACCAACATCATTTGCGGAAATGCGTTGGACTATACCACCAAAGATGGTGATCCCATCATCTTCACCCATTGGAGTTTGCAAACGGACGGAAAAGTGATTCAGAACTTTTTCGATTACCGCGAAATATCCAATGTAAAACAAGGAATGCAGTCCTTGTTTGCAGAACAGCAGGATCCCAATCCGCCCAAGCCGAAACACTACCTAAAACTTTACCGAGATGATGAGGACGGAATATAACCCCGATGTGCTGACCTGCCTTGCCAACCTGAGCAACGATGAGGTCTTCACACCGCCGCAAATTGCCAACCAAATGCTGGACCTGCTTCCTGTGGAGCTTTGGAGCAATCCCGAAGCTAAATTTCTGGATCCGTTTACCAAGTCGGGCGTTTTTCTGCGGGAGATTACCAAACGTCTCATTACCGGTCTGGAAACGCAGATTCCCGATTTGCAAACGCGCATTAACCATATTATGGCAAACCAAATTTACGGAATTGCCATTACAGAACTTACCTCTCTTTTGGCAAGGAGAAGTTTGTACTGTACCAAAAATGCAGACGGCGAATTTTCTGTTGCCGACATTTTTGCAAACCCCGAAGGAAATATTGCCTACGAAAACATCCCGCATACTTGGGATACTAATGGCAAATGTATCTATTGCGGCGTAAGCAAAGATGTGATGGGCGAGGAAATAAGAGAAGGCTTGGAAAGCCACGCCTACATGTTTATACACAACAAAAACCCTTTTGAAAATATGCAGTTTGATGTCATTATAGGAAACCCGCCGTATCAGTTGAGTGATGGGGGGCATGGTTCAAGTGCAATGCCGCTATATCATAAATTTATTGAACAAGCAATAAAATTGCAGCCGAAATTTATTAGTGTAATCATACCTGCTCGGTGGTTTTCTGGAGGTAAGGGGCTTGATGAATTTCGGGACTTGATGCTATCGGGAAATAAAATGAGGATATTAGTCGATTTTATTAATTCTACTGATTGTTTTCCAGGTGTTGATATCTCTGGCGGAATAACTTATTTTTTATGGCAAAATGATTACAATGGGGATTGTGTAGTTCGAACTATCGAAGATAATAAGGTTATTTCTGAAATGACTCGCCCATTAAAAGAGAATAATGCAGATATTTTTATTCGATATAATGATGCAATTCCTATTATACGAAAACTAGAGCAATTCAATGAGAAATCATTTATGACTGTGGTGAGTTCAAGAAAGCCTTTCGGTTTAACTACAAATTTTAGAGGTAGCAACAGCGGTAATGTTAAGGTTTATACGAGTGCAGGAATTTCTTATACTACAGATGAAAATGTACTAAATAATAAAGATTGGGTTAATCTGCCAAAAGTATATACAGCAAAGGCTTATGGCGAAAGAATAGCCACGAATTTTTGGGTTACCGGTAAGCCTTTTTTAGGCGAAAGAGGTTCTATTTGTACGGAAACATATCTTGTTGTAGGTCCATTTGCTTCTGAAAAGAAATGTGAGAATGTTATTTCATATATGCGTACGCGTTTTTTTAGATTTTTAGTCCTTTTGGTTAAAAATACCCAAAATGCACCTAAAGGCGTATACCAGCTTGTCCCTATTCAAAACTTTAATGAAGAATGGACAGATGTGAAACTTTACAATAAGTATAATCTTTCTGATGAGGAAATACGTCTTATTGAGAAATTGGTTAGACCAATGGAATAAAACATTCAACAAGAAAAAAACACAGTATGCCCACCGAACTTTTTCCCGCCAAACAAATCCCAAGAATATACGCCTACCAAGACAGTCGCTATCCCAATATGCTGAAGGTAGGCTACACCACAAAATCTGCCCAGGAACGAATCAAGGAACAATATCCCGTTAATCTTCCTTCTCAGTCTTATGAGATTGTGCTGGATGAGCTCGCCATTCGCGAAGACGGTACTTTTTTTACAGACAAGGTGATTCACAAACGCCTTAAAAAATGGGAGATCAACAATGCCGCCGGAGAATGGTACAGCTGTGCTAAAGAAGAAGTGCTTGCAAGCATCATCGCCGAACGAAAAGGTATTGAGAACGAACAGAAACGCACCCAAGATTTTAGAATGCGCCCCGAACAAAAGGCAGCAGTAGATAAAACCGCACGATATTTTAAGTCTTTCGAGGACGAAGAAGGCATTATTCCTCATTTTTTGTGGAATGCCAAAATGCGTTTCGGGAAAACCTTTGCATCGTATCAGTTGGCAAAAGAAATGGGCTGGAAGAAAATTTTGGTGCTAACCTTCAAACCTGCGGTTCTCAGCGCATGGCGCGAGGATTTGCTTTCGCATATTGATTTCAAAAACTGGCAGTTTGTATCGCAAAAAGACGAAGATTTAAAAGAAAAAGATATCGACCGTAAAAAACCGTTTGTGTACTTCGCCTCGTTTCAGGATGTTTTAGGGAAAGATACCAAAACAGGAGGCATCAAAGTAAAAAACGAATGGATACACAATGAGGAATGGGACTGCGTGATCTTCGATGAATACCATTACGGAGCTTGGCGAGAAAATGCCAAAGACCTTTTCGGTAAAGAAGAAAAGCGGGACTTCGAACAAATAGAAGCCGAGCTGGAAGAAATGGAAATGGATACTCCGGATTATTTCGATGAAAAACTCATCCCGATCAAGACAAGCCATTATCTCTATCTTTCAGGAACGCCGTTCCGCGCTATCGGTTCGGGAGAATTTATTGAAGAACAGATTTTCAACTGGACTTATTCCGACGAACAGAAAGCTAAAGAAGAATGGAAAGGTGATGATAATCCTTATGCTTCACTGCCGCGAATGGTAATGCTGACTTACCAGCTTCCGGAAGAAATACAGCAGATTGCACTGAAAGGTGAATTTAATGAGTTTGATTTGAATTTGTTTTTTTCGGCAGATGGTGAAGGAGTTCGCGCAAAATTCAAATATGAAGATGAGGTACAAAAATGGCTGAACCTGATCCGCGGACAATACACCGAAACTCTGGTAGATGACCTGAAGCTGGGCAAAAAGAAACCACCGATGCCCTATTCTGATATCCGCTTGCTCAATGTACTGCAACATACATTTTGGTTTTTGCCCAATGTAGCATCATGTTTTGCGATGGCAAATCTTTTAGCACAGCCACAAAACACCTACTATCATGATTACGAAGTTGTAGTTTGCGCAGGCAGTGCAGCCGGTATTGGAGTAGAAGCACTTGTGCCGGTGAAAAAAGCAATGGGCGAACCCCTGAAAACGAAAACAATTACGCTGTCTTGCGGAAAATTGACGACCGGTGTTTCCGTAAAACCCTGGACTGGGATTTTTATGCTGAGAAATTCTTCAAGTCCCGAAACTTATTTTCAGGCAGTTTTCCGTGTACAAACACCATGGACAGTGAAGAACCCCGACAAAAATTCACCCAACAGCGAGGAGATCATTAAACACGAATGTTATGTTTTCGATTTTGCACCAACAAGAGCGTTAAGCCAAGTTGCATCATATAGTAATCAGCTTGATATAAACCCAAATGCAAATCCCGAAACCAAAGTTGCAGATTTCATTAAGTTTTTGCCCATCCTTGCTTATGACGGCAGCAGTATGAAGGAAGTGGATGCTGCGGAAATCCTTGACATTGCAACAAGCGGAACTACGGCGACACTTCTTGCCAAACGCTGGGAAAGCGCCTTGCTAGTAAATGTGGATAACGTAACGCTGCAAAGACTTTTAAACAATGCTCAAGCAATGGAGGCGTTAAGTAATATTGAAGGATTCCGCTCTTTAAATCAGGAAATTGAAACGATCATCAATAAATCTGAAGCAGTGAAAAAAGCGAAGAAAGAAGCTTCGGTCAAGGGCGAAGAATTATCAGCTAAAGAGAAGCGAGAACTTACGGCTGAGGAAAAGGAAACCAAAAGTTTGCGAAAGCAAATTCAGGAGAAACTGATTAAGTTTGCAACAAGAATACCTGTATTTATGTATCTAACCGATTTTCGGGAGCATACGCTGAAAGATGTGATTACCAAATTGGAACCCGAACTTTTTAAAAGAGTTACAGGTCTCACGGTAAATGATTTTTCGTTGCTGGAACGTTTGGGTGTTTTTAATGGAGCATTGATGAACGACGCTGTTTTCAAATTTAAACGATACGAAGATTCCAGTTTGAACTATACCGGCATCGATCGCCATCACGAAACCGTTATCGGCGGATTTGACACGACCAAACCAGTTAGAGATTTTGAAGAAATGAGATCGTCGTAGATAATTCCCCTTTGCAACATTGAAACCTACATCCCCAAAAATTTTTTTTCGCTATATTCGTAGTAGAATTTCAGAATTCTAAAAACCGCTTCACTCAATGGGGTCCACAATATCTGCTACGGTAGATTCCTTGCATTGGGTTTTGCGTAGATATAGTTCTTAGTTTTTTCGTTCAATCGCAATTTGGGATTACAAGTTCTTCTGCGGAAGTCGCCTTGAAATTGCAACCACTCGGAGTTACTGCTCCGTTTATTAAATTTATTATTTGGCGGAGATTAATTTTCCGCCATTTTTTTCTGCGAGGTATTAGTTTTAACTACTTTAACTCAACTATTGAGCAATTAAAATGTCTTCCAATAGTTTGTTTTCGATACGATCATCCTGATAAGTGCTCAACATCTTCACGCTTTACAACATTGCACAAGATTTTAGCTGATCATCACTGTGATTTTTTTGCCTTAATCATTGCTTCCAACATATCCCACATTTCCTGCGGAATTTCCTCCAACATATTGAATTCTCCTGCACCTTGAAGCCATTCTCCGCCATCAATAGTTACAACTTCTCCATTTACATAAGCTGAAAAATCAGAAACCAAATACGCCGCAAGATTCGCTAACTCCTGATGTTCGCCAACTCGCCTTAAAGGAACTTTTTTTCTCATATCGAATTTTTCCGCCAAATTTCCGGGCAATAATCTTTCCCATGCTCCTTTTGTAGGAAACGGACCCGGTGCGATGGCGTTGAAACGAATTCCGTATTTCGCCCACTCAACCGCTAAACTTCTCGTCATCGCGAGAACGCCCGCTTTTGCACATGCAGAAGGAACTACATACGCAGAGCCGGTCCATGCATAAGTAGTGACAATATTTAAAACGGTTCCTGGAATTTTATTTTCAATCCAATATTTTCCGATGGAAAGGGTACAATTTTTTGTTCCCTTTAAAACGATATCTAAAATAGAGTCGAAAGCAGAATGCGTCAATCTTTCCGTTGGTGAAATAAAATTTCCCGCCGCATTATTTAGTAAAATATCGATTTTACCAAATTCCTTTATTGCGGCTTCTTTCATTGCTTCCACTTCATCCCAATTTCTAACGTCGCAGGAAACACAAAGCACTTTTCCGCCTGTTTCTTCCTCCAATTCTTTTGCCGTGATTTGTAATTTTTCAAGATTTCTAGAGGTGATGACGACTTTCGCGCCGAGTTGCAGAAAATATTTGGTCATGGCTTTTCCAAGTCCGCTTCCGCCTCCTGTTACGATGGCGACTTTATCTTTCAATGCATCTTCGCGAAGCATAGGTTGTGTGTAAATATTCATATTTAGGTTTTTTGTAAAGTTAAGGGAAATAGTTATTTTAAAAAATCTAAAAAGTATGTTGCGAATAAAATGAAGCGATTCAGACTTTTTGAAACCTTTTAATACTTTTGATTGAAATTCTTTTCGGCGGCGGCTTCGCCGCCGCCGAAAAGCCCAATAGTTATCTCTCAAACAACAATCTCTCCCCAAACTTTTCTTCAGAAAACTTCCCGTTCTCAAAAACCAAGTTTCCGTTGACAAAAGTGTGCGTTATTTTAGAGTGAAAAGTCATTCCTTCCAACGGACTCCAACCGCATTTGTACAAAATATTTTCTTTTGAGATGGTGAATTCATCATCCAAATCTACCAAAACCAAGTCCGCTTTGAATCCTTCTTTTACAAAGCCACGTTTTTCGATCTGAAAAAGGATTGCAGGATTGTGACACATTTTCTCCACAATTTTTTCTAAAGAAATTTTGCCCTTCTTGAAATGCTCAATCATCGCAACCAAAGAATGCTGAACAAGCGGCGCTCCTGAAGGTGCTTTGGTGTAAACATTTTGTTTTTCTTGCCAAGTGTGTGGAGCGTGGTCGGTTGCAACGATATCAATTCTATCATCCAAAAGCGCTTCCCAAAGTCCAACTTTATCTTTTTCTGTTTTTACGGCGGGGTTCCATTTGATTAAAGTTCCTTTTGTTTCGTAATCTTCATTTGTAAAAGTGAGGTGATGTACGCAAACTTCTGCGGTGATTTTTTTATCTTTTAAGGGAATATTGTTTTGAAAAAGCTCCGTTTCTTTTGCCGTAGAAACATGGAAAATATGCAGCCTCGCTCCTGTTTTTTTTGCAAGTTCAACTGCTTTTGATGAAGAAAGATAACAAGCTTCTTCACTTCGAATCAAATGATGGTACATCATCGGAATATCTTCGCCGAATTTTTCCTTGTAGATTTCGGTATTCTTTCTAATGGTAGATTCATCTTCACAATGAACCGCGATAAGCATTTTGGTTTTGCTGAAAATATTTTCTAAAGTTTCGGGATTATCAACCAACATATTTCCTGTCGATGAACCGAGAAAAAGTTTAATTCCCGCCACATTTCTCGGGTTTGTTTTTAAAATTTCTTCAAGATTATCATTCGTTCCGCCCATCATAAAGGAGTAATTGGCGAAGGATTTTTCAGACGCAATTTGATATTTTTCTTCCAAAAGTTCTTTGGTAACTGCATTTGGAACCGTGTTCGGTTGCTCGATGAAACTTGTAACGCCACCTGCAATTGCTGCTCTCGATTCACTTTCTATATCACCTTTGTGAGTAAGTCCAGGTTCGCGAAAATGTACTTGGTCGTCAATAATCCCAGGCAAAAGATATTTTCCTGATGCATCAATAATTTTATCAGCACCTTCTTCAGAAATATTTTTTGAGATTTTTGAAATGAGGTCTTTTTCAATCAACAAATCACTCTCAAAAATTTGATTTTCATTGACGATTTTGGCATTTTTAATAAGGATTTTCATTCGCTTTCGATTTCTACAAATTTAGATTTTATTGATGGCAATTTCAAATCTCGTACTTCAAATCTCAAATCTATTTATTTACCTTTGCGGAAAATATTTCAAAAATTGTATAAGAAATTACTCGGACAAACGGCGATTTATGGATTAAGCACCGTAATTATACGCCTGTTCCCCTTTATAATCAGTCCGTTTGTAACGCATGCGTTCGGTCCGAAAGCGTTGGCTCCGTTCATCGACTTCTATTCGGTTGCAGGAATCATCATCGTATTGCTTTCGCACGGAATGGAAACCACTTTTTTCCGTTTTGCAGAGAAAGAAGATAACAGCACAAAACTGATTTCCACGGCGACTTTAAGTGTAGTCGGAGCATCGTTTCTCTTCATGCTGTTCTGTTATATTTTCCGACAGGATTTGGCGATTGCGTTCAAAACTCCCGATCAAGTTGATTTATTGACAATGATGCTTATCGTTCTAGGATTGGACGGACTTTCAACGATGCCTTTCGTTATTTTAAGAAAAACAGGACGGCCAAAAAAATATGCAATAATTAAAATCATTAATGGCGTCGTGAATTTCTTACTGGTCGTTTTATTCATCGTGGTTTTACCAAGGTTAGGCGACAAAGGAATTCTCGGCTTTACTTATAATAAAGATTTCGGAATCGGTTATGTTTTTGTGGCGAATTTGGTTGCAAGTGCCGTTACTTTTTTATTGCTTTTTCAAGAATTAAAATCCGTGAGGTTTTCCGCTTTTAGTTGGGACTTGTGGAAACAGATGATGAAATATTCTTGGCCAATTACGATTGCAGGTTTAGCCGGAGTCATCAACGAAACGATGGACAGACAGTTTTTAAAATATCTCCTTCCCGATGGAATCAACACGGAACAAATGGCGATTTATGGCGCAGTCTGCAAAATCGTGACTTTTTTGACTTTATTCAGACAGGCCTATCTTTTAGGAATTGAGCCTTTTTTTTTCTCCCACGCAAAAAATGAAAATTCGGGACAATCCTACGCGAAACTGATGGATATGTTCGTGATTGTGAACAGCGTAATTTTACTCGCACTTTGTGCCAATTTAGATTGGTTGGGAAAACTTTACCTTTCAAATCCTGCCTATAACGAAGGAATTCCAATTGTGCCTATTGTTTTGATGGCGGCAGTTTTTCTTGGAATTTATTTGAACATGTCGGTTTGGTACAAACTTTCAGACAAAACCATTTTCGGTGCATATCTTTCCATTTTAGGAGCGGCGGTTACGATTGTCATTAACTTTTATTTCATTCCAAAATACGGATATTGGGCTTCAACTTGGGCAACTTTCTTTAGTTACTTTTCAATGATGACGGTTTCCTATTTTCTTGGGCAATATTTTTATCCCGTTCCTTACCACATGAAGAAAATTTTGGGTTATTTGGGATTGAGTATTTTGTTTTCCGTACTTTCTTATTATGTCTTTAAAGGAAACTTAATATTAGGAAACCTATTATTAATCATATTTTTAGCAATTGTTTTCTATTTTGAAAAAGATACCTTGCGAAGATTGCGATGAAGCTGACTTTAATTTAATAAATTTGCAAATAAGACTAAGAAATAAAACTCTGATATGAAAATAATCGTTCCGATGGCGGGAAGAGGTTCCCGATTGAGACCACACACTTTAACTGTTCCAAAACCATTAATCCCGATCGCAGGAAAACCGATTGTACAAAGATTGGTTGAAGACATTGCCAAAGTTGCAGGCGAAAAAATTGACGAAATCGCTTTTATTATCGGAGATTTCGGACCTGAAGTGGAAGCGTCTTTAATTCAGATTGCTGAAAAATTGGGCGCAAAAGGAAGCGTTTACACACAAGATGAACCACTCGGAACCGCACATGCGATTAAATGCGCAGAAAACTCAATGCAGGGCGATGTTGTGGTAGCTTTTGCGGACACTTTATTTAAAGCAGACTTTGTTTTAGATAAAAATTCTGACGGGGTAATTTGGGTGAAAAAAGTAGACGACCCATCTGCTTTTGGTGTTGTGAAATTGGACGATTATGGCTTTATTACTGATTTCGTAGAAAAACCAAAAACTTTTGTTTCGGATCTGGCGATCATTGGAATTTATTATTTCAGTTCTGCAGAAAAATTAATGGCCGAAATTAATTATATCATGACCAATGACATAAAGCAAGGTGGTGAATATCAATTAACTACCGCTTTGGAAAACCTTCGCCAAAAAGGAGCAAAATTCTCCCTCGGAAAGGTTGATGATTGGATGGATTGCGGAAACAAAAACGCAACCGTGGAAACCAACGGAAAAGTTTTGGAGTATGAAAGAGCAGAATTCTCGCAATTTCCTGCTTCTGCAAAAATTGAAAACTGTTTGATTATTCCACCTTGTTTTATTGGGGAAAATGTAGAAATTTCCAACTCTAAAATTGGACCTAAAGTTTCTATTGGAAATAATACGAAAGTTGTAAATTCAAATATTGACAACTCATTAATTCAAGAAAACACCGTAATTGATCACGGAAATTTGAGCAATTCCATGATTGGAAATTCTGCACAATATTTCGGCGTTGCGCGTGAAATTTCACTTGGCGACTATTCTGTTTTAGATTTTTTATCAAAAGACGGAAATTAATTAAAGATTTTAATCAAAATACAACGAACCGAGCCACACAAAACAATTTGTGTGGTTTGGCGTTAATATTGCAAAGTTTCTCGCAGAATCTTTTAAGAACAAGAAAATGAAAAATATTATTTTAGCAGTCGCAGCAATGGTTTTAATGGTGTCGTGTAAAACGAAATCCGCTGTAAATAATCCAATAAGTACAACGACTCCTATCACTTCAAACAGCGCTTTTTTTAAAAAAATTAAAGAGCAGCCTAACTTTCAGCAACTTAAAATTAGTTCAAAAGTGAATGTTGAAGGCAATAGTTTTATCCCAACTTTAGACGCCACCATTTACATCGAAAACGGACAAAAAGTTTGGATGAACATGATTGCAGTGATCTTAAACGTTGGTCGTGGGGTTGCCACTCCAAGCGGAATTAAAGGCTACGAAAAATGGAACAAAACCTATATCGAATCCGACTTTACTTATCTTAATAATTTGATGAACGTTAACTTTATCGATTATAATGCATTACAGAATTTGTTGATGGGAAAAACGTTCATTCCCGTAAATGAAAAAGATTTTGTTTTGACTAAAAATGCGCAAGGTTATAACTTAAGCTCAACCAAAAATCTTATATTTAAAAACAACGGGGAAACTTCGGAATATCATGTTTCCATCGATTATTCCAACGATTTTGATTTGACGAGAGTAAACATGAAAGACACGAAATCTGCCGACAATTTGGAGGTTTCTTATGCAAACTACATCGACTTCAATACTATTAAACTCCCAAAAAACGTTAAAATAATTATAAAAGGGTCAAAAACAAGCCAAATTTTAATGGAAAACACGAAATTTGACAGTTCTAAAATGGAGACTCCGTACTCCGTCCCAAATAATTATACGAAAACTGAGATTAGATGATTAAGAAATTAAGCGTTTTAATAGGAATTTTGCTGTTTGGAGTTTTTTCTGCCCAAAAGAAAGAGCAGCTTCAAAAGCAAAATGCCGAACTCAAAAAACAAATCGCGGCAATTAACGCAAACCTTGCAAAAACTCAGCAACAGTCAAAACTTTCCCTAGCTTACCTCAACGATGTGAATAAGAAAATTCAACTTCGCGAGAAAGTATATACCAATACCCAAAAAGAAAAACGGTTGATAGAAGACGACATCTATTTGCGTCAGCTCGAAATTAATCGCCAAAACCGAGAACTTGCAGTTTTGAGAAAAAACTATGCAGAAGTTTTGGTTAAAGCCTATAAAAATAAAGGCGTTCAGAATAAGGTAACTTTCATTTTATCCTCAAAAAACTTGGGTGAAGCGCTAAGAAGAGTTCAATATTTAAAGGATTATTCTGATTATCAGGATAAAAAAGCGGCGGAAATTTCCGATGCTGCGAAAAAACTTTTACAGAATGTTGCCCTAAAGCAAAAATCAGTAAAAGACAAGGAAACGATTTTAAGCAACCAGCAAAAAGATTTGCTCACCATTGAAGCCGAAAGAAAACAGAAGGAAAGCCTGTTGGAAGAATTTAAGAAAAATGAAGTTCAGCTCACTGCTGAACTCAGACAAAAGCAGACAGAATCTAAGAAATTAGAAGCTCAAATCCGTTCCATCATTGCGGAAGAAATTAGAATCGCAAAAGCGAAGGAAGAAGAAAACCGAAAAATAGAAGCCGAAAAAATTCGTCTTGCAAAAATCGCCGCAGAACGCGAAAAAGCAAGAATCGAAGCTGAAAACAAAGCAAGACTTGAAGCACTTGCGCTTGCAAAAAAGAAAGCAGATGAAGAAGCAAAACGTCTAAAAGATATTGCCGATAAAAAAGCTGCAGAAGAAGCGGAACGCGCAAAAATAGCCGCCGCTGCAGATGCCAAAAAAACGGAAGACGCAAAAAGAGCCGCAGATGCAGAAAAAGCAGAAGCAAGAAGATTAGCCGCAGCTAAGGAAGCAGCAGATGCCGCAGCAAACGCAAAAGTCGCTGCAGACAAAGCTGCTGCTGCAAGAGCTGCAGAAGCCACCTTAGCCAAGAAAAACGACGACGACAAAAAAGCAGCTGAAACAAAAGCGATGACCAATTTCGGAGTCACTGCCGCAGTGGGAAACAACTTTGCAGCTAACCGGGGAAGAATGGGAATGCCTGCTTACGGAACAATCACCCACCGATTCGGAAGACAGCCACATCCTGTTTTCAAAAATATCGTGGAGGAAAATAACGGTATTAAAATCGCAGTTGCAAAAGGTACGGTTGCCAAATGTATCGCACCAGGAACCGTTTCCCGAGTAATCGCTTCTGGTGACGGCTTGAAAACTGTGATTGTGAAACATGGCGATTATTTCACAATTTACGCAAACCTTGCAACCACGATGGTTTCGGCAAACCAACAAGTTTCGGCAGGAACTTCTATCGGAAGTGTCGGCGAAGATTTTGACGGAAGCTATACCCTCGATTTCCAAATTTGGAACGGAAGCAATCCGGTGGATCCGCTTGGTTGGGTGAACTAAAAAAAATACTTTAACTTTACAGAAAATTTTAGAAATGGAAACATTAACAATAATGGCGCTTTCTTGGCAGCATCTATTAATTGTAGCTATTCTTTTGCTCGTACTTTTCGGCGGAAAGAAAATCCCCGAAATGATGCGCGGATTAGGTTCCGGAATTAAGGAATTTAAAGATGCCGTGAAAGAAGAAGACAAAAAACCGGAAGAACCAAAAAGCAATTCAGGTACCACGAACTAAATCGCTGCTATGAGTTTTACTGATCAAGCCTGGGAAATTTTTAACGCTTCAATTTCAGATTATCACATTAACGATCATGTAGATACACCGATAAAAAACCCTTTCGAAAGTGAGAGTTTGGAACGGCTTTTGTACGCAAAAAACTGGATTGATACCGTTCAATGGCATTTGGAAGATATTATTCGCGACGAAAATATTGACCCAACTGAAGCTTTGAAATTAAAAAGAAGAATAGACTCCTCTAATCAGCAAAGAACTGACTTGGTGGAGTTTATCGACAGTTGGTTCCTACAGAAATACGAAAATATCGCTCCAAATTCGGATGCAAAAATCAACACTGAAACTCCAGCTTGGGCAGTGGACAGATTATCGATTTTGGCCTTAAAAGTTTATCACATGTCGCTCGAAGCCAACAGAACTTCAGCTGATGAAGAACACAGACAGAAATGTTCAGATAAATTAAATGTGTTGCTCGAACAAAAGAAAGACTTGTCAGAAGCAATAGATCAATTGATTTTTGATATTGAGAACGGTAAAGTTAAGATGAAAGTTTACAAGCAGATGAAGATGTATAATGATGAAAGTCTTAATCCGGTCCTTTATCAAAATCAGAAAAATGGGTAAAAATAACCTAATTTATATTTTAGCAATTCTTCTTACGACATCTTGCTCTGTCGAAAAATTTAATCTGTCACCTGTTAGTGATATTACTTCGGAAACTAACAGCAAAAATGCTACGGTAACATACGGCAGCAAGAAAAGCCAAATCATCTACTCCTCTGAAATTTCAAATTTAGTATCCACTTTTCCGAAGTTTAGAAATGATGCAGTTAACACTGAAGTGGCCAATTTGAAATATCATCTGAAGGAATATGTCGGTGCAATGGAAGCCTACAACATCAACGGTTTAAACGCTGCGCAAAGAAAATTTCAAAAATCTTATAAGAAACTTCAGAATTTGCGAAAGTATCTCAATGCTGATGATGACCAGGTTTTAAATCGTTATCTTGTAAGAATCAAAACCAATATGACCCTTTTGGAGAGTAATATTGTAAAGGATTCCCTTTCCACCACCAAAAACTAATTTTTATCCATGTTAAAAAAACAGGCGGAAGCCAATGTTCCAACCGAACACGGAAATTTCCGTTTCATCGCCTTCTCCGAAAATGAAAGTGATTGGATGCCGCACATGGCAATTATTGCGGAAAATACCGATTTTTCACGACCTGTAAATGTTCGTTTTCACTCAGAATGTATTACCGGCGAAGTTTTTCATTCCAAAAAATGTGAGTGTGGACAACAGTTGGATGCCGCTATGAAGTACATGCACGAAAATGGTGGAATCATCGTTTATCTTCGGCAGGAAGGTAGAAATATAGGGATTATAAACAAATTGAAAGCATACGCTCTTCAAGAAAAAGGTTTAGACACCGTTGAAGCAAACGTAAAATTGGGACTTCCTGCAGATGATAGAGATTTTGCAGCCGCGATCGAAATCCTGAATTTATTGGAGGTGAAAGAAGTAAATCTATTAACCAACAATCCTGAAAAGCTGAAAATTGTAAGAAACAGCAATATTCACCTCAACAAAAGAATACCTATTCAGATTCATTCTACGTCCGAGAGCAAAGGCTATCTCGAGGTAAAGAAAAATTATTTCGGACATCTTTTAGATGATGAAAATAATTAGTTGGTGTAAATCATAAAAAAATCTTCTTTGTATAAAAGAAGATTTTTGTATTAGTTAAAGTTTGATTTTTACATTTTCAAAGCAGACTGCAAAGCAAGTTCAATCATTGTCTTTAAAGCCTTTTCTCTTTGATCCGCAGAAATCTGCTCTTGAGTAGGGATCACATCAGAAACTGTAAGAATTGCCGCTGCGTTTTTTCTTAAATATTTTGCATTGGCAAAAAGAGCAAATGCTTCCATTTCTACTGCAGAACAATTATATTTTTCAGCAATTGCAGGAATTCCCTCATCTTTTCTGTAGAAAATATCACTGGTGTGAATATTTGTAGATTTTATTTCTAAAGATAAATCTTTTGCGGTTTCATTAATTAGGTTAAATGAACTGCCCTGACTTGGAAGAAGCTCCTCCTCAAATCCCCACGCAAATTTTCCGTACGTTGATTCGCTTGCCGCATTTTCAACATTTAATACCTCAAACAATTTTAAATCCGTCGTGTAAGCACCGCAAGTCCCAATTCGAATAATGGTATCCACTTCATATTCTGTAAAAAGTTCAAAGGAATAAATTCCAATGCTTGGAATTCCCATTCCACTCGCTCCTACCGAAATTTCTTTTCCATTGTAAAGCCCAGTGAAATAAAAAATATTTCTTGTTTGGCTCACCAGTTTTACATCAGTCAAAAAATTGTCCGCAATATATTTGGCACGAAGTGGATCTCCTGGCTGCAAAACAATCTTTGCGATTTCTCCCTTCTTAGCGGCGATATGTACACTCATATTCATTAAAATTTTAAAAAATAAAATTACATCATTTCCTGCACATTTGAAAATAAAAAAACAGAGAAACCTGCAGAAAAATCCGCAGGTTTCAAAGAGGTATATATGAAGTTTTGAATGATTAGAATCCTTTTACATGGGAGTCATCAAGATTATAGAAACGAATCACACTGTTGTAGTCTCTGTAATCTACATTGGCATTTTTACCCTGTGAAGCTGGTACAAGTACAACTCTGAATTGTTGGTTGTTCAGGAAAGTTGTAGCTTCTGCAGCAGTCATGGTTGC
The DNA here is from genome assembly GCF_020084865.1 of Candidatus Kaistella beijingensis. Taxonomy (NCBI): domain Bacteria; kingdom Pseudomonadati; phylum Bacteroidota; class Flavobacteriia; order Flavobacteriales; family Weeksellaceae; genus Kaistella; species Candidatus Kaistella beijingensis. The sequence goes on along the minus strand of NZ_CP071953.1, from coordinate 2,319,765 downwards.
CTGGTCAAAGTTTGCCTCTGTAAAAATCTCCAAATTGGTGGTGTTAAAAAGAAAATTGTAATCCAGTTCGCGGCTGTTACTTAAGTATTCTGTCTTTGGAAGAAGTTGCCAAACAGCTCCATTAGAATTCCCCGAGTTGATGTTTCGGTAAACCAAAACAACATCTGTTGTTTGTATGTTAATACCCTGACTTATCGTATACTGATTCGCAGCATTAAAAGTTCCGCGAATATCCCTCATCATAGGATAAGTGTCATTGTCCGTTTGTTGCACCACTTCAGTGCTTCGGTCGCAACTTACAGTAGTACCTAAAGTTGCGAATGCCATTAAAGAAAGAAAAAGATATTTTTTCATTTTACTGCTTTTAAATGTTTAATTATATATAATGTTTCAAGATGTATGCCAATAAATAGCAAGTTTTAAAGTTTAAAAATTGTATTTTTGTTCAATACCATAATTTAGATAATGAAAAATTTCAAAAGTCAAATTGCACTTCTATTTATTTTAATATTTTCTTTAAAATCCACAGCACAATATCAACCGAAAAACCTATCAAAATCAGATTTGAAAAAGGCGAATGACTGGGTTGATAAAACATACAGTTCTCTATCGCAAGATGAAAAATTAGGACAACTTTTTATTGTTGCACTATATACCAACAAAGGAGAAGACTTCATTAATAATGTAAGAAATATAGTCATTAATGAAAAAATTGGCGGAATTATTTTAATGCAGGACGATGCGGAGAGGGAAATTAATCTAGTCAATGAATTTCAGTCGAAATCAAAAGTTCCATTAATGATTGGGATGGATGCAGAATGGGGACTTTACCAAAGAATTGCAACGGCCCGCAAATTTCCTTGGGCGATGACTTTGGGAGCGATTCAGGACAAAAACTTAATTAAAGAAATGTCCGCAAAAATTGCCGAAGATTGTCACAGAATGGGCATCAATTGGGATTTTGCACCTGTTGTTGACGTGAACACGAACCCAAATAATCCTATTATCGGTAATAGAAGTTTCGGTTCGGAAGTTCAAAATGTGGTGAATTCTGCAATGGCTTATTCCAACGGACTTCAGGACAACAATGTTTTGGCTGCAATCAAACATTTTCCGGGACATGGCGACACCAATACCGATTCGCATTTGGATTTACCTGAAGTGTCCCACGATTTGAAAAGATTGAATGAAGTAGAACTCGCTCCTTTCAAAGCATTGATGGATAAAGGAATTGGAGGAGTGATGGTCGCTCATCTATACGTTCCAAGTTTGGAAAGCGCTAAAGGAATTCCTGCATCGGTTTCAAAAAATATTATTACCGGACTTTTAAAAGAAAAATTCGGTTATAAAGGTTTGATTATTACCGACGCCTTAAATATGGGAGCCGTTGCAAAACGATATAAACCGGGAGAATTGGATGCGCTCGCTTTCAAGGCTGGAAACGACATCATGCTTTTTTCTGATGGCGTGAAAGAAGGAAAACGTCTGATTCAACTGGCAATTGATAATAAAGAAATTTCACAAAATCGTGTGGAAGAAAGCGTAAAGAAGATTCTTTTGACCAAATATTTTTTAGGTTTAAACCAATATGAACCAAAAAATCCTGAAAATATTAATGCTGACTTAAACAACGATTCGCACAAACAAATCGTGCAGAAAATGTATTCCAATGCGTTGACGTTGTTGAAGGACGATAAAAAGCTTCTGCCACTGAACTGCAAAGAGACCTATTACTACGTTCCTTTGGAAGAAGCGCCATATCAAACATTCCTCGACACGATGAATCTGAATACCACGTTGATTGTTAAAAAACCATCAGAAATCTCCACAATTCCTGCAAATTCAAAAGTGATTGTTGCTTTTCACAAGGATAATTCTACCGCTTATAAACCTTATAAAATTTCAGATTCAAGCAAAAAAATCTTGTCGGATTTAAGTAAAAATCAGAATGTGATTCTGAATGTTTTTGGTTCTGCCTATGCTTTGAAAGATGTGGATATTTCTAAAGTTTCTACCGTTCTGGTTGCTTATGAAAATAATGACGATTCGATGACGGCGACTGCAAAAGCATTGAACGGAAAAACAAAAATTTGGGGCAGACTTCCGGTTTTAGTCAATGACAAACTGAAAGCTGGAATGGGAATGGATTTGAATGAATCGGTGAGAACGAATTTGAAAAATTCTAAAAAAGTGGTAGAGTAAATAAATTTAACCACAAAAGGCACAAAAGTTTTTATTGGACGTTTATGCTGCAAACTTTTCCGCAAATAATGCACAAAAGTTGAAAATCAAAGATTTTCAATTGCCGTACAAATCAAACTCCGTTTTAAAAATTGAAGACATGAATGTGACAAAATCGTATCTAAAAGATTTAACTTACAAAATAAACGGTGCTTGTATTGAGGTTCATAAAATAATGGGACCCGGTTTGCTTGAAAGCGTTTATCATAAATGTCTTGAGCAAGAATTCAAATTGCAGGGAATTAATTTTAGGTCTCAATTTCATATACCTGTAATTTACAAAGGAATTACAGTTGATAACGATTATCGTTGTGACTTTTTAATCGAAGATTTAATTGTTTTGGAAATAAAAAGTGTTTCGGAATTTAATCCGATTCACCGTGCAAAAGTGATTCATTATATTAACTTACTACAAAAACCTAAAGGAATTTTAGTCAATTTCAATGTAGAAAAAATTTATCCTGATGGACAAGAAACCTTTGTCAATAAATATTTTGAGCAATTACCACATTGATTATTTGTTAAACAATAGTTGTTAAAAAATAATAACCACGAAAGGCACAAAAGATTGGTTCTCAAAAAAAATCTTTGATTTTTTTCTTTTGTGTTTTTTAAAAATAGCAGACTTTATATAACAAAATAATAGTAGCAAAATTCTTTTGTGCCTTTTGTGGTTTAAAAAGTAGAGTTGCAGTAAATACTTTTCAAGCCTTTCGAACACAAAATACCATTATCTTTTGCTTCATTCATCCATTTTATCTTACCTTTAAGAGAAATTTTTCAGTATAAAACAAACACATGAAAATAGGAATCCTCTGTTACCCAACCTATGGCGGAAGTGGCATCGTTGCTACAGAATTAGGCATGTCGCTCGCCAACAAAGGTTACGAAGTTCACTTCATCAGTTCCGCACTTCCTGCACGACTCGACATCACGAATCCGAATATTTTTTTCCATAAAGTGAATGTTCAGACGTACCCGCTTTTCCAGTATCAACCGTATGATATTGCGCTTTCGTCGATGATTTATCGCGTGGTAAATTTATACAAACTCGATTTGCTTCATGCGCACTACGCGATTCCGTACGCTTATGCGGCGTTCACTGCTAAACAAATGTTGAAGGAAGAAGGAAAAGACATTCCATTGGTTACAACGCTTCACGGAACGGATATTACTTTGGTTGGTCAACATCCGAGTTATAAACATGCGGTGGAATTCTCTATCAATCAATCAGATACGATTACTTCTGTTTCGGAAAGTTTGAAAAGAGACACGCTGCAATTTTTTAAAATCACAAAACCAATCGAAGTCATCACCAATTTCATAGACAATTCAGAATTTGATGAATATGTGGAATGCAGCAGGAAACAGTTTGCAAGTGATGATGAGAAAATCCTGATCCATGTTTCTAATCTTCGTCCTGTAAAGCGTGTGGATGAAGTTTTGCAGATTTTTAAAAATGTAAACTCAAAAGTAAAATCCAAACTGATCATCATCGGTGAAGGACCCGACATGGAAAAAATCAATGAGTTTCTAGAAGACAATCCAGACTTAATCGGCAGAATACGACTTCTTGGTAAAGTAAATGATTTGTATAGAATTCTTCAACTTTCAGATGTTTTCCTACTTCCTTCAGAGCAGGAAAGTTTCGGTTTGGCCGCATTGGAAGCGATGGCTGCAAACACGCCTGTAATTTCTTCTAATGCAGGCGGAATTCCCGAAGTGAATATTCAGGGTGAAACAGGTTATCTCGCAGAAATCGGAAATGTGGATGCAATGAGCAACTACGCCATCAAATTATTGAGCGACGAGCAACTTTTGTCGGAAATGAAGAAAAAGGCAAAAGAACAGGCAATACGATTTGATTTGAAAAATATTTTGCCGCTGTATGAAAAAATGTATGAGGAAACGATAAAACATTTTAGGAAATAGCGCACAGATAACACAGATTTCCACAGAATTTTATTTTTTTTTTCGTGCAAATCTGTGAAATCCGTGAGAAAAAATATGAACGAAAAGTTGCTTCAATATCTTTGGAATTTCAAGATTTTCAAAAATTTTGATTTTAAAGATGTGGATGGAAACCATTTGGAAATTCTCGATTTCGGGAAATGGAACTTCGATTCGGGACCTGATTTTCTTTACAGTAAGATTAAAACGAAAGATTTAGTTTTAGTAGGAAATATTGAGCTTCATGTGAAATCTTCCGACTGGATTTTTCATCAACATTCAGGAAATCCCGAGTTTGAAAATTTAATTCTTCATGCAGTTTTTATTCATGACGTTGAAATTCCAGAATTAAGGGATAAAAATATTCCAACGCTTGAGCTAAAAGAATATATCGACCAATCTTTGCTTTGGAAATATGAGTCGATGCTCAAGGAAAATCAATTTATGCCTTGTGAAAGTATTTTTGATGCGAAGAAAATCCCATTCAACTTTTGGGAAGAGTCTATTTTGAAAAAATTGGACGAAAAATCGATTGAAATTGAAGAATCTTTAAAGAACAATAGAAACAATTACGAAGCAGTTCTCTTTCAAAATTTGTCTTATGCATTTGGATTAAAAGTGAATGCTCCAATTTTCAAACAAATGGCAGAAAGTTTGGATTTCACAACCGTCAATAAAATCCGTCAAAATCAAACGCAACTTGAAGCGTTGTTTTTTGGAATCAGCGATTGGCTAAATCAGCCCCAAGACGATCAAATGAAAATTTGGAAACGTGAATTTGATTTCCTCAACTCTAAATTTGAACTTTCAAAACTTCGTTTCAACCCAAAATTCTCCAAACTTCGTCCACCAAATTTTCCAACGATTCGGCTTTCCCAATTGGCGTCGCTTTATCATTTGAATCAGAATCTGTTTTCCAAATTAATTTCTACGAAAAAGATTGATGAGATTTACGAGATTTTCAAAGAGGTGAAAGCAAGTGAATATTGGAACAACCGTTTTAACTTCGCGAAAATTTCGCCTGTAGATGGGGAGAAATATATAACTAAAGATTTCGTTGACCTGCTTTTAATCAATGCAATTTTGCCGATAAAATACACTTATAACAAAAATGCGGACGAAAACATTAATGATGAAATTTTAGATTTCTATCTAAATATTTCCCCTGAAAAAAACACCATTATCGATGGCTGGAAAATGTTGAAAGTTCCTGTTTTGAACGCTTTGGAAACTCAGGCGCTACTTTTTCATTATAAAAATTACTGCCAAAAGAAAAACTGCCTGAATTGTGGAATCGGATTTCAACTTTTAAAAAAAATAGAATAACTTAGCTGCTTGAGGAATTGTTATTGCTGCAAAATACGTACTTTAAAAATTATGAAAATTCTCACACTCCTTATTTTCACCACTGTATTGGCCTGCAAAAATGACCAGGAAGTGATTTCTGAAAACAAAATTAGCAATGATCAAGAATTGGTTAAAATTGACAGCACTCAAAATCCAGTGATCAAAAATCCAGTCGCTGCGGCAGTTTTTGAAATTGTTCCCCAAGAGATTTCTGCAGGAAAAGGAAGATCAGTTTTTACTCAAAACGGGAAGACTTTGTTCTATATGGAACAAAATTCAAACAAAGGAAATATTAAAATTGACGGGAAAGATTACACTTTAAACATTTACGATTTTAATGAAAACAACTACACGCTTTCAGGAAATGAAGTAAAAATTGAGGCAACAAACGGCGATTTCAAAGATCAAACCGGCGATTGCGTGAATGGGATTTTTCCTGATGTGAAAGTCACTTTAAACGGAAAAGTTTTGAATCTTTCCAACGTAAATGTTCAGGATTGCCCCGATTTCTAAAATTGCTTTAAAATTATGCGATAAGGAAATTGAGATTGTATAATTCACCATTCACAGCGAAGCGAATTCACCATTCACTTTGATCAATTCAAATACTCCTCATTATCATTCCACTGCGACTCGTCAAAACTGTGACTGTCTTCTGCTAAAAGTTTAGCTTCCTGATCCAAAGAATCTTTTAAAGTAAAAGTGACCTGATCTTTCAACTGTTCTTTGGCGAGCTTTCGAACCATTGCTTTATCAATCAGCATAAATCTTCTGCCTAGTCTTCTTGCGGCATAAGCTCGCATTCCCGTTGCCTTTAAAACATCAACTGCCATATCAACAGCGGTCCCAAGAGTTTCCCTGTAAATGTTATCGACCCCGTTATTCAGAAAGTCATAAGCTTCAAGACGGTTTTTTGCACGCACAAAAATTTTCAATTGGGGGAAATTCTTTTTGGCATATTCAAGAATGGAGTAATTACTTTCGAAATTATCGAGACACAAAATGAGCAAATCTGCCGTTTCTGCACCGGCTGAACGCAGCATTCCGGGTTTAGTAGCGTCACCATAATATACCTTAAAACCATTACTTCTTAATAAATTTACTCTTCGCGCGTCATTATCGAGAATCGTTGCTTTAGTTCCTGTCGATCGCAACAACCTTCCGACTGTACTCCCAAAAAAGCCGAAACCCACAATAATAATTCGCTGCTTTTTGATGGGTTCATGACTTTCCGATTCCATATTTTTAACGAAAATCTTTTTAGGCTCGATAAATTTTTCATTAATGATTAAAAGAATAGGAGTTACACACATTGTAATCGCTGTAATCGCCATCAACTGCGCATTAAGTTGCGGACTTAACAAATACAGTTGTGTAGAATAATTCACCAATACAAACGCAAATTCCCCGATTTGCGAAAGTGCGAATGCTACCAAGAAATTCTGATCAATTTTAAGTTTAAAGAACTTTCCTATACCGTATAAAACCAATAATTTCACGAGCAGAACCACGATCACCGTTGAGAAGATAAACATCGGATCCTGCATGATGACAAAGAAATTAATCGTAGAACCTACGCTCACAAAAAATACGGCGAGAAGCAATCCTTTGAACGGCTCAATCTGACTTTCCAACTCGTGACGGAATTCAGAATTCGCCAACATCAATCCTGCGAGAAATGCTCCTAAAGCGGGGCTTAATCCAACCGCATACATCAATTCCGAAACTCCGATGACTAAAAATAATGAAGAGGCCGCTAAAAGTTCATTCATTCCCGAACGTGAAACGTAGCGCAGAAAAGGAACGAAAACATATCTTCCTAAAAATATCAAAGCGGCAACGCCGAGAATAATTGAAAACGGCTGCAACCAATCAGGAAGATATTGAAGCAGAATTTGGTTTTCTTCATCCGCAGACTTTTTAGCAATGATCGGAAGCAATGCCAAAATTGGAATCACCGCAATATCCTGAAAAAGCAAAATTGAAAATGATGCTTCTCCTGCCTGTGTACGGAAAATATTTTTCTCCTTCAAAGTCTGCAAAACAATCGCAGTCGAGGAAAGCGCAAAACACAATGCTGCAACCAAAGCCTGATCAGGACGCCATTTTGCCACATAAAAAATCAGGAACAACGAAACGACCGTTAAAACCATCTGACTTAAACCCATCCCGATAATTCGTTTTCGCATCGTCCAAAATTTTCGTGGTTCGATTTCTAAACCTACCAAAAAAAGCAGCATAATCACCCCGAATTCGCCGGCATGCATAATGTCATCCGTATCATTTCCTGTTAACTTTAAACAGAAAGGACCGATGATAATTCCGCCCAAAATATAACCGATCACCGCACTCAATCCTAATTTTCGCACAAGCGGAACCATGATGATTGCGGCACCCAAAAAAATCAATGCGGTGAAGGCGAGTGAAGTTTCGTTCATCTGATTTCAAGTTTCGTTTTAATGGTTTGTGAAATTTCTTTCAACTCATTTTCTTTCAAATCATCTGCGTTGTACAGGGCAAAAAATTCTTTAACCTCAATATTATTAACCTTCAAAGAAAGGGTAAGTTGCTTCATCAATTCGGGAATCGTGGTTCCGTAAACCCCGTCTTTCTGGTAGTATTCTTCTTTTCCGCCAGCGGTTACAATGATTGCGGCATCCTTATTAGTCAAAGGGTGATCTTCGTCGGAAATCCACTTCATATCAAAAACTTCATCAATCCAAAGTTTAAGAAGCGGCGGTAAACCGAACCAAATCAAAGGGAAATGAAAAATTAGCCTCTCGAAGGTGCGGATTCTTTTTCTTTCCCGAAAAGTGGCAATATGAAAGTCGGGATATTCTTCGTACAGGTCTTTGAATTCCAAGTTTTCCACACCGTCGTACATTTTAATTAACTCTAAATTTGCGGTAGAGTATTCAAAATAGGGATGTGCAAAAATGACGAGCGTTTTTTTCAAAGTTTTGAATTTCCATAAAAATACTGAAAAATTTAAAAATATTCGTATTTCCACTGTCAAATATTTCCTATTTTTGAATTATGAAGGCAGTACATGTTGTTTCCGACGAACTTAAAAAGGAATTTCTAGACTTTCCCGCACGACTTTTTCAGAATGACAAAAACTACATCCGTCCTTTAAATAATGATATTGAGGAGATTTTTAATCCGAAACGAAACAAATTTTTCCGCTCTGGTGAATGCGAACGATTTCTTTTTAAAAATGATAAAGATGAAACCGTCGGAAAAGTTGCCGTCTTCATCAACAAAAAATACAAACAAAAGCAAGCAACTGGTGGAATCGGCTTTTTCGATTGTATTAATGATCAAAAAACAGCCGATTTTATATTTGATTTTGCCAAAAATCGTCTTCAAGAAAAAGGCATGGAAGCGATGGATGGACCGATTAATTTCGGGGAACGCGACAAATTTTGGGGACTTTTAATTGAAGGATTTTCTGAACCGCTTTACGGTATGAATTATAATCCGCCCTATTACAGGGAGCTTTTTGAGAATTACGGTTTCCAAATTTATTTTAATCAATTGTGTTTTGGTAGAAAGGTTCACGATGCTGTTGCAGATAATTTTTTGGAAATGCACAAAAGGATTTCTCAAAATAAAAACATTTCCGCCAGACGAATGAAAGTGAAAGATCTGGAAAAATATGCCAAAGATTTTACGGAAGTTTACAACAAAGCGTGGGCTAATCACGGTGAAGGAAAGGAATTGACGAATGCGCAAACTTTTAAACTTTTCAAAACGCTGAAACCGGTCATCAATGAACATATTTCGTGGTTTATTTACGAAAACGAAAAACCGATTGCCATGTGGATGAATATTCCCGACTTGAATCAATGGTTTAAATATTTAAATGGCGAATTTGGATTGCTGCAGAAACTGAAATTTTTATTCTTAAAAAAATTCAAGAAAAATAAAAAAATGGTGGGGCTTGTTTTTGGAATCGTTCCTGAATGGCAACGAAAAGGAATCGATGGTTACATGATTTGGGAAGGCACGAAACATTTCCGCAAAACCACCGATTTTGAAGATTACGAAATGCAGTGGATTGGCGATTTCAACCCAAAAATGATAAAGATTGCCGAAAATTTGGAAACGGTTGTTACGAGAAAATTAGCGACGTACCGTTATTTATTTGATAGAGAAAAAGAGTTTGAAAGACACAAGATACTGTAGAGACCAATCGCAATTCGTTGGCAACTTGTAAGGACAAATCACGATTTGTTCCTACTTATGAAATTTCACGTCCCGAATATTCAGATAATACGTCACATTTCCTTTCCAATGATTTTCTTCGGCAGTAAATGCGATATCGAAGGATTTTTCACGGAAATCATCCGCGTATTTTCCTAACTTGAAGCCGACACATTCGATGTTTCTTCCGGTAGATTCCTGTTTAATATAGAATTTGAGGTGACTCCCATCTTTTCCCATCGTTTTCACATAACCTGAAACTTTTTGATTTTTTAAAACCAAAACAGGTTTCATATTGTGCGGTCCGAAAGGGGCGAGTTTGCGGTGAAAGTTGAAAAAATCTTTATTCAGGTCATCAATTTCCACATCAGAATCAATAGAAATACTTGGTTCTTTTTGGTGTTCCTGAATTTTTTCGGCAACTACTTTTTCAAATTTTTCACGGAAAAGTTCAAACTTGTCTTTTTCCATGGAAAGTCCTGCTGCAGCGGGATGTCCGCCAAATTTTAAGAACAAGTCGGAACAGATTTCCAAAGCATCATGCACATCAAAATCAGAAACAGAACGTGCAGAAGCAACCATTTCTCCGTTATTTCCGTCGGTAAAAACCAAAGTCGGTTTATAATAAGTTTCGGTCAACCTTGAAGCAACAATTCCAATTACGCCTTTGTTCCAATCCGGACCGTAAACAACTGTGGTGAAGTTAGAAAGTTGACCGGTATTCACCACCTGCAAAAGTGCTTCGGTTGTGCTGCTCATGTCCATTTCACGGCGGGAATCGTTGAGGTTCACAATTTCATCAACAATTTGGTGAGCATGTTTCAAATTATCTGAAACCATCAATTCTACTGCGGCTTTTCCGTGGGAAATTCTACCTGCAGCATTGATTTTCGGAGCGATTTCAAAAACAATATTCGAGATTTCAAATGTGGCTAATTTGTCTTCGGGAATCAACATCCTTAAACCAAGATTTCTCGTTTTCCGTAAAACTTTCAATCCCTGTTTTGCCAAAACTCTGTTTTCGCCGGTCATTGAAACAATATCGGCTGCAATGGAAATGGCGAGTAAATCGGTGAGTTCAAAAAGTTCGGCTTCAGGAATTTTATAAATAGTGTTTAAACCTTGACACAATTTAAAACCAACTCCGCAACCTGAAAGCTCCTTGAAAGGATATCTGCAATCTTTTCTTTTAGGATCCAAAACTGCAACCGCATCAGGAATTTCCTCGCCTGGTAAATGGTGGTCGCAAATGATAAAATCGATTCCTAAATTTTTGGCGTACTCAATTTTATCGAGCGCTTTAATACCGCAATCCAGGGCGATAATTAAAGAAAAGCCGTTTTCTTTGGCGAAATCAATTCCTTCCGTAGAAATTCCGTAACCTTCAGAATTTCTGTCGGGAATATAAAAATCGAGGTATTTTTTCTCGACGATTTTACTTAAATAAAGGTACATCAACGCAACCGCGGTAGTTCCATCAACATCATAATCGCCGTAAACAAGTATTTTTTCACCATTTTCAATTGCCGTTGCAATTCGGTCAACAGCGACCTGCATATCTTTCATTAAAAACGGATTGTGAATATCGTTGAGGTTGGGCTTGAAAAATTCCCGGGCTTTTTGATAATTGTCTATCCCACGAAGAACGAGGATTTTGGATTCAAACGTTCCAAATCCGAGTGACGAACTGATTCCGTCCACAATATCTTCATCGGGTTCCGGTTTGTAAATCCATTTTTGACTCATAGTTTACAAAAGTAAGAAAAAAGTTGGAAGATGGAAGTCCGAAGATGGAAGTTGGAATACAGAAGATGGAAGAGCAGATAATAAATTTTCTTAAGATTATTTTCAATATTGCAAAAAAATACCGCCCAATCTCTTGAGCGGCAATTTCTATTTCAAGTTTCGTACTTTTTATTTGGATCTTCTTATTTAAGAATACATTTCCAGTTGAAGTTCCTTTACTTTTTTATCCTGAAGATATTCGTCGTAAGTCATTTCGCGGTCGATAATTCCTTTTGGAGTAAGCTCTACGATTCTGTTACAAACGGTTTCAAGCATTTCGTGGTCATGAGAAGCGAGAAGAACAGTTCCTTTAAAGTTTGACAGTGAGTTGTTCAAAGTGGTGATACTTTCCAAATCTAGGTGGTTGGTTGGTTCATCCATTAAAAGGATATTTGCTTTCTGCAACATCATTCTAGAAAACATACAACGCATTTTTTCGCCTCCGGAAAGTACGGTACAAGATTTCAAGGCTTCATCACCAGAAAACAGCATTCTTCCTAAAAACCCGCGAACAAATTCTTCGTGACGTTCTTCGTCATTTCTCGTGAACTGTCTTAACCAATCCACAAGATTTATATTCTCTTTAAAAAATTCTTGGTTATCAAGCGGCATATAAGATTGAGTTGTCGTAACTCCCCAATTGAATGTTCCTTTGTCCGCCGTGGAATTTCCTGAAAGGATTTGGAAAAACTCTGTAATGGCTAAAGAGTTTTTAGAGATAATTGCCACTTTATCACCTTTCTTTAAATTCAAATTGATATTTGAGAAAAGCAGTTCGCCGTCTTTCGTTTTTTCTAAATCTTTCACCTCAAGAATTTGGTCACCTGCTTCTCTTTCGGTGTCAAAAATAATGGCAGGATAACGTCTTGAAGTGGGTTTGATGTCCTCAATATTCAATTTGTCGATCATTTTTTTACGTGCAGTTGCTTGTTTTGCCTTTGCTACGTTAGAAGAAAATCGCGCGATGAAATCCTGAAGTTCCTTTTTCTTTTCTTCTGCTTTCTTATTTTGTTGTTGACGCTGTCTTGTTGCCAATTGCGACGCTTGATACCAAAAAGAGTAATTTCCGGTATATAGATTTAATTTTGAATAATCCAAATCACCGATGTGCGTACAAACCGTATCCAAGAAGTGACGGTCGTGCGAAACCACAATCACGGTATTTTCATAATCAGCAAGGAAATCTTCAAGCCAGGAAATCGTGTCGATATCTAGGTCGTTGGTAGGTTCGTCGAGAATTAAAACGTCCGGATTTCCAAATAAAGCCTGTGCGAGAAGAACTTTTACTTTGTCTTTATTTTCAAGTTCGCTCATCATTTGATAGTGCATGTCGTCTTTAATTCCAACGTTAGAAAGCATCGTCATTGCATCAGATTCTGAATTCCAACCACCCATTTCATCATAGATTACTCCAAGTTCACCTGCTTTAATTCCATCTTCATCAGAGAAATCTTCTTTAGCGTAAAGTGCATCCATTTCTTCTTTGATGTCGAAAAGTTTTTTATTTCCTCTTAAAACTGTTTCTAAAACAGTGAAGTTGTCATAAGCAAAGTGGTCCTGCTCCAAAACCGACATCCTTTTTCCCGGTTCTAAAGACACATTTCCTGTTGTTGGCACTTGTTTTCCTGTTAATATTTTGAGGAAGGTGGATTTTCCGGCACCGTTTGCACCGATGATTCCGTAGCAATTTCCTTTGGTGAACATGATGTTTACCTCGTCAAATAGCACCCTTTTTCCGAATTGTAGTGATAAATTAGATACTGTTAACATATAGTTTTGTAAATTTGCGGCAAAATTACGAAAAGTAATCGGGTTTTTAGGTATGGTTTTTGTAAGGGCTATTTGCAATGGTTTAAAAAATCAATTTAATTCTGCTCTTTGAAATTTGTGATTGTTTTGTTAATATTTTATAAAATTTAACAGTTTAAAAAATTCCAATTTTTTACTTACAGATGAAGATCGAAAAAACAGTAAATATTTTTAATAAACGCGCCCGATTTGAATACGAAATTTTGGAAGAAATCGAGGCGGGAATGGTTCTTACAGGAACTGAAATTAAATCTTTACGGTCTTCAAAAGCGAGTATAACGGAAGCGTTTTGTCAATTTGTTGATGGAGAATTATACATCATTAATATGATGATTGATGAATACAAATTGGGAACATTTTACAACCATAAATCAAAAAGGGAACGGAAATTGCTTTTGCACAAAAGAGAATTGCAAAAGTTTGAAAAAAAACTTAAAGATGTTGGCAATACTATAATTCCTTTAAAGCTCTATATTAATGATAAAGGAAAAGCCAAAATTTTAATTGCATTAGGTCGCGGTAAAAAACTCTTTGATAAACGAGAAAGTATAAAAGAGAGAGAAAATAAGAGAAATCTAGACCGTATATTAAAGAAAAGTTAAAAAAAGACTAGAAATCTTTGTATATAAAGAAAAATTATATTTATTTTGCATTATCAATTATTTAATCATTTAATTCTATGAAAAATCTAAAATTAGGAATTTCAGCATTGGCACTAACTGTTGCCTCTACTGTTTTCGCACAAACAACTACAAATCCGTGGTTGATCGGTGTAGGTGCACACGGGATAAATCATGTTGCTGTTGGAGGTAAAAGTTTGGGTAGCACACTTGGAACTGCTTTCGGAGGCGATGACGCTAACAGATTGTACAACATTAACAATTTTACAATTACGCCGCCACTTTCAAAATTAACTGTTGCAAGAAACATTAATAAGTATTTGGTTCTTGATTGGCAAACTTCTGTTGGTAATATTGATAACAAAAGAATCAACATGGGAAAAGAATTTTTCCTAATGACTGGTTTAGGTCTTCAATTTAAATTTAACGGTCTTTGGAACGAAGAGTCTTGGTTTGACCCATATTTAAGAGTGGGTGCTAATTATATGAGACATGATTATTCAGGCGTAACTTTCCCTGTTACTGATTATTATCATAATATCACTTATCCAGGTTTCTCTGACAATCAGGCGTTTACACAGAGAAGAAAAGATCACTTCACTGTTGCAGGTGGTTTAGGATCTAACTTCTGGATTACTAAAAACTTCGGGTTAGGTATTCAAGGTGATTATGTTGCTACACCAACTGACAAATCTGATGTTGCTAATTTCTGGCAAGCTTCAGCGTCTATCTTGTTCAGATTCGGACAAACAGATAAAGATAAAGACGGAATTTTAGATAAAGACGACAGATGTCCTGATACTCCAGGTTTAGCAGAGTTCCAAGGATGTCCTGACACAGACGGAGACGGAATTCCAGATATCGATGATCAATGTCCAGATGTTGCTGGTCCAAAAGAAAATAACGGTTGTCCTTGGCCAGATACTGATGGAGATGGTGTTGTAGATAAAGACGATGCTTGTCCTACTGTTGCTGGTCCAGCTGAAAACAACGGTTGTCCTTGGCCAGATACTGACGGTGACGGAATCTTAGACAAAGATGATGCTTGTCCTACAGTTCCAGGTCTTGCTCAATACAATGGTTGTCCAAAACCAAAATCAGTAACTGCCTCTGAAGTAGAAAGTGAATTGAAAAACATTTATTTCGATTTCAATAAAGCTACTATCACTCCGCAATCTAGCGCTAGATTAGATGCTGCAGCTACAATTATCAAAACTGATGGAGGTAACTATTTACTAGAAGGTCAAACTGATAAAAAAGGATCAGAAGCTTACAACTTGAACTTATCTCAAAGAAGAGCAGAAGCTGTCGTAAAAGCTCTTGATGCAAGAGGTGTAGATGCAGGTGCATTGAAATCTATCGGTGTTGGTGAAGCTAAAGCGGTAGTTCCTGAAACTGCTACTGATGCTGAAAGACAGCAAGACAGAAAAGTAGTTGTAAGAGCTATCGAAGATGCTACTGAATGGGGTACTTACAAGAAATCAGATGTTGTAGTTCCTGTGAAAAAGGCTCCAGCTAAGAAAGTTGTAAAAAAGAGAAAATAATTAAAAAGTTTTTCTAAATATGAAACACCTCCAATTTGGGGGTGTTTTTTTATGAACTAATTCGTATTTTTGCAGCCATAAAATCATACAAATTATGGGACGCGCATTTGAATATAGAAAGGCATCAAAAATGGCACGTTGGGATAAAATGGCCAAAACATTTTCCAAAATAGGTAAGGACATCGCACTTGCCGTAAAAGCAGGTGGACCTGATCCCGAATCAAATCCTGCACTAAGAAGATGTATCCAAAATGCGAAGGGTGCAAACATGCCAAAAGACAATGTGGAGCGCGCAATCAAAAAAGCAAGTGGTGCGGATGCGGAAAACTACGAAGAAATCACTTATGAAGGTTACGGACAAGGCGGTGTTGCATTCTTTGTGGAGTGTACCACCAATAATCCAACGAGAACTGTTGCTAACGTAAGGGCGATTTTCAATAAATTTGATGGAAATCTTGGAAAAAACGGCGAACTCGCTTTTATTTTTGACAGAAAGGGAATTTTTTCAATTGAAAAATCCTTAATAAAAATGGACTGGGATGATTTTGAAATGGAAATGATTGATGGAGGTGCCGAAGAAATAGAAAGCGATGATGATGAAGTAATGATTACAACAGCATTTGAAGATTTCGGTCATTTGTCGCATAAACTAGATGAACTTGGAATTGAGGTCAAAAGTGCAGAGTTGCAAAGAGTAGCCAATAATACCAAGGAGGTTTCTGAAGAACAATTTAAAGCCAACATGAAAATGCTTGACCGTTTTGAAGAAGATGAAGACGTTCAGAATGTTTATCACAATATGGATATCACAGATGAACAAATGGGTACGCTATAAAATAAAGACCCAAAAATATTCTTTGAGTCTTCATTTTAAATGCTGTAGCAACACGTCTTCTACCCCATCCATCCTGTTCATTACTGCACGCGCGTAAGAGCAATGTGGATAAATTTTCCAACCGTTTTCTCTTGCAAATTTTATGGCATCTTCCACCAAAAATTTGCCCATTCCTCGACCTTCAAATTGTGGATGAACCAATACAAATGATATAATCAATTTATGATCATCGGGAAATATGGTATATGTTAAGCGTCCAATTTCGTCAGTTTCATTATTTAATGTTATAAATCCACCGTTGCCGGATCTGTTGTTTTCAAATCTCATTCTATGATATTACAATTATTTAAATATAATAAAAAAATTGGATGTAGGGAAATCCTACAAAAAAATAAAAAAACAACATTTGAGATGGGAAAAAATCTAATAATTTTTTCGTTTGTGCGTCAAGTAATTTACAAAGCCGTAAATTGCCAAAACAATAAATAATAGTAAAAACCAATTCATCACTATCAATTTTTGTTAAAGTTATAGAGTTATTGCAGATATTGCAACCGTGAAAACACCTTTTTTATGAAAATCAAATTAAACCGAATCGACGAAGACTTTCTATTTGAATGCACAAATTCTAACGGAAATAAAATCCTTTTAGATAATACATCAAAACCTGATTCAAAAGGTGTCTCTCCGATGGAAAGCGTGTTGATGGCTGTTGCTGGATGCAGCGGAATCGATATCGTTTCAATTTTGAAAAAACAAAGACAGGAAATCAAAAGTTTTTCAGCCGAGGTTGAAGGTGACAGAATTCAAATTGGCGACGCAAAACCATTTAAGAACATCATGGTTCGATTTTACCTAACAGGTGTGGTCGATATTAAAAAAGCGTTCAAAGCTGCCGATCTTTCTTTCGAAAAATATTGTTCCGTCTCAAAAACTTTAGAACCCAATGTAAAAGTAGATTGGGAAGTTTTTGTTAATGGCGAGAAAGCGTAAGGAATTAGCTATGAAAAAATCAAAATTAATAAGCTTGCCACAAAAATTCGGAAAATCGTGACCAACGGATAAACCTGAGCATAACTTTGGACAGGAATATCGGAATCCAAATAATTCGTGCTGAACGACAACGCAGCGGGATCGGTGTAGCTTCCGCTCATGATTCCTGCCAATTGAAGGTAATTTATTTTCATGAAAAACCTGCCAACAATTACCATCGCGATTAGAGGGATAAATGTTATGGCTGAACCGAAAAGCAACCAATTCCAACCGTTATATTTGATAAAATTTTCGTAGAATCCATCTCCCGCATGAATACCTACTGCGGCAAAAAATAAACAAATTCCGAAATCCTTCATAAAATATATCGCTCCATTATTGATATAGGAGTGGATAAAAGAAATTCCTCCATATCTAGAAATTAACAAGGCCACAATTAAAGGTCCGGCTGCAAAACCCAGTTTAATTGGAACGGGCAGCGACGGAATTACGATAGGAATTGATCCCAAGATAACCCCCAAAAGCAAACCTCCGAAAAGTGAAAGAAAATCGGGCTCCAATAATTTTTTTTCTGAGTTTCCAATAATTTTTTCGGCTTCTTCAATAGCTTCCCGTGAACCAATAACACGTAAAATATCACCATAGAACAACTCCAGAGAAGGGCGCGGTAATATTTCCCGACCAGCCCTAAAAACACGGGTTACCTTTAGATCGTAAGTATTGTAAAGGTCGAGTTGCGACAGTTTTTTGTGAACTGCGGAAGGTTTAGTAACAAAAATATTCTTTTTGCGAATATCGGAGTCCGATTCAATAAACAAATCAGTTGAAGGACGCCCCACCTTCTGAATAAATTCATCCAAATGGCTTTCCAGGCCTACAATCATCAACACGTCTCTGTCACGAAGATGCGTATCTAATGTTGGTGATTGAACCGCATCGCTTCCACTGTGTTTTAACCGGGAAACCACTATTTCATGCCCAAAATCTTTAATGACTTGATGTAAAGTTTTTCCAAAATACTCCGGATTGGTAACCCTCATTTTCTTGTGAATCAAGGGCAGCTCTCGATTGATTTTAGACATTCGAAACTTGCGCATTTCAACTTCAGGATTAATCTTCAAAAGTAATTTGGACAGAATAATTGTTCCAATAATACCGAAAACTCCTAGAGGGTAAGTTATGGCGTAACCAATGGTAGGATCGTCGAAGGTTTTGTTTGGAAATGAATTTTTAATTTCTTCAATTGTATTTTTTGCGGCCCCTAAACCTGGAGTATTCGTAACAGAACCACTCATAATTCCTACCAAATCCTCTATTTTTAATCCCGTTAATCTAAAAAGAACAATCGTTATCAATCCACCAAAAAGTACTGTAGAAACTGCCAATATATTAAATTTCAATCCCTCATTCCTGAATGAAGAAAAAAAGGATGGTCCTACTTGAAGACCGATTCCGTACACAAAAAGAATTAATCCAAAATCGCGAATAAAATCCAAGATTCCGTCTTGAATTCTGTATCCTAAATGACCAAGAAATAATCCTGTAAACATCACTGCAGAAACTCCGAAGGTGATCTTACCCAGCTTTAATCTACCCAAGAATATTCCAGTTCCTATTGCAAGCATGATCGCAACAATAGACTGTGTTACAGAAGGATTTTCAACGGGTAGTAAAAGATTTTGAAGCCAATCGAACATGATGTAAAATTTTTAGCAAAATTACACCTAAAAAGGTTGAAACAACATTAATTAAAAATGAAATTTATCAGATTAATGGTTGTAGCACTATTTTCCTTTAACCAGAACCAGGTAAGACCAAGGTTCCAAATTCAGCATTGTTTTTTCTTTGATGTCGAAATTCTTATCCGTGAAAAGTTCCCTGTATTTTCCCTGAAAGTACTGAGTGTCTAAATTAACCTCAACCGTTTTATCAGAAAAATTAAATATTGGGAGAACGGCATCTTGATTTTTTTCCCTGTAAAAGGAAACAACTCGGTCTTGATGATCATTCACCACCCGAATCATTTCGCCACCATATTTTCCGTTCCAAAGTGCTTGGTTTTCATGTTTAAGATGGAAAAGTTTGCTGAACAAAACTTCGTTTTCGTGATCTTTCCATTCGATTGGATCTTTGTCGAAAAATTTCAAACTTCGGTTTAAACCTGCTTCCTGACCACTGTAACAAAGTTGCATTCCATTTACGACACCCGTGAAAACAATGGATGTTTTCAATCCGTCACCGAAGTTTTTTTGTGGCGTTCCGTTCCATGAATTCATGTCGTGATTATCGGTGAAGACCATTCTATAGGCATTTTTCGGAACAGAATTCACGTCATGCGAAAGATACTCCACCAAACCTGCAATTCCTTTATTTTGTGTGGTTGCATCTTTTAGTTTATCAAATAAAGTCCATGAATAAGTCATGTCGAAAGATTTTTTGTACAGATCGCGGCTTTCCCACTCTGCAAGCATAAATACGGGTTTGATTTGATCGAGTTCCGCTCTTGCATTCTCCCAAAAATCAACGGGAATAAATCCTGCAACATCTGCTCTGTAACCATCAATATTAGCTTCTTTGACCCAAAATTTCAGAGATTCCGTCATATATTTTCTGAAATCGGGATTGTCATAATCAAAATCAATCACATCATCCCAATCGTACCATGGAGTGGGCTGAAAATTTCCGGAACGTGTTTTTGTGTACCAATGCGGGTGAGTTGTTGCGAGCGGATTGTCCCATGCAGAATGATTTCCTACCCAATCGATGATCACATACATTCCCATCGAATGAATTTTATTCACCAAATTTTTGAAATCCTGCATCGTTCCAAACTCGGGATTAATTCCACGAAAATCTTTTACGGAATAATAACTACCCAATCCGCCTTTCCTGTTTTTCTCTCCGATCGGATGAATCGGCATCAGCCAAATAATATCGACTCCCATTTTTTTGAGTCTTTGCAAATGACTTTCGAAAGACTTGAAAGTTCCTTCGTTGGTATATTGACGGAGATTCACCTCATAAATCGTTGCATTCTTGCTCCATTCAGGATGTTTGATTTGAACGTATTCTTTCGGTTGATAACGCGGATCTTTGGTTTGGGAATGAAAAAAAGTAAGCCCGAAAAGGATTACGAATAATGACAGAATAGAATTTTTCATTTTGATAATTTTATCAAAATTAAAGAAAATATGAACATGCAAAGTTTAGGCAAAAGATTCAAGCAAAATAAAAAAGATTACTTCAGGCTTAAAATTGCGAGTTTGTAGCCATTCAAACCAAAACCACTTAGAACAGCATCGGTATTTGCCGCGGTAACTGATTTTTGACGGAATTCTTCTCTTTTGTAAATGTTAGAAATATGAACCTCAACTTTAGGCTTTGAAATATTTTTCAGGCAATCTGCAATGGCGTAGGAATAATGAGTAAAAGCACCTGGATTAATGATCAAAGCCTCAAAATCATCTTCTTGAATTCGGTTAATAATTTCTCCCTCCACATTGGATTGGTAATACTGAATTTCATGTTGTGAAAATTCTTTAGTTAAAGATTCCAAAAAATTTTCCATGGAAATATTTCCATAGATTTCCGGTTCGCGAGTTCCCAGGAGATTAAGGTTGGGTCCATTGATGATGAGGATTTTCATGCTGAAAAATATGTTGAAACAAATATAATTCAACTTTTGGGAATTTAGACATGCAATTTTGTTTTAGTCTTTCGTAGATTTTATTGCATATTTGGACACGTTCACGATTTTTTTTCCGATTTGTGAAATCCATTCCATATTGCTTCTTCGGTCGTGGCTTATTTCTGAAAGAATTTGCTTAGCAGATTTCCAAAACAAACTTCCGTCCTCTATAAAATCTGATGGCTGCTTTTTCATGTCTAAAAAATAATTACTCCCTGAAATCCCGCCCTGCAACAAAATTTTTAAGATAAAATCCAAAGTCAACGCCTGAAATGAAGGAAAAGTTCCCTCTGAAATCCCCACAATAATTTCACCAAATTTTTGGTCATTTTTTGCCCTTGCAACTAAAATATCAACTGCTTTCATCCAAATAGGAAGCAAGGATTTATTTCGTGGAAAATGCACAATCAGATTCGAAAATGCCAAATCATAACCCAACTCTTTATCCAGAATTTTTTTGTACGGCTGAAGTTTTTCGGTTGTAAAATCGTCCTCCTCGAAACATTTTTTCAAAATTTCCGAAGCCCATCTTGCACTGAGCAAAGCATACTGAATTCCATCGCCGCTTAAAGGATTAATTAAACCGGCTGCTTCACCTACCAATAAAACACGGTTTCCTGTTACTTCTTTTTTCGCGTCGTAAAAGGTTATCGGCCAACCTTCAATTTTATGACGAAGTTTTCCGTTCCCAATTCTCGCAGAGATGTCTTTATTATTAGAAATATGGTCGTTCAATAATTTCTTTACTTGTTGCTGCTTTTGGGGAAAAGTTTTAGAAAGCGTTGCCAAACCAATGTTTGCACCTGATTCCCCTTCTGGAAAAAACCAATAAATCCCTGGAAAATTATCCTCAATGAAATAAACATCCATTCTGTCCGAAGGCCCTTTCACTTCGTCGTAATACGCCCGCAAACCAACCAATTGATAATCTTCGTCGAAAGTTTCTTTGCGCAGCAATCTTCGGACTACCGAGCGACTTCCATCTGCGCCGATGATGATTTTTGAGGTAATGTCGAATACTTTTTGTTCTTGCTGCAAAGTGGTAATTACTTTGTTCGGAAGCACTTTATATTTTAAGACACGGGTTTGTTCCAAAAATTCTGTGCCCACTTTTTTGGCGGTTTCAAAAATAGCGTTGTCCAATTCAATTCGGGGTATGATTCTCGCATGGTACGGCAAATGTTCGGGTAAGACAAGATTTACGATGGCGTGATCGTCTTTTACAAATAGCCCAACTTTAGTAATTTCGTTAGCTTTTCTAAAAATATTGGAACTGGTAATTCCCATTTCATGAAGTTCGTTGATGGCAATGGGACTTACCGCATCGCCGCAAACTTTGTCGCGTGGAAATTTTTCTGATTCAGCAACTATCACCCTTAAACCTAATTTGGAAAGATGATAGGCAATTGCACTTCCGGCGGGACCGCCACCGGAAACCAAAACATCGCAATCAAAATTAATTTTTTCCTTAATTTTTAACATGTCAATAATTTCTGTTGATCATATATAAGATGATGCTTTCTAAAAAAGATTTGTCTTTGGAGTCGGGCAATTGCGCAAAATGGGTATAAAATTCCTTCAAGGCAGCACCCGCCAAATATTTGCTCGTTTCTTTGGCGTGGTCAATGGATTTGTACTTTTGCATCAACTGAAAAACTTTCGCTGCTTCGTCATTTCTACGCTGAGGAATGGGTTGTGAAAGAAAACTTTTTATAAAAGAGAGTTCCTTATTATTTGCATTCTCCATCAAATGAATGAGCATCAAAGTTCTTTTTCCCTCGATAATGTCCCCACCGATTTCTTTTCCATATTGGTGTTCATCAGCAATAAGGTTTAAAATATCATCCTGAATTTGAAAGGCCGCTCCCATGAAGAAACCAAGCCGGTCAAATTTTTCGGGTTTCACATACCCTTTTGTTCCGATGATTGCGCCGATTCGGATTGGATGCATGCAGGTGTACCAACAAGTTTTTTTCAGTATCATCCGAAAATAATCGGATTCATTCAAATCGATTCTGTTATCCAGCCTCCAACCGAGTTCCAACGCTTGCCCTTCTGTAGATTCTGTAACAAGATGTTGAACTTCTAAAAATATTTTCTCTGAAAGTTTTTCACCCAAACGAAATTTATTTTGAAAAAGCGGATAAAGTCCCAAAGCATTCATCGCATCACCCACGTTGATTGCAATTGCTTTTCCGGTCAACTGGTGCATGCTTGGTTTGTTTCGGCGGTTGTAACTTTCATCTTCCACATCATCGTGGATTAGGAACGCGTTGTGCAAAAGCTCCAAAGTAATTGCAGAAAGTTTTGCATCCTCCTGTTTTCCGCCAAAAGTTTTGCATGTGGCGATACACAAACCGGGGCGAAAACCTTTTCCGCCTCTGTTCGGATAATCGTGCATCAAATCGTAGAGATATGCTTTCGGCTCTTTATCGGGAATAAACTGATTAATGCCGGAAAGCGTATATTCCCCATATTCCTGCAACATATCTTTCATCATTGTAGAATTCATCTTTATTCATCTATTTGCAGGGTAATTAAAATGACGGTTTTTGGATTTAATTTATCCGAGAGAATTGCGCGATAAAATCCTGAGGTGGCATTTTTTGGAATTTTGACCACGATATGGATTTCCACTTTTTCTTTTGCTTTTAATAAAACTGAATTCGGCTTGATGAGTATGTTTCGCGAACTGATTTTCTTGTTGTCATAACCGATAAAATCAGATTTTGTAAGGGAAATTTGCACGTCGTTATCATCATCGGAAAGTACAATTTGGAATGAAACAGATTCACCAGGTTTTAGAATTTTGTCGGATTCCAAAAAAACGGGTTGTGATAAATTTTCGGTTGACTTCTTTTGAATAACTGCTGATTTTTCGGCATTTCCAGTTTTTGCTCTTTCAGTAATCCCGTTCAGTTGTTGCGCCAAAGTAGCAAATGCATCCAGAAATAAATCCACCGCTTCATGGGTGTCCCTACGTATTCTGTTCATTAATTCGTCCTGATTATTTCGCACTTCTTCTACGTTGATGAATTTGGTTTCCAATTTTTTGGCAGCCAAAATTCCAGCGGCGATCTCTTCCTCCAAAACATTTACCGCAGAACTCACAATTCTTTGTGCACTGCTCATAATCCGCTCCGAACCCTTTTCTTTGGAGCTATTTTTTTGCGGTGGTTTTTTTTGCGGGTTGGGTATTGATGACATCTTGTTTTGTGTTTTGCTCTATGGTAAGTACAATGGTAAAATAAGCCGGTTCAAAACCGATTACTCTCGCGTAGCTATAAAAAGTTCCTGCCGCTGATTTTTCTGAAACTGAACACAAAACCGAAATACTTTCAGATTTTCCTGCTTCCAAATCAAAAGATTGTGGCTGGAATGAAACTGTAATGTCCGGATTCTCCTTATGTTCATCAATGCTTACAAAAGGGGTATTTTCCAGTTGACAAAATGCTTTCTCGCTTTTGGAATTATCCAACACAAAAGAAATGTCGATTGAACTTCCAGCATTTCCTTTGCCAGCAAGTGTGAACGAAGAACCCTGCTCTTCATTTTCTCCCCGTCGATTTTCTGGAACAGACAAAATTTTGTTCGTCACGGTAAAACCATAATCAATCAGTTTGGAATAATAATCCAGGTTTAATTTCACAATTCCGTTGAAAACATCGGCGATTAAATCTTGATTGATATTGGTTATTTTTTGGGTGGGGGAATTCTTCAGTTTACCAATCACATCAATACTTTTATTAATGTAATTTCTATTGATATCCAAAAACTGTTTTGTGATACCTTCTAAATTTTGAGTGATATTGGTGCCCATAATTTCAGATTATCCGTTATTGGGTTGGGTTCTGGGGCGTTCACAATAGAAGTGGGTTTTCCAACTTTGCCATTTCAAATTGTATTTTTTTTCATCCAAAGGTGTAAAAACAGAGGCTGAAACATCTTGTACATCAACAGTTAAAAGAATGTTTTGATTATAATCTTTTTCGCGCACTACCACTTCCGTCTCATAAGTTCCTTTTGAGAAATTGGCAAGCTGAAGCCCAATTAAAATTCTCTCCTGTCCGTTTGGCGGAAGAACCACCGTATTTTTGTTGAGTTTTGGTTGAATCGGTGCTAAATTTCCATCATTATCTTTTAGTTCACGCATCCCTATTCGGTAAGTTTTCGGCACGGAAGAACCATTATTAATGATAAAGGGTACAATGATGCTTTCGTTCGGCATTGCGGAGCGGTAAAGTTTACCGATAAATTTCGGCGGGCATTCTTCTTTTGGCGCACACGCATCGCAATCGGAACTTGTGGGAAGTTTTAAATTGGTGGCATTAAGGCCTGTTTCCAGAATTCCCTTATACATTTCAAATGATCGCGAAAGAATAGTGCCTAAGTTATCGGCGACATTTCCTGAATTTTTGTTTGTGGTATTCATGATTTAGTTTTTATTTTTGTTTCAATATGAGATTTAATTACAAAGGATAAATCCTGGTCCCAAAAACGGATATTTCCGCTGTAATCGTTTTTGCGGTCTGCATTTTTTGGCACTGTAAAGTCGATGTGGCAAAGCGTACTTTCTCCAGGATTGATAATGGTACCGGCTTCCCTTACTTTTGCAGAAAGCCAATCTGCTAAATTCTTTCTGATGTTTTCAGTTACCGAATTCAAGGTGTCATTAAAGCTGGAGGACTTTGCGTCTCGAAAAGCAAAACCAAAAGCACGACAGATAAAATCCATATCTAACGCCGCAATGTGTTTGATTTCCGGAATTTGAAAAGGTAAATTTCCAGCGTTCACCAAAGTGAAGATGATGGTGTGATTGGTTCCCGGCGCCGTATTCTGCAACGTAAAATTTTTCGGGAAAATATTGATTTCGATGTTAGGTTGAACGATCAATTTCACCTTCTGTTTTTTACCGCCGATGTCCAAATACCGGTCATATTCTCCGGGTGCAGTATCGGGCGGGAGTTGAATGTTTAATTGCTGTAATTTTTTTTCGCCGGGCAAAAGTTTCCAACTGATACTTAAATCCGTTTTTTCTGCTTTTTTGGTGTTGTCGGTGAGTGCGATACTCCTTACTTTCACCGTTTCATTCAAGGAATTGCTTAATTGGACATAACCCGACATTGAAGTTGGGATTCCGTTTAAAATTATTTCCTGCTCTTTCTCAATGTTGATATGTTGCAACAAAGCGTCATTGCTTTCTTTGATGAATAACATGATGGGAAGTTTAAAAATTAATGGGCTATTTTCCTTTTATTTCAGGAAAAGGACGGGTATCTGCAGTGCAGCAGTCATCTTCGCACCGTTCCGCAGCATTGGGTACGAAAGGTTCGGTAATAATCTGGCTTTCCCCGCTCATGCACACATCGAACAGTTCGATGCCCAAAAATTTGAAGCACACTTTTGAATAATTAGGTATTCTCACCCTTTGTTTCATTAGGTCTTTGATGTCTTGCAGCGTGAAATGTGGTAGATTTTCGATATCGAACTTATTTTCTGTAATCACAGGTTCTTTTCTATCTCCTTTCAACTGTAAAACGTTGTTGGTCGCCAGATTCCCGCTAAGAACTGTATTCAGGGAACCGTTGTGCTGCACACCGAAACCTCCGGCAAGTTTTGATTCTATGGAGCCATCCAAAGTGGTATCCACATCAAACGGAGCAACGGGTTTCAAATTATGGGTGTAATTTGTTGGAATTGAAGGTACGCTCATGATAATTAGTTTTAATGGTCGTGTAAAGTTATACAAAAAAAATGTATAATAAACTAATTTTAACGTAAAAATATTTATAATATAATAACATATTATTAATTTTATTGCTGAATCAAATAAACGAATAGACTTGTAAAACATTTTTGAAACTATGGAAATAAAACCGTGAATATTCGTTTTGAACATAAAAAAACTCCCCGAACAATGATGTTCGGGGAGTTTTTGTAGCCCGTAGGGGAATCGAACCCCTCTTACCAGAATGAAAATCTGAGGTCCTAACCGATAGACGAACGGGCCGGACTCTTTATTTAATTAAGCCAGTTTGTTAACGTGCTTAGTTAATTTGCTTTTTAAGTTAGCCGCTTTGTTTTTATGGATGATGTTTTTCTTCACCAATTTATCCAACAAAGAGATTACTTTTGGCAATTGCTCAGTCGCAACTTTCTTGTCCTCCTCATTTCTCAATACTTTCAAAGCTGTTCTTGCAGTCTTATGATAGTATCGGTTTCTTAATCTTTTTTTCTCGTTTTGTCTGATTCTTTTCAGCGCTGATTTATGATTTGCCATAACTGTTTCTGAATTGTGGGTGCAAAGATATAACTATTTTTTATTCCTGCAACAATTTTTTAAAAAATTCTTTAAAAATTTTACATTTCTGAGGATAAATATTTTTTCAGCTTGCTTAAAGCCTCCTCAATTTTTTCGTCATCCTGCTCTCTCTCCATTTTTTTGATGGTATTTTCGAGCATAATCATGGCATTATTCCATTCACCGGTGTTATTTACAAAAGTAAAACCATCGATGGTTACCTCAAATGACGCTTTTTCGCTTTCTTTATAAAACCTAAAACTAATTTCCTCATCACTTCCGGTAATGATCCCATTATTAAGTTTCAGTTCGTAATTTTTCGGGCTGCTTAAAATTTTCTTTACGAGCAATTGTGCTTCCTGAATTTTTAAAACCCTCATGATTTTTGTTTTTTATTGTAGCCTATAGGGGAATCGAACCCCTGTTGCAAGAATGAAAATCTTGAGTCCTTACCACTAGACGAATAGGCCTTTGTTTTTCGGACTGCAAAAATATCATTTATCTTTTACACTACAAAACTTCCCTATTTCGCCACTTTCTGAATTACAGTGTTCTTAATTCCCTTCGTATCTAGATCTTTTTGTGCTTTTATAGCGTCTTCCAAGCTGCTAAATTTTCCGTAGGTATAATAAAAAACGCCATTCTCCTTGGTTCTTTCAACTTCTTTCAATGTATTGAGCAAATAAGAATTAGAACTCAATTTTTGCGGACTTACCGCCACTTCAATGGTATAATAACCAATCCCTAATTTTTGAGCAGGAACAAAAGAAATGGAAGTCGCATTATTGAATCCTGCATCTCTTGCTGTTTTGAGGTTGTTGTCGCGAACCGAGGCAAAATTGGTCACACTGTAATAATATTTGTAAAGCCCGTTCTCTTTGATTGGAAGAATATAATTCAACCCTTTCAACGCTGGATCACCACTGTTGTATTTGGTTGGAGTGGACATCAGCAAAATTCTGAAATCATTTTTCAATGGCTTTTCTTCCGGTTTTTCAGGTTCAAGTTTTGAATTAGAAGCATTCCTGTCTCTTGCCTTTCTATAGCTTACAATAGCATCGTAAATACTTTCCGCAATTTCATTCTGTCCTTTTTCGGAAGCGAGATACATCGCGTCATCATAATTACTAATGAATCCCGTTTCAATCAAAACTGAAGGCATTGCATTTAATCTTAAAACGTGAAGGTTTTGCTGCTTTACGCCACGTGAAAATCTCTTGTCTTTTTTCTCAAAATTTCCTTCTACAAAACTTCCAAATAAAAGGCTACTTTCCAAATATTTACTCTGTTGGATTTTCAACGCAATTAAAGATTCCGGTGAGCGAGGATCGTATGAAGCGAACATTTCCTTATCTTTTTCATCAAGGTAAATTACGTCGTTTTCCGCTTTTGCCACTTCTAAATTGGTTTTGTTCTGATCCGGTCCCTGCACAAAAGTTTCCGTTCCATAAGGTGCACTTCGAGTGTTCGCATTACAGTGAACCGAGATAAATAAATCTGCCTTGCTTCTGTTGGCAAGATTTGTTCTGTCGATTAATGAAGGGTATTCGTCTATTTTTCGGGTATAAATTATTTTGTAATCTTTGTTTTTTTCCAACATTCGTCCAAGCTTCAAAACCACGGCAAGTGTAACGTCTTTTTCGTTTAACCTACCTGTTTCGGGATACACTCGATTTGCACCGAAATCTGTTCCGCCGTGACCTGCGTCTAAAACAATGGTAAACTTTTTCTGTGCACCGCTGAACGTGAATAATAAGACAAAAATTAAGAGGAGATATTTTTTAAAAGAAAAACTGCGATTCATCTTTAGATTTTAAAAATTATATTAATTTTGAGCCCAAATTACAGAAAATACCGTATTGCTCAAAACAGGCATCAAAAATATAATACCTATTTTAATTATCCTAATTTTTAACAATTTTTTAGCAGTTTTAAATGCTCAAAAATTGCCTGAAAACAAGATAGTTAATGACACTATTCGCAAAAAAGACACCATCGTCGTAAAAAAAGAACAGCTGGACGATGTGGTCGAAAGCAAAGCCGACAACATCCGAAACGACATCCCGAAAAAGATGACTTTCCTGAACAAAAAGGCGCAGGTAAAATATCAGGATATGCAGATTGACGCGGATTATATTTCTATCGATTGGGACAAATCGCTGATTTTTGCTCGTGGCGAGTTGGATTCTTTAGGAAAAATAAAAACGCCCGCCATCGCAACTCAAGGTGGTAAAAAATACGAGTACGACGAATTCACCTACAACATCAAAACAAGACAGGCAATCGCTTTCAACGCGAGAACGGAAGAAAGTGAAGGTGTAATCGTAGCCGAAAAAACCAAAAAATACAACGATTCCGTTTTCTTCATGCGACGTGGAAAATATACGACCGACGAGTATTTCATCAAGAAAAAAGACACGATTGCCGATTATTATTTGCTCGCTCCAAACATCAAACTGATTAAAGGAAAAAATAAGTCACAAGTTATTACCGGTCCGATTCAAATGTATATTGAGCAGGTTCCAACGCCTTTAATAATGCCGTTCGCTATTCTTCCGTTTTCGGATAAAAGAAGTGCGGGAATTTTGATTCCAAGTTTTGGGGAGCGTGAAGATGTTGGGTTTTTCTTGAACGGGTTGGGTTATTATCAACCAATTGGCGACCATTTCGACCTGAAAATCCTCACCGATATTTACACCAAAGGAAGCTGGAATTTCCGGCCGGAAGTGAATTACAAGAAAAATTATCGATACACCGGCAATTTTTCGGCAGATATTGGAACCACAATTAGAGGGATTAAGGGACTTTCCGACTACTCAAAAGCAAGTACTTATCGAATTGCGTGGCGACATCAGCAAGACCAAAAGGCGAATCCGTTCTTAACTTTCTCTGCTTCGGTGGATATGGTGAGTAATAAATTTTACAACAACACGGTCAATAATAATTACGCCTTTAATCAAAACAATTTAAACGCTCAACAAAACTCCACCGTGAGTGTAATTAAGAGGTTTTTGACGCTTCCTGTGACGATTACGGGAACGACTTCTTATTCGCAAAACTTTTCAACCGGTTTTTCAGATCTGAAACTTCCGGTGGTGAACGTGGCGATTAATCAGTTTTATCTTTTCAAGCCTAAAACTGGTGTAAGACAAGGACTTTTAGAAAACATTACCGTCAATACAGGATTGAATTTCAATAATTACGTGCAAACCAATGCGGGTGAACTTTTCACCAAAACAATGTGGGATAAGATGCAAACAGGTTTGAAAAACAATATCAGTTTAGGAACTAATACGACGATTGCAAAATATTTCACTTTTTCTGTTAATGCCAATATCGACAATGCTTTAACGACGAAAACTTTAACGAGATTCTACAACCCGTTGTCAAACAAAGTGGAAGATGTTCTCAATAAAAAAATTGCAGGATATTCTTCATTTACTACGGGTGCAAGTTTGCAAACGGTTCTTTATGGAATGTTGAACTTCAAGAAAGGCTCGCCAATTCAGGCGATTCGCCACATGATGACACCACAGATCGGGTTTTCATATTCACCAGATTTCTCTGCTCCCGGTTTTGGATATTATAAAAATTATTACAACGACCGCGGCGAAATGACGCAATACTCGATTTTTGACCGAGGAATTGTGGGAACTCCGAGTTCACAGCTGGTTCAGGCGATGACTTTCAGCATCAACAATAATGTGGAGATGAAAGTGAAATCTAAAAACGATTCTACAGGCGTAAGAAAGCTGAAGATTTTTGAAAGTCTCAATTTCAACACCAGTTACAATTTTGCAGCGCCAAGTCACAAATGGTCGATTTTCCAATTCAGTGGACAAACAACACTTTTTGAGAAACTTAACCTGAATACGAGTTTAGCTTTAGAACCTTATCAAATTTTGTTTGCTCCGGGAGAAGATACGGGAATCAGAACAGAGAATTTCGGGCATTTCAGCGTTCAAGGATTTAATGCGCAACTTTCTTACCCTTTAAGTGACGCTATTTTTAGAAAAAAGGATGAAAAGCAAGACCTTTCTAAAAAATATTCAACGAAAGGTGAAATCCGCAACGAAAATTATTATTTCGATGAAGATAATTACGCGAGATTTGAGCAACCTTGGACTTTGAACATCAATGCGCAGTACGGTTACACCAGAAGTTTGACGAGATTCGGAAACAAAATGGCGTCGATTGGTTTGGACGGAAGCATAAAACTTTCACCATATTGGAACCTCAACGGAAACCTTTACTACGACGTGATTACCAAAGAAATTGCCAATACGAGAATTGGTTTTTCGCGTGACCAAAGAAGCTTCACCATTAATTTCAACTGGATTCCTTATGGACAATATAAAGTGTATGATTTCTTCATCGGAATTAAAGCCAACATTTTGCGTGATGCGCTGAAATATAAGGACAGAAGTTTTACACAGCCGAATGCGCCGTTTTAGTGAGTAGGCGTGTTGGTGAGTGGGTGAGAATTCCCCTTCTTTGGAGGATTGGCAGAAATTTTCTCCGAAAATTTAGTGACGGGGTGGTTTAAACATCAAACTTGAAACAAGAATGTGGAACTCGGAAAAAATTTTATATTTGCGAATTGAATCTTAACGAAAAGGTATACAATGAAAAAACTGATATCTACTACAAACGCACCAGCTGCAATCGGGCCTTATTCTCAGGCGAATTTTGCAAATGGGATTCTTTATATTTCGGGGCAAATCCCTTTAAATTCTGAAACGGGAAAATTGGAAGAAGGCATCACCAAAGCAACGCATCAAGTGATGAAAAACTTGGAAGCCATTCTTACGGAAGCAGGTTTAACCTTTAAAAATGTAGTTAAAGCAACAATTTTCTTGAAAAACATGGATGACTTTGCGGTGATGAACGATATTTATGCTTCTTACCTCGATTCAGAAAGTTATCCGGCGAGAGAAACGGTTCAGGTTTCCTGTTTGCCAAAAAATGTGGATATTGAAATCTCAATGATAGCTCACCAATTCTAAATGAATTTTCTGCGGAATACTTTTGGTGTCCTTGTTGGACTTGCTGTTGCGGCACTAATTATCTCGATTGGAGTTCGATTGAATCCGTCGTGGATTAACTATGAGGAAATCGCGCCATTTCAACGCTGGGAAAAAGTTCTGAAAAGCGTGGAACACAAACCTTATTTTTTTGTGGCATTGCTTATTTCATCAGGTATTGCTGCAACAATTGGCGGTGTTGTAACTGCGATTATCGTAAAATATGCGAAAGTAGCCTACGCCATTTTGATCGGGTTTATTTTGCTGTTCATCGCGATGCTCGACATTATTATTTTTCCGTATCATCCTACTTTTTATAAAATTTTAATTTTCCTCACCTTCTTTCCTTTTGCTTGGATGGGTGGAAAAATCACAGAAGTCATCTACGAACGAAAAAAGCGGCGAAACCGAAGATTACAGAAATAAAAAACGCAACTTTCAAAGCTGCGTTTTTTCATTATTAATTATTACTTCTTAATTATTCATCAACTATTAAGGCATTTTAAAACCTCTTGTGGTAATTCTTCCGTATTCATCCACATATTTCACTTGAACGTTTCCTTGATATTTGTCGAGAATCTTTTCAACATCTTTCTGCGAGTTTACCGGTTTACCGTTGATTTCGATAACGATGTAATTATCAACAATTCCAATTTTCGACATTTCCAATCCGTCCACTACGTTCTTTGCAATTACACCACTGTTTAAACCATAGTCTGTTTTAAACTTCTCACTTAGCGGTTCGAATTCGGCTCCAATTTTTTCAGTAACGGTCAAGTCTGCTTTGCTTCTGAAGGATGTTCCTCCTCTTTCATCTTTTAAAGTTACGTTTACCGTATTTTCTTTACCATTTCTCAAGTACGTTACTGCAACCTGATCTCCCGGTCTTTTACTTCCTACCGCGAAAGAAAGGTCGTAATAACTGGAAACAACGGTATTGTCAACTTTTGTAATAATGTCGCCTGTTCTTAAACCTGCATCTTCTGCTCCGCCTTTTGCAGCAATATCCACCAAATAAACACCTTCTCCCGTTTTAATATTGGTCTTTTTTTGTTGATTGTATTGTGCAACCGATCTTTGATCCGACAAATCTAATGGAACTACTCCCAAAAATCCTCTTTGAACCAAACCAAATTTCTTGATATCTTCCACCACTTTTCTTGCCAAATTTGCAGGAACCGCAAATCCGTAACCTTCGTAATATCCTGTTTTCGAAGAAATTGCAGAGTTAATTCCAATCAACTCACCATTTGGATTTACCAAAGCTCCGCCTGAATTTCCCGGGTTAATCGCCGCATCCGTTTGAATAAAATTTTCAATCGGAGTTCTAGATTGTTGGCTTAACAAGTCAATACTTCTACCCTTTGCAGAAACAATTCCCGCGGTTACTGTAGAATTCAATCCCATCGGATTTCCTACCGCTAAAACCCATTGTCCAACCTCAACATTGTCGGAATTGGCAAAATTCAAATAAGGCAGACCTTTTTCTTCAATTTTTAAAAGGGCAATATCTGTAGTTGGGTCAGTTCCCACCAAATTCGCTACATAAGTTTTTTTGTTGGACAGTTGAACTTCCAATTTTGTTGCACCTGCAATAACGTGATTATTCGAAATAATGTAGCCATCGGGCGAAATAATTACTCCTGAACCCATTCCACGCGGCATTTCCTGTTGCTGTTGTTGTTGCGGCTGTCTTTGTTGATTTCCACCAAAAGGATTTCCAAAGAATAAATCGAATAAATCCTGATCACTTCTCTGCGAAGTTCTGTTCGAGAAATTTTTAATACTTACTACAGCGGGAACCGTCATTTTAGCGGCTTTCACAAAATCGTCGCCCACTCCGGTCATATTAAAAGATGCAAATTGGGCATCATTGTTTTTCTTTGGTGCGAAATAGGAAAATTCCGAATCGCTGTTTTTTACTCCAAAATAATTAATTGCCCCAAATGTTGTTGCTCCGGAAATTACTCCCACTAAAGCATAAGGAATTAGTTTTTTTAATGTATTCTTCATCGTCATAAATTATTTATCTTTTTACTTTCACGAATATTTACTGAACAAATTTAATGCTAAATAAGTATTAATAAAAACGTGATTGTTTCAATTTTAACTATTATTTAACAAGAATTAGAAGTTTTTAATTGTATTTTAATTTTTGATGTAAATTTTCCTGACAGGTTAAAAATTCAAAGCGGAAAATTTGGCAGAACAAGAAAATCAAGTGCCAAAAGGACTGTATGCTATTTTTACACGTTCTAAAAAAATTTCCCCACTTCGATTGGTTTGTTTAAATTTGTCTCAAGCCACAATATTTATGAAGCTCAACATCAAAAACGAAACCGCCAAACTAAAATCCGTAGTTCTGGGACAACCCGGCTCGATGGGAAAGATTCCAACACTTGAAGAAAGTTACGATGCTAAATCTTACGACACCATTCTAAAAGGAATTTATCCGAAAGAGGAAGACATCATCCACGAAATGACCGAGTTTGAGAAGGTTTTAAAAAAATATGACGTTCAGGTTTTTCGTCCGGAAATCATTGAAGATTACAACCAGGTTTTTGCTCGCGATGTTGCTTTCGTGATTGA
The DNA here is from genome assembly GCF_020084865.1 of Candidatus Kaistella beijingensis. Taxonomy (NCBI): domain Bacteria; kingdom Pseudomonadati; phylum Bacteroidota; class Flavobacteriia; order Flavobacteriales; family Weeksellaceae; genus Kaistella; species Candidatus Kaistella beijingensis. The sequence goes on along the minus strand of NZ_CP071953.1, from coordinate 2,284,833 downwards.
GGACAAAATGATTATTTCCAACGTCATCCAAGACAGAGCCGATGAGCAGGACGCCTACCGAAAAATTTTTGAAAAAGTAAAGTGGCGCAACATTATCAACCTCCCAGAAACTGCCCACATCGAAGGTGGCGACGTGATTGTGTGGAACGATTACCTTTTTATCGGAACTTGCTACAGCGAGGATTACCGCAGTTTTAAAACCGCCCGAACAAATGAATATGCCATCGAAATTTTAAAGGAATATTTTCCTAAAAAAAGAATTCTGGATTTCGAACTGATTAAAAACGACAAAGAACCCTACAAAGGAATTTTACATTTAGACTGCACTTTCAATCCTGTTGGAAAAGACAAGTGCATCATCTATAAAAATGGTTTTGTGGATGAAAGCGACTACAACTTGATTCTCGATATTTTCGGGGAGGAAAACTGCTTTCATGTAACCGACGAGGAAATGTTTGAAATGTTTCCCAATATTTTTTCAATTTCTCCCGACGTTGTGGTTTCCGATAAGGCCTTTACAAGAATGAACAATCACCTCCGAAACGAATGGGGAATCACCGTAGAAGAAATTCCATATCGCGAGATTTCTAAAATGGGTGGATTGTTGAGATGTTCTACGTTGCCTTTGGTGAGGGAGTGATTTTGTTGGTGAGTGGGTGTGTTGTTGGGTGGGTGAGATTGTAATAAAAAAATAAAGTTATGGCAATAATCAGATTTCACACAGAATTAGATTGTATATCGAAAGTCTTTTGATGTTGCGATGCAAATGTATCGGTTGTCATGATCCACTCACCAAATCACCCACTCACCAACAAGAAACTACCCGCAATTCAACTTCAACCTCTTAATCTCATCATCCGTTGGAAAAGTATCGTACTTTTTAACCGCTGATGAATGAAAGAATCTTCCGCCTGTAAATTCTTTCAATTCTGCAATGTTTTCTGAGCGAACTCCGCCGCCGATGAGAATGTTGATTTTATATGAATATTTATCAATCAATTTTTTCAACATTTCTTTTCCTTCCATCGCATTTGGTTGTCCGCCGGAAGTGATAACGTTGGTAAATCCAAGTTTAATTAAAGTTTGGATTGATTTTTCCAAATCTTTGGTACGGTCAAAAGCTCGGTGAAAAGTGGACGGAATTCCTGCTGCAAGTTCGATAAGTTCGGCATTTTTTTCTTCATCAATTTCGTGATGTTCATTTAGAATTCCGAAGACAAAACCGTCTGCGCCGCCTTCTGCAAATTCGATGACACTATTTTTCATCTGCAAAAATTCTGCATCGGAATAGAAAAACGGGCCGCCTTTCGGACGAATCATCACATAAATCGGTTTTGAAAAATTGGATTTCAAAGAGCGGAACTCATAAAAATCTGGGGTTGTTCCTCCCAAATCGTGGTTGGCGCAAAATTCAATTCGGTCGGCAACAGATTTTAGAGCGACTTCGGCGGAAGTAAATTCAAAGCAGGCAATTTCTAACATATCTTTTTTAAATCTCTATAAATTTAAGTAATTTTGAAGACATTCAAATATTAAAAAATTCTTTAAATGCAGACAACCGATACTGTTTTGATGATTGAGCCGATTGCTTTCGGATACAACGCGCAAACTGCGGAAAACAATTATTTTCAGGTAGAACAGAAAGATTCTGATATTCAGCAGAAAGCACTTTCCGAATTCAATAATTTTGTGGAAAAACTTCGCTCGAAAGGAATTAACGTGATTACCATTAAAGATACTTTAGAGCCACATTCTCCCGACTCGATTTTCCCGAACAATTGGGTTAGTTTCCATAAAGACGGAAAAGTGGTTTTGTATCCGATGTTTGCCCCAAACAGACGAGTTGAGCGACGTGAAGATATTTTAGAAACCATAAAAAATCAAGGTTTTGAAATTGCGGAAGTGGATGATTTTTCCCATTTCGAAAATGACGACAAATTTTTGGAAGGAACAGGAAGCATGATTTTCGACCACGACCACAAAATTGCTTACGGTTCGGTTTCCCTTCGTTTGGACGAGGAGTTGTTCAGGAAGTTTTGTGCAAAATTTGGTTTTACTCCGGTTGTTTTTCACTCCTTCCAAAATGTGGGCGACCAAAGACTCCCGATTTACCACACCAATGTCATGATGTGCGTTGCAGACCATTTTGTCGTTATTTGTTTGGATTGTATTGATGATGAATTAGAACGCGAAAAAGTGGAGGAAGTCATCAAATCCAGCGGAAAGGAAATCATCGAAATTTCCGAAGACCAAATGCAGCAATTCGCAGGAAATATGTTGCAGGTACAGAATTCCGAAGGAAAAAAGTTTTTGGTGATGAGCGAGACTGCATATAAACCGTTAACTCCCGAACAAATTCAAAATATTGAAAAATACTGCGAAATCATTTATTCTGACTTGAATACCATTGAAACCAATGGAGGCGGAAGTGCAAGATGCATGTTGGCGGAGGTTTTTTTGCCAAGGAAGTAATTTTTTCCTAATATTACTTTTAAAATAAATTCTTTGAAAGAATCCTACAGCAAAGGTTTGCACATTCTTCTGACTTTGAAAACAGAGTCGGAATATTTGTTGTTAAATTCCGAACTTTTCTTACATTACATTTCCAAAATTCTTGCAGAAAACGAGACCGAAATCGTGGGAATCGCCAAACATATTTTTGAAAACGGAAGTTTTACGGCTGCAATTTGCTTGAAAGAATCTCATCTTTCCATTCATACCTGGCCGGAATTTAAGCAACTTCAAGCGGATATTTTTCTGTGCAACTACATCCACGACAATACCGAAAAGGTAGAAAAAATCACAGCGGAAATCGTCAATTATTTTAACGCAGAAATTCTGCAGCAAGATCGTATTTACAGATGATTAGTTACGCTTGTCCGGTTTGTAAAACAGAAAATACACTTGAAGCCAACTTTCAGGTGACCGATTACGTTTGCAAATCCTGCAACAACCTCATCAGTACAGAAAATAATAAAACGAGAGGAGTTTTAAAGCAACCCGCTTCAAACGTTGTTTTAAAAGTGGGCGACAAAGGATTTCTCGACGGTAAAAATTTCACAGTCATTGCAATTGTTGTCAAAAAATACGGAAGTTCTACTTTCTGGCGGGAATACTACTTAAAGGACCAATCCGGAAACAACGCGTTTTTAAGTGAAAGCGATGGACATTGGGTTTTAATGTACCCGAAAGAAAATCCGCTCAAAGATTTTAAATATTATTCTGATTTCGAAGGTAAAAAATACAGATGGTACGAAACCACACCAAACAATGTTGCCGCCGCTTCAGGATTTTTTGAAGATAAACTCGAATTAAAACTTTCCAATTATAAAGAATTTGTAAACGGAACCGAAATGGTTTCCTGGGAGGAAACTGGAAATAAAAGACAATTTTTCTGGGGAAAACACATTCCGAAAGGAAAAGTCAGAAGAGCTTTCAAACCTTCATACATGCCCAATTATTACGGAATTGGAATTGTGCAGCCGTTTTACTACAATGTGAAACATATGGTAAATATTCTTGGAGTTGCGGCATTGTTGATTTCTTTGATGCAGCTTTATGTTCATATTTCGAGGGCAAACTATCCGGTTTTTGAAGAACAAATTAACTTTTCGGATGCGAAAGACAAAGAGTTGGTCAGCAAATCCTTTGAATTAAAGGGAGGTTCGGCTCCATTAAAAGTTAAAATTAAGTCACAGGTGGACAATTCCTGGGCAAATACAGAAATCAGTTTGGTGAACGAAAGCACCAACGAAATCACGTCCACTTCACAGGATATTGAATATTACCATGGAGTAAGCGATGGCGAAAGTTGGAGTGAAGGAAGCACTTCCAAAGAAATAAATTTCTGTGGTGTTGCTCCAGGGAAATACCATTTTTTAATTTCTGCCGAAAAAGAGCAAGGAGCGCTTGTTTATCCCACTTCACAAACTGAAATTTCAGGTAGAACCGTGACCGTTCGTCCCGATGGTTTGGTGGAAGTTCGTGATGCCGTCACAGGAAATCTTACAACTTATGGAGATATTTCGACTTACAGAAAAGATTCTCTGAATTTTGCTGAATTTGAAAAAGTGAAGAAAAAACAGGATTCAATCAATGGACTTTCCAATCTGCCTTTAAACACGGAACCAACAGTTGCAGAAATCAACCCAGAAAATCAAAACATCAGTTTGAAAGCGACTTGGCTACCTGTTTCCCTTTGGAATTATGGAATAATTATGGCTGCAATGGCAGTTTTTGTGGCTCTTTCTTATTGGGGAAAATATGCTTTTGAAAAATCAAAATGGAGCAACAGTTCCAATTCACCTTATCCAGAATCTGAAGAATAGTGATGGAAAATATTTTAAACTACATAAAAAACAATTGGCTTCTGGTGGCAATCGCTGCATTTTTCATGGGTTTTTACATTTACTTAACTTACAGCGGAAATCAATTCTGCGACTGCGCAAAAACCGAAACTTATCGTGACGGAACCACCCGAAGCTCCACTCACGGACGAACTTTTTATCGATATTATCACAAATAAATCAAAAAATTATGGGCGAAATGCACTGGACACCAATTATCAATTCCGTTTTGTTTTCATTTCTCGGAATTACAATCCTGTTAGTAGGATATTTTATTATCGAAAAACTTACCCCAGAAAAAACCTGGAAAGAAATTGTGGAGAATAAAAACATTGCTCTTGCGATTATTTTCGGAGCGTTCATCATTGGGATTTCTATGATTATCAGTGCGGCAATTCATGGATAAAAAACGGATTTCCTTCGAACTGCTTTTGCTGTTTTCCGTTTTCGTCATCGCCACTTGCGGATTGGTTTACGAACTGGTTGCCGGAGCTTTGGCCAGTTATCTTTTGGGCGATTCGGTAAAGCAGTTTTCATTCATCATTGGCGTTTACCTTTTTTCGATGGGTGTCGGTTCGTATTTCGCAAAATTTATCCAAAAAAACTTACTCGACCGATTTGTTGAAATCGAAATTTTGGTTGGATTAATCGGCGGAATAAGTTCGGTCATTCTTTTTCTACTTTTCAATACAGTGCATCATTTTGAGTGGGTGCTTTATCTTTTGGTTTTCATTACAGGTTGTTTGGTTGGACTAGAAATTCCTCTATTAATGAACATTTTGAAAGACAGAGTTGAGTTTAAAGATTTGGTTTCCAATGTTTTTGCGTTCGATTATATTGGTGCTTTGCTCGCTTCGATTCTGTTTCCTTTAGTTTTAATTCCAAATTTGGGAATTATTCGAACTTCACTGTTTTTTGGTTTAATTAATGTATCCATCGCCATTTTTCTTTGTTTTTATTTGAGGAGAGAACTTCGGAACCCAATTTCATTAAAGATTAAGTCCATCACTACTTTTTTAGCTTTACTCGCTTTATTTATTTTCGCCGATAAAATTTTAAGTTACTCGGAAGAAAAATTATATGGGGAGAATATTATTTACAGCCGCTCTTCGCCTTATCAACGAATTGTTCTAACGAGAAACAGCAATGATTTTCGGCTTTATCTCAACAACAATTTGCAGTTTTCTTCCGCCGATGAATATCGTTATCACGAAGCGCTTGTTCATCCCGCAATGTCAATGGCTAAAAACATCAAAAGAATTCTGATTCTTGGCGGTGGTGACGGTTTTGCAGTGCGTGAAGTTTTAAAATATCCAGAAGTTGAACATATTACTTTGGTGGATTTGGATGGTGAAATGACCAAGTTTTTCCAGCAAAATGAAACGATGAACAAACTGAATCACAACTCTTTAAACAACAAAAAATTAGAAATTGTCAATCAGGATGCGTTCATGTGGATTAAAGATTTAGATAAAACTTTCGACGTTATTATCATTGATTTTCCCGACCCTTCCAATTACAGTTTGGGGAAACTTTATTCGCTACAATTTTATAAGGAGTTGAAAAAAGTGACCAATCCATCGACTAAAATAGTTGTTCAAACCACTTCACCTTATTTTGCTCCAAAATCATTTTGGTGCATCCAGAAAACTTTGGCGCAGGTTTTCCCGATGGTGGCGGCTTATCACACTTACGTTCCTTCGTTTGGTGAATGGGGATTTTGTTTGGTTTCAAATTCAATGGAGAAAGAAACAATTCGCAAAATTTCGGGACTTCGTTTTTATGATTATAATTTTGACCAAATGGCTTACTTCAATAAGGACATGAAGGCAGAAAATTTGGAGGTCAACCGACTCGACAATCAAATTTTGGTAAGGTATTTTGATGAAGAGTGGGGAAAGGTTCAGTAAAAATGTGGTAATTCTTCAGGCAATCAATGAAAAAGGGAAATCAAATTTCACGTAGAAATTTTCTGTCCATGCTGTTTTGGGCAGGTCTTTTTATACCTTTTTTTCAGTATTGCGAACAGAAAGCAAAATCGCTTCTATTAAAAGTCACGGGAACCAATCATGTTTTAGGTCATCAACTTTGGGCGAAAAATTTCCCGAAACCAACTGAAGAAATCAAAACAAAGTATCTAATTGTCGGTGGTGGAATTTCAGGACTTTCTGCGGCTCGACATTTTAAAAATCATGGCGAAGAAGATTTTTTGATGGTAGAACTTGAAAATCATTTGGGTGGAAATTCCTCAAACGGCGAAAACAAATTCTCTAAATTTCCTTTGGGAGCGCACTATTTGCCAATTCCAAATAGAGAAGACACGGAAATCATTGAATTTTTGCGGGAATGTAAAATGTATCTCGGCGACGATGAAAACGGATTGCCTATTTTGGACGACTATCAATTAACTTTCCCAAAAGAAGAACGGCTTTTCTTTAAAAATTCCTGGCAAAATGATTTGGTTCCGTTGAAAGGAATTAGGGAGGAAACGAAAAAAGAAATTGAAATCTTTTTTAAAATGATGGATGAATTCAGAACCAAAAAAGACGCTTTAGGAAAATATTGGTTCGATATTCCGCTCAACAAATCGAGTGATGATGGAAAAAATCTTGATGAACTCACTTTTGCAGATTGGCTTTCCAAAAATAATTTCAAATCCGAAGAATTGCTTTGGTTGCTCGATTATTCCTGCAAAGATGATTACGGTTTGGGAATTCAATACGTTTCAGCTTGGGCGGGAATTCATTATTTCGCCGGAAGAAAAAACAATTGGGCAACCAACAGAACCGACCAGGTTTTTACTTGGCCCGAAGGAAATGCCCGACTCGCAAAACATTTAGAAAAATTTACAGAAGACAAAAAGCTGACAAATCATTTGGTTTTTTCCGTAGAAAATAATGAAAAAGTGGAAGTTTTGGCTTTTGATAATTCTAAAAAGATTTCAAAAAAAATCATTGCAGAAAAAGTACTTTTTGCGACACCTCAATTTGTAAATCAGTATCTTTTTAAAAATAGAAATATCAAAAATTTCCAATATGTTCCTTGGCTTTTGGCGACTTTAACATTAAAAAATGAATTTGGTGGCGAAGATGAATTAGCGTGGGATAACGTAATTTATGGTGCAGAAGGTTTAGGCTATATTTACGACCAACACCAAAACCTGAACCAAAATCTGGGCGAAAAAGTAATTACTTATTACAGAAGTTTCTCTGAAAAAGATTTAAAAGAAGCACGCCGAAAACTGTTTAATCTCAAAGAAAATGAACTGAAAAAATTAGTTTTAGACGAACTGAAAATCGCCCATCCTTTAATTGAAGACTATCTGTTGGAAATTCAGTTTCATAAATTGGGACATGCAATGATTTCGCCCGTTCCGAACCAAATTTTTGGGAAAGAAGCAGAAAATGCGAGGAAAAATATTAACGGAAAAATATTTTTTGCACATACTGATTTATCGGGAATATCTATTTTTGAAGAAGCATTTCATCAAGGAACAAACGCCGCAAAACAAATGTTGAAAACATGAAACAACCGTGGATTAATAACGCTAAAACAGATTCGCTCTTTATCCTTTCGCCGCCATTTTTGGTCTTGGCAACGGTTTTTCTTTTTCAAGATACATTGATGGAACTCAATGAAAAATACAGTTTTTTCACGTGGCTTTTTTTGATTGTCTTCGTCGATGTGGCGCATGTTTATTCTACCCTTTTCAAAACCTATTTCGTAAAACAAGAATTCGAAAAACGGAAAAAACTCTATCTCACCATTCCAATATTGAGTTTGGTTTTAGGAATTATGTTCTACCAATTAGGAAGTTTGATTTTCTGGTCGGCTTTAGCGCTGGTTGCGGTCTATCATTTTATTAGACAACAATATGGTTTTATGCGGCTTTACGCAAGATTTGAACCCAACAACCTTCATAAAAAAATTGACACCGCCGCAATTTATGCCGCCACAGTTTACCCGATGCTTTATTGGTTTGGAACGCCGAGAAAATTCAATTGGTTTGTAGAAGATGAGTTCAATTGGATGGGAAAACTTCCTAATTACATTCCTGTAATCACCATTCTTTATTTTGTAATTCTAGCGGTTTGGATTTTGAAAACGGTGGCGGTTTTTGTGAAATTTAAGGAATTCAACATCCCAAAAAATGCAGTGATTAGCGGGACTTTTCTGTCATGGTATTTCGGAATTGTCTATTTTAATAACGATTTGATTTTTACTTTTCTCAATGTCGTTTCGCATGGAATTCCGTATATCGCCCTAATTTATCTGAACGAGATTGAGAAAAAAGATGATGCTTATCTAAAAAAACTTTCCGTATTCAAATCAGGGATCGGAGTTCTTCTGTTTATTGGAATTCTTTTAGTCATCGCTTTTTCAGAAGAATTTCTGTGGGAAACTTTTGTTTGGAAAGAGCACATTTCTTTCTCTAATTTCTCGTTATCTGGAGATTGGCAAATGTTGCTGGTTCCGTTGCTTACCGTTCCGCAACTCACCCATTATTTGTTGGACGGCTTTATTTGGAAGAAACCAAAAAAAATTGGTGAGTTTTAGTTTTATACCGCCTCATTTAATCATCAAGCCTATTGAAAAAATCAGCGCTTTTGCAAAACGCCGATTTCAACAATTTAATATAGAGAGGTATGAGAAATATTTTCAGTTAAAATTAATTTCCAGTTCTGTTTTTAATGTCGCTTGCTGCACCTTCAATGTTTCTCGCCTTCTTAATTTTCTGGTTTCCAAAATTATAGGTAATCGCCAAAGTTGCTCTTCTGGAATCTTGATATTGGTCGATAGAATTAAATTTTCCGCTTGCCTGAACATCATTAATAATAATTTTGTTGGTTTTCAAAACGTCTCTTAAATCAAGAGAAAAAGTCCAGTCGTTCCAGATTTTTTTTACATTCAAATCCAGTTGTTGAAGCGGACTCAAAGTTCCCAAATCAATTTTATTTTTTCCGAGATAGAAATAATTCACCCCCAAAAACCAGTCTTTTTTAGAAGAAAGTCGAATCGTATTCTGTGCCTGGAAAAATGGCGTCACCAAACTTCCATCCACCACATAAGGATCGAAAATTTCATGAGTGATTGGATCCATATTTACGCTTCCTTTATAGGTGTTGATTTGCATTCCAATGGTGTAATTCACATTCCAGATTTGTTTGAAAAACTGTTTGTTCATTCCCAAATTTGCGCTGAAATTATTTTCGGTTCCATAATTTGTACGGATATACCGCAACTCGCTAACTCCGTTTACCGTTCGCTGCAATGGAACTTGAGTCGTTGCATCTTTGGTGTAAGAATTCGATAGTTGAAGAAAATACGCATTGTTGAACATATACATCAACTCTTGATTAAATACAGAAGAAGCTTTCACAAAAGGATTATTCTGTACATAATTCACTTTGGTCAAATAAATTCTTTCGGGATTGATTTCCCAAAAACTTGGTCTTTTCATTCGACTTGTAAAAGAGTATGAAAGCGAATTTTTGTCATTGATATTGTAATTCAAACTTAAAGTCGGAAGAAAGTTTTGGTGTTTTCTTTTCACGTCAATCGCGGTTCCGAGAATTTGCCCGTAACTGTCGGTAAATTCCATTCTTGCGCCGATTTTTGTAGAAAATTTCTCACCGAAATTTTTGTCCACATTCACATAAACTCCCGAAATTTTTTCATCATAAACAAAGTGGTTGCTTTGATTGAGGTCTCTCACATAGTTTCCAGTGGTTAAATCCAAATTTTCAAGATATGTGTCGTTATCTGTTTTAGTCTTGTTGAAATTTCCACCCACACCTAAAGTGAAACTTTTAAAAACCTTTGTAAAATCAGCCGTTCCCGAAAAATTATCGATATCCTGTGGAATTCTTTGATTGAATTTTCCTTCCAAACCTGTGATGAGATTTTGAGAATCTGTAATATTGGTAACGCTTTTGTTATTTTCGGTTTGATTGTATTTCAAATAGGCAGCGTTCAAGTTTAACTTGCTTCCCTTCTCGCCAAACTTTACTTCGTAATTCAAATTGAAATTATTATTCAAATGATGAGAATCCATGAAGTTTTGAGTTCTGTTGTAATGCGTTTGCCAAACATTGTTGTTATCCAGGAATTTAATGGTGTTGAAAAAGTTGCTTTGCGTGTCTTTATTCTCGCTGTACCAAGTGTTGTAAGAAAATCCCACGGTTTGTTTTTCAGAAATATCGTAATCAATATTTAAATAACCACCTAAATCGAAGGTCCCGTTTTTCACGTAACCTACCGAATTATTGCTACTTTTAGAGTCGCCGTTATTCATGGCATATTGCTGATTTCTGATTTGGTTTATGGAGTTCAAATTGGTACTGATCGCCCATTTATTTTTTCTAAAATTCAAACTTGCAGAAGCGGATTGACTGTTGTCGATTCCCTGATAATTGGTCATTCGAAGATTTCCGTTGGTTCCGTCGGTCATTTTTTTCTTCAACACGATATTGATGATTCCGTCCGAACTTTCTACATTAAATTCACTTCCAGGAAGTGTGATGACTTCTATTTTTTGGATGTTTTCAGCGGGAGTGTTTTTCAAAAGAGCTTCGATTGCATCGGCGTTCATCTGGGTTCTCTTTCCGTTGATATAAATTACGGCGTTGCTTTTCCCGGCGATTTTCAAGGTTTTGTCGTCGGTTGAAGAAACCAATGGCGTTTCTTTAAGCAAGTTAAAGGCAGTATTTCCTTTTGCAACAGGCGATGCAGCGACATCAAAAACCAATCGGTCTGCTTTTTTTTGAAACACTTTTTTGGAAACAACGACTTCCTGAATGTCTTTTGTTTTGGCTGAATCCTTTTTTGGTTTTTCTTGAGCAAAAGCAACAAATCCTGAAAGAAGTGAAAGTGCAATGATTAATTTTTTCATGGTTTTAAGTTTAGGAAAAAAGAAAGAGAAGGAAGTTTTTGGTGATTAGTTTTAAAGCTATTAGTTTCGGTTATGAGTTTACTTCCTTCTTTTCTTTTTGGTTATTCGTTTTTTGGTTACAAGTTTTTTGGTTATCAATTTTACATTGCAAAGATATGTTATTATTTTAGTATTATGCAATACAAAGTAGTAAATAAATTTTAATCCATCATCTAATCAACTGATAATCAACAATAAAAATTTTACAAAATTTTTTTGGATTCAATTAATTAGACAACTGAAACTTGAAAAATGTTACAGGTGAAAGATTAAAAAAGTGAATTTCTTCGAGTGAATATTGTTCGCCGTCAATTTTTCTGTGACGAATTTAGTAGTGGAACAAATCAAATTTACTGCTCCAGATGATTTAATCTTCCCGATCAAATCTCGCATACTTTATTTCAATCCAAATTGTGGCAAAAGGGAAAAATGCAGAAATCAGGGCAAAGACGAAATCCTCATCGTCCCATTTATAAATTTTTCTAGCGGGAAGAATCAGCAAAAGGTACAGCGTGAAAAACAATCCATGGATATTTCCGATGGTTGCAATATAAATAATGGGCAACAAACCATCCGGGTCATAACGAATCCAAATCATCGCGGAAAATAAAAATGCCCAGGAAATGGCTTCAAGTTTGCAAACTTGATGGAACCATTTCGTGATTTTCTCCTCACCATGTTTTTCTAAAAGTTTATCTACCATTTCCATTTTTTCTTTCAAGTTCAACGTTGATGACGGTTTGCTACAACTGCCAATTACTTATTGCTCATTACTTATAAAAAGAAGAGCCATCCAAATATTCAAAAACTTCCGGCGGCAGCATCGGTCGTACATTTTTCCCAAGCTTGATCATCTCCCGAATTTCTGTAGCGGACAGTTCTATTACAGGTGCTTTGATTAAATGAATGTTTTCATGCTGTAAGTATTCGTGGTCTTTTTTCTCGCCTTCAAAAACTCTCGGATAAACGATGATCTGATGATTTTTAATTAAAGTTTCCGAGTTTTTCCATTTTGCAAGTCCGTTCAAATTGTCTTCACCCATAATTAAAGCAAAGGAATTGTCGGGATATTTTTCATGAAGGTAAGTTAAAGTATCAATAGTGTAACTTGGTTTTGGTAAGGAAAACTCTACGTTTGAGGCACGCATTTTCGGATAATTTTTTACGGCGAGTTGCACCATGTCTAAACGGTTGTGGTCTTTCAGCAGAGATTTTTTGTCTTTAAATGGGTTTTGCGGACTTACCACAAACCAGAGTTCTTCCATATCCGAGTTTTCCAGGATATAGTTTGCCAAAATCAAGTGCCCAATGTGAATGGGGTTGAAACTGCCGAAAAAAAGACCTACCTTCTTCATATATTTTGAAACAACTAACTTTCATTGAGTAAAATCAATGGAAATTCTTTAATTTGTACCAATAAAATTACAGTCTGCAAGATAATAAACTTACCTTAATTCTGTTGAATTGTTACTGACTGCTTTTGAAAAAAATCCTCTACATATTCACCATGTTTTTATGTGTATTTCTGAATGCGCAGCAAAAAGAATTTTGGTTGAATGATGTTCAAAACGGTAAAAGAATTTTGGCTAAAGATTCTGTTTTGGCGGTGAAGTTTCTGGATTCGCTTTCCCAGAACAATTATTATTTAATTCAGTTGAAGGACGTAAAAAAGGAAGGCAGCCACACTGAAATCTTTTTCGACAAGGGAAAAAACTTCAACGAAGCACAGGTAAAAATTTCCGATGAGATAGAAAAAAACACCAAACTCAATAAGGAGTTCTTTACCAGAAATTTAGACTCCTTAAAAAAGTCAATCAGCGAAAAGTATCGAAATCAAGGTTTTTCCTTCAATCGTGTTAAGTCAAAATATCTTGGAATAAAAAAAGGGATTCCACAGGTTGAAGTTTCTGTGATTCCTGGGAATCAACGAAAAATGGATGCTTTCGTTTTCAGAGGTTATGAAAAATTGCCAAAACGTTTCGTGAAGAATTTGGAAAAAGAATTCCAAGGAAAAGTTTATGACGACAAAAATTTGATGCAGATTAACCAGTCGCTGCAAAACCATCCGTTTGTACTTTTAGAAAAGCCGCCACAAACTTTGTTTACGAAAGATTCAACGCAGATTTTCCTTTTTACCCAAAAGAAAAAATCCAATTCTTTCGACGGGATTTTAGGTTTCGGGAACGACAAAACCGACAAATTTACCTTTAATGGAAGTTTGAATGTGAATTTCAGAAATATGTTCAACAGTTTTGAGAGCATCAATATTTTTTGGCAAAGAAATCCGGACAAAGGTCAAACTTTCGACTTGAAAACCGATATTCCATATCTTTTTGGTTCCAATGTGGGAACGAATATCAATGTAAATATTTACCGTCAAGACTCTACTTTTGCGAATGTGAAATTGATTCCCGCGTTTTATCTTCACCTCAACAACCGACAAAAACTGGGCGTTCGAGGAACGTTTGAAACCTCAACCGTGATGGATTCGCTGTATGTTCAAGGAAAAGATTACGTAAAAAAAGGAATTGGTGCTTTTTATGAATTCAACGAACCGACTGAAATTGAACTCTTTCTCTATAAAACACGAATTCGCGCAGAAGCTGATTTTATTTCGACTAATTATTCAAAGGACAATTTAAATGTTACTCAAAATAATTTCTACTTGTTGGGCGAAAGAAATTTTCATCTGAAAGGTAATCATTTTTTAAATCTTAAAGGTGAAACCGCGATGATCAGTTCCAAAAACGATTTCGCAACAAACGAACTCCTCCGCTTTGGCGGTTGGAATTCTTTGCGCGGTTTTAATGAAAACTCCCTCTATGCCGATTTCTATTATTACGGAACTGCGGAATACCGTTATCTGGTGGGAAGTCAAGCCTTCTTCGATATTTTTGGGCAATACGGGCAGATTAACAATAAAACACTTTCACTGAAACCAAGGTTCTACAGTTTCGGTTTGGGTTTCAATTTCTTTTTACCGATTGGTTTAATGAGCTTCCAGATTTCGAATGGAAATGAGTTTGGAAATCCCTTTAAATTTAACGACACCAAGATTCATTGGGGGATTTTGAGCAGGTTTTAACAAAAATTCCGCCTCTTTCTTTAAGAGACGGAATCTAATTATTTATTATGAATTATTTACGGCTTCCAAAAAGACCACTTACTGCCGTTGAAAACAATCAGTCTGTAATCTGCCTATCCTGTTGTAGGCTTTAGGAACGTCATCATTCCTGCTGCAGGGCTTGTATAATACCAGCTTTTACACATCAAAAGTCTGGTTTCCAGACTTATCTCCTTACTTTTTTCAGCAAGGATAATACCTTCGGACAAGTAGCTTTCAAAGTTTTCTGTATTAAGAGAGTTTACTTTAATGGTGAGGATTTTCTGTATAAAATTTAAAGTGCCTTATTCATAATTAAGCTTTTTAGAAAGTTTATAGGCATCAGTCCAAATCTTCATCAGTTCATTTTGACTGTATTTAGAGTATGCTTCCGAGTTTTTAAATAAAGCCAATAAACTGCCAACCTTTTGGGTGTTATTAAAATAAAAAGTGCCAAAAACAGCAATCGCCAGTAATCTAAAAACAATTCTCAGAAATGTGATTTGATGCCTAAAGTTATGCCTCATATATAAAAAAAAGCTAAGAAACTATTTGTGAGAAGAAACTTTCCTATGTTTTTGAAAATAAAATCGTGTCAAAAACAACTCAGGTTCTCATCAATTCTGCCTAATTAATACTAGAATAATTAACTAACTTTCAAAAGCAACAAAAAAAGTCCCCAACTACGTTAGTAATTGGGGACTCTGAAAAAAACTGGCGGCGGCCTACTCTCCCGCGTTAGCAGTACCATCGGCGCTGGAGGGCTTAACTTCCGTGTTCGGAATGGGAACGGGTGAGCCCCTCCGCTAAAACCACCCTAAATATTATTATAATTAGGAGATTAAGAGATTAGGGTGTCAGGATATTAGCAATCCCTCAACACACCAATCTTTAAAATTCTTAATTTTTATCGATAAAAACTTTCACAAAGAGCAAACCTGCGCTTGCCCCCGGGTGCCCAACCAGGCCATAAATCTACGGGTAATTAGTACTGCTCGGCTATGACATTGCTGTCTTTACACCTGCAGCCTATCGACGTGGTCATCTCCCACGACCCTTAAAAGATGTCTCATCTTGAGGCAGGTTTCGCACTTATATGCCTTCAGTGCTTATCCTTTCCAAACGTAGCTACTCAGCGGTGCACCTGGCGGTACAACTGATACACCAGAGGTTTGTTCAAATCGGTCCTCTCGTACTAGATTCAAGCCCTCTCAAACATCTAACGCCCGCAATAGATAGAGACCGAACTGTCTCACGACGTTCTGAACCCAGCTCGCGTGCCACTTTAATGGGCGAACAGCCCAACCCTTGGGACCTTCTCCAGCCCCAGGATGTGACGAGCCGACATCGAGGTGCCGAACCTCCCCGTCGATGTGAGCTCTTGGGGGAGACTAGCCTGTTATCCCCGGAGTACCTTTTATCCTATGAGCGATGGCCCTTCCATGCGGAACCACCGGATCACTATGTCCTGCTTTCGCACCTGATCGACTTGTAGGTCTCACAGTCAAGCACCCTTATGCCATTACACTCTGCGCACGGTTACCAAGCGTGCTGAGGGTACCTTTGAAAGCCTCCGTTACTCTTTTGGAGGCGACCACCCCAGTCAAACTACCCACCACGCAGTGTCCTTCCCTTAGGAAGTTAGGCTCCAAGTAAACAAAGGGTGGTATTTCAACGTCGGCTCCACCGACACTAGCGTGCCGGCTTCAAAGCCTCCCACCTATCCTACACATTGTTTACTCAAAGTCAATACGAAGTTATAGTAAAGGTTCACAGGGTCTTTTCGTCCCATTGCGGGTAATCGGCATCTTCACCGATACTACAATTTCACCGAGCTCGTGGCTGAGACAGTGCCCAGATCGTTACACCATTCGTGCAGGTCGGAACTTACCCGACAAGGAATTTCGCTACCTTAGGACCGTTATAGTTACGGCCGCCGTTTACTGGGGCTTCAGTCAAAAGCTTCGCTTGCGCTAACTTCCTTCCTTAACCTTCCAGCACCGGGCAGGTGTCAGACCCTATACAGCATCTTTCGATTTAGCAGAGTCCTGTGTTTTTGATAAACAGTCGCCTGGGCCTCTTTACTGAGGCCTCCCCTGGGGGAGGCGTCCCTTCTTCCGAAGTTACGAGACTATTTTGCCTAGTTCCTTAGCCACGACTCACTCGAGCACCTTAGGATTCTCTCCTCGACTACCTGTGTCGGTTTTGGTACGGGTTGCTTCACTTCGGCTTTTCTTGGAAGCGCTTTCCCTGCAGCAGCTTCGCCCGGAGGCTAGGCCTTGACTATTCCGTCAGTCTCCAGCAGGTACGGCGCTCCGTCCCCTTTTTAGTGTGAGCAAGTACGGGAATATTAACCCGCTGTCCATCCACTTCCCCTCTCGGGTACGCGTTAGGTCCCGACTAACCCTCAGCTGATTAGCATGGCTGAGGAAACCTTAGTCTTTCGGTGAGGGGGTTTCTCGCCCCCTTTATCGTTACTTATGCCTACATTTTCTTTTCTGTCCGCTCCACAATGCCTCGCGACACTGCTTCGGCGCAGACAGAATGCTCCCCTACCAGATATATCCTACGATATAAATCCATAGCTTCGGTACTATACTTATGCCCGATTATTATCCATGCCGAACCGCTCGACTAGTGAGCTGTTACGCACTCTTTAAATGAATGGCTGCTTCCAAGCCAACATCCTAGCTGTCAATGCAGTCCAACCGCGTTGTTTCAACTTAGTATAGATTTGGGGACCTTAGCTGTTGGTCCGGGTTCTTTCCCTTTCGGACATGGACCTTAGCACCCATGCCCTCACTGCCGCGCAACATTTATTAGCATTCGGAGTTTGTCAGGAATTGGTAGGCGATGAAACCCCCGCATCCAATCAGTAGCTCTACCTCTAATAAACTTATCGCGACGCTGCACCTAAATGCATTTCGGGGAGTACGAGCTATCTCCCAGTTTGATTGGCCTTTCACCCCTACCCACAGGTCATCCGAAGACTTTTCAACGTCAACCGGTTCGGTCCTCCACTTTGTGTTACCAAAGCTTCAACCTGCCCATGGGTAGATCACAAGGTTTCGCGTCTAATCCTGCCAACTAAGCGCCCTATTCAGACTCGCTTTCGCTCCGCCTCCGCACCTGAAGTGCTTAAGCTCGCTGGCAAAATTAACTCGTAGGCTCATTATGCAAAAGGCACGCCGTCACCCAACTTGTGGGCTCCGACCGCTTGTAGGCGTACGGTTTCAGGTTCTCTTTCACCCTCCTATTCGGAGTGCTTTTCACCTTTCCTTCACAGTACTTGTTCACTATCGGTCTTTCAGGAGTATTTAGCCTTGGAGGATGGTCCCCCCATATTCAGACAGGATTTCACGTGTCCCGCCCTACTCATTTATCACTTATGTATGCCTTTCATGTACGGGGCTATCACCCTCTACGGCCGTTCTTTCCAGAACATTCTATTAAACATATAAAAGCTTTTGGGCTAATCCGCTTTCGCTCGCCACTACTTACGGAATCTCTTCGATTTCTTTTCCTCCGGGTACTTAGATGTTTCAGTTCTCCGGGTTTGCTTCCCTTGCGGGATAATACATCTTCAATGTATTGGGTTGCCCCATTCGGACATCCGCGGATCAATTCGTGTGTGCCGATCCCCGCGGCTTTTCGCAGCTTACCACGTCCTTCTTCGCCTCTGAAAGCCTAGGCATCCGCCATACGCCCTTAACGATTTCCTTCCTAATTGTTATATTAGTATATTTTTATACTCGGCGCCCGAAGGCGCTCGGTTTTCTCTTTGTGATGTCTTTACCGTTAATGTCAATGATCTTAATGTCTTTTCTTCGTCCTGATGAACAGATGTTGTTTTTGGCTCCATCCGTAACCTTTAAACCAGGCCCCCGAAACTGTGGAGAATAAGGGAGTCGAACCCTTGACCTCCTGCGTGCAAGGCAGGCGCTCTAGCCAGCTGAGCTAATTCCCCTCTATCAATTAGTAGTCTCGGGCAGGCTCGAACTGCCGACCTCTACATTATCAGTGTAGCGCTCTAACCAGCTGAGCTACGAGACTGCTTGCTATTAATCTCTTCCCTGTACTAATTTCTAGTGGGTTTATTTTTAAATACCAACCAAAGTAAAAAAACTAAAGCGAACTTCAAGCAAGTTCTTTCGTGCCGAGGCACTTGTCTGTTTAACGTCGAACGACGCTCTAAAATGAGATGTTCCAGCCGCACCTTCCGGTACGGCTACCTTGTTACGACTTAGCCCTAGTTACCTGTTTTACCCTAGGCAGCTCCTTTTACGGTCACCGACTTCAGGTACCCCAGACTTCCATGGCTTGACGGGCGGTGTGTACAAGGCCCGGGAACGTATTCACCGCGCCATGGCTGATGCGCGATTACTAGCGATTCCAGCTTCATAGAGTCGAGTTGCAGACTCCAATCCGAACTGAGACCGGCTTTCGAGATTCGCATCCACTCGCGTGGTAGCTGCCCTCTGTACCGGCCATTGTATTACGTGTGTGGCCCAAGACGTAAGGGCCGTGATGATTTGACGTCATCCCCACCTTCCTCTCTACTTGCGTAGGCAGTCTCACTAGAGTCCCCAACTGAATGATGGCAACTAGTGACAGGGGTTGCGCTCGTTGCAGGACTTAACCTAACACCTCACGGCACGAGCTGACGACAACCATGCAGCACCTTGAAAATTGCCCGAAGGAGGATCTATTTCTAAATCTGTCAATTCCCATTTAAGTCTTGGTAAGGTTCCTCGCGTATCATCGAATTAAACCACATAATCCACCGCTTGTGCGGGCCCCCGTCAATTCCTTTGAGTTTCATCCTTGCGGACGTACTCCCCAGGTGGCTAACTTATCACTTTCGCTTGGTCTCCGAGCCTTGCGGCCCGAAAACGAGTTAGCATCGTTTACGGCGTGGACTACCAGGGTATCTAATCCTGTTCGCTCCCCACGCTTTCGTCCCTCAGCGTCAGTTGAATCTTAGTGACCTGCCTTCGCAATCGGTGTTCTAAGTAATATCTATGCATTTCACCGCTACACTACTTATTCCAGCCACTTCAAATTCACTCAAGACCCGCAGTATCAATGGCAGTTTCGCAGTTAAGCTGCGAGATTTCACCACTGACTTACGGGCCCGCCTACGGACCCTTTAAACCCAATAAATCCGGATAACGCTTGCACCCTCCGTATTACCGCGGCTGCTGGCACGGAGTTAGCCGGTGCTTATTCGTACAGTACCTTCAGCTCCCCTCACGAGGGGAGGTTTATCCCTGTACAAAAGAAGTTTACAACCCATAGGGCCGTCGTCCTTCACGCGGGATGGCTGGATCAGGCTTCCACCCATTGTCCAATATTCCTCACTGCTGCCTCCCGTAGGAGTCTGGTCCGTGTCTCAGTACCAGTGTGGGGGATCTCCCTCTCAGGACCCCTAAAGATCATCGACTTGGTGGGCCGTTACCCCACCAACTATCTAATCTTGCGCGTGCCCATCTCTATCCACCGAAGTTTTCAATAATAATTGATGCCAATCATTATATTATGGGGTATTAATCTTCCTTTCGGAAGGCTATCCCCCAGATAGAGGCAGGTTGCACACGTGTTACGCACCCGTACGCCGCTCTCAAATCCCCGAAGAGATTCTACCGCTCGGCTTGCATGTGTTAGGCCTCCCGCTAGCGTTCATCCTGAGCCAGGATCAAACTCTCCATTGTATGTTTGTCTTGACTCGCTCAAAGTTGTTTACGCCTTAGTTTTTTCCTTACTTTTTTGGTTGTTATTTGTATGTCAATGAACTTGTATTCTCTTCGCGCCCCGGAAACTCTCTCTGTCGTTTGTTCCGATTTGCGAGTGCAAAAGTATGAACTATTTTTGATGTGGCAAAATTTTTTGGAGAAAAATTTAAAATATTTTCTAACTGCTTAAAATTCAGCGCGAAAAATTTCAGAGATTTTAACCCCTACCAAATTCATAACCAAATCCTCTACTCCGCTACCCCAAACTCTACCGATTAGGGACTGCAAAGATAAAAAGATTTTTCAATACACCAAAACTTTTTTTAAAAAAATTACAGAGGCTTTTTCCTCAACAAATCTTCTTTGTTTATGTTTTCTACTTCGCTCCGCCTCTCTCGATTTGGGATTGCAAAAATACTGAGTTTCTCTAATAATGCAAATTTTTTAGCTAATATTTCTTAATTAAAATCACAAGTGTTTGATTTTCTGAAAGAAAAATTTCACTTTAGCACGTAGAAGAAGTTTGATTATTTATGCATAATAGGATTTTGAAGTGCTCTTAAAAGTTTGAAAAGAAGCAATCAATTTCTTTTTAGCCCCGATTGCAGCGGTTACCCCGCAATCCCGAAATTTCGGGATGAGGAGTATGAGCGGAAAGCGGGACTGACTTTGAAAGTAGCGTAAAACTGCACGCTACAAAAAAATTCCCACTCTTTCGAATGGGAACTGATTGGTCTTTATATTAAAGAACTATTTGTTTAACTGTTTGTTCAAGTTTACAGCATCTTGGTAGGTTGGATTCAACTGTACTGATTTTGCTGCGTAGTCTTTCGCTTTAACTGGATCATTCTCCTTTACCAAATAAGCGACAGCAAAATAAGCATAGGAAAGAATTTCTTTGTTAGCTTCCATCTCTGAAGGCTTTACAGTGCTTATGAATTTTTCGTATGCTGATTTAGCTAATTCAGATTGACCAGCTTGTTGGTATGCATAACCTATACTATAATACGCAGGGGCCCAATCTGGAAGCAATCCGCTCATTTTTTGCCAAGACATAATTGCCCCGTTCCAATTTTTAGCTTCTTGATAAGCGTTTGCCAATTTAAATAAAGCGTCCGTATCTTGTGGATTTGCTGCTACCATCTTTTTCAATCCTTCAATTTGAGGATTCGTTGGACCTGCGTCAACTGCAGCTTGATTTACTCCTCCACCGCCTTTAATCTTAAGTAGTTCATCATCCCATTTCATTGTCTCGTCCTTAGCAGCTTTTGCAATTGCAAGCTTCTGTTGAGATTCCGCCAATAACGCTGCTTTTTTAGTTGCATCCTTTTCTTTTTCTGCCAATCCTGCTGCGAGCAACCCTTCTAAACCTTGATCTGCTGGAAGAACTCTAGATTTATCTGCTTTAGAAATAAAAGTGTCCATAGCGGTTTTTGCTCCCGCATAATCTCCATCTGCATATAATAAGTAAGCTCTCAACTTATATTTGATTGGGTCATCAACCTTGTCAAAAACCTTGTCGAGATATGTTTTGGAGTTTGCATAATCCTCGTTGGTAAAAAATAGCTTCGATATTTCCAACTGGGTATTTGCATCTTCATCTGCATATTTTGCATAGTTGATTAAATCTTGCGTTGCAAGAGCATTTTGCTGATATTTGATACTGTATCCAGCTTTTGCTTTGTAAGCAGGTGCGTAAGTTGGATCGATAGAAATTGCTTTGTCAATATTTTGCTTCGCTTGCTGCCATTGTTGAGCCTGCATCCAAAGTGTTCCAATTCTTGTATAAACGGAAGCCTTGTTCTTTGCTGTTGGAAGGGCTTTCTCATACGCCGTCATTGCCGCACCTGCAACTTGTGGGCTTGTTGTTAACTTAAGTCTGTAAGCATCTCCGAGAGTGTAATAGTAGTTTGCAGGAGTTCCATTTTTAGCCGATCTTTCAACTGCTTTGTTTAGGTACTCAATTGCTAAATCTGCAGTTTGCGCACCACCAAAAAGTGTTAATGCTTCTGCAGCTCTGTAAAGAACTTCAGCGTCTTTTTCTTTAGAATCTTTTACTATATTTTGGATCTCTGTTACTGCTGATTTATCACCCTTTCCTAATTTAACTGATGCTAAACCAACCCTGTTCAAATAGCTTTTTTTATCGGCCATCAGTCCTTTATTGAAATTCTCGGTAGCTTTTTCAAAATTGGGTTCGAACTGAGTTAAAAAAGAGTTTCCTAAATAAAAATAATTTTCAGCAGTTGCAGATTTAGTTACCATATCGTTGAACACTTGCCTTGCTGCAGCATATTTATGGCTATCAGCATTGGCAATGCCTTCCTGCAAAGTTTGAGCGAAAGCAAAGCTAGACAAGAAAGCTGCCGCAACTCCTAAAGTAATTTTTTTAGATAAATTCATTATATCTTTCATTTTAATTTGTTTAAATAATTTTAATTTGTGTTTACATAATACCCAATTTTTGTACCAAAAATTTCAAGGGGATTTCTATTGGTAGATTTTTATAAAAATTAACGCATCTGAACCTCTCTCTTAAAGATGTTATAAGGCTGTAAACCTTCTTTTTCAACAACGATTTGACCTAATTGCTGACATGAGAACCTTATAAATCCATTACCCAAACCATAATAACCTTCGTTGGTAAGAAAATATAAAACTCTTGTGAACGGATACGTCATATTTTTTAAATTGATAATGTCGGGTTCATACGATTTTCCGCCCTCGACCACTTTTAAAATCTTAACAGAATTCTTTAAACTTTCTGACTCTTTGTCATAAGGTCTGCTTATAGTATTTAAAGAAATAACACCAATTTTATCGGGGTATTTGTTAAGTTGTTCAATAATATTTTTATTCCCACTGATAATAGAATATTTCAATTTATCTGGCGTGGATTTAAACTTCTGCGCTACAAAATTTAAATTGCTGGAATTTGTGCCATCAAAAATAATCTTTTTATTATCTGACTGAAGTTCCTTTTCTATTTCCTCTACAGAAATGTTTTCTTTGGCCGAATTTTTAGGAACCACAAAAACTACAGCGTCTGCCGCAAATTTCGCAGGCTGCATTTCCATATCAATTTTGTCCTTGTAACCTTGCTTTTCTTTTTCAGTCAATTCTCGCGACATTATAATCACGCGTGCTTTGTTATCGAGCAAATCCAAGAAAGCCAAATCTTCTTTTTTGATGACCAAATTAATCTTGGTATTAGGATTTAATGCCATATATCTTTCAGTGAGTGCTTCTGATACACTTTTGAAAGATTCATCTGCTGTAACAGTTATGGTCCCAAGCTGTGGATTATCTACAATTTTGTCGGTCTTTTTGCACGAAATGACCAGGACAAAAAAACTAATGAGAAAAATTTGAAAATTATGCTTCATTTCTATCCTGACGTATTCTGTAAATGGCGCGACCTATTCTGAAAATTCCATATAATATGAGCAACCCTCCCAAAGGGTATGCAATATTTGGTTCTAAAAAAATAATAAAGAACTTATAAATGATAACGGCAATTCCTAAAACTATATAAAAAATTCCCGTTATTAAAGACAACCAATTAAACATCATAAAAGCAAAAATACACAAAAAAATAAAAAAGAGAAGCCAACGCTTCTCTTTTAAGAAAATTTTATAAATTTTACTTTTATTCAAACTGCATCGTTAATGGTAATCTGTATCTGTAACGTACAGCTTGACCATTAATTTTTGCAGGAGCCCATTTATTTTTAATAGACTTCACAGTTCTGATTGCTTCAGCATTCATTGCAGAGTTACTACCAGTGGCTTTTACATCAGTAATACTTCCATCTCTTTCAACTACAAAAGTAACTTCAGATTTCACAACACCTTCATCACCATTCATTACAGAAGTATCGAAATTACTATTTACTTTACTTCTAAAAGCGTTGATTCCTCCCGGGAATTCTGCCAACTGCTCCACTTCCGTGTACACCTGAGTTTCAGAAACCTGAGGCTTCACTTCCACCGTTTCAGTTTTTGTACCTGTTGACGGCGGTGGCGGTGGTGGAGTGTAACTAGGTGTTTTTACACCTTCTTGGTTAACTAAACCTGTTGTTGTTTCCAACTGTTTTGTAATTGGTGGAGGTGGAGTTTCAACCTTTGGTGCTTTCACCGGCTCTGGAACTACGTTTTGAATCACCTCTTGTTTAGGCTCTTCTTTAGGCGGTGGTGGCGGTGGTGGTGGTTCATCCTCTTTTGGCTGTTCTATAATTGGATCCTCTTCCAAAATATTTACCAAATCTGCTTTTACCTCAACTTTATCAGGTGCGGTAAGTCTTTTGATTGTGGAATAAATTAATGGAGATAATGCCAAAATCAAGAACAGAATCGTACCAATCACAAAGGCTCTTGTGAGTAGTTTTGGGTACGTGTGTCTTAAGTCATAGGCACCGTATTCCTTATTTCTGTTTTCAAATACGATTTCGTCTAGGGTAAGATTATCATCGTATCGAGTTTCGTTTGCCATTCTAAATAAATATTAAATTATTTAATTAAATTATTTTGTAGGAGCTGGAGTTGCCGTTCCTGAAACTTTCTTTTCATAAATAGCTTTCTCCCAAGGTTTGATATCGGTGATACCATAAATCTCATTCTTGGTAATTGCCATTTCGTCAAGCATATCTACAAAATTTTTATATACTGCATCGTCCGTTGGCTTGATGATTACCGTAAATTTGGTTTGATCTTTAGCTCTGGCTTTTGCCTGCTCAATTACTTTTGTAATTCCAGTTCTGTCAAAAGTTGTTTCCTGCAAAGTTTGTTCGTTCAAACCAGCTTGATCCAACTGATGATAGAATATTCTGTTGTCTTTTCCTAATATTAACGAAATTGAGTTGGTTAAATCAATCTCAGTTGGTGGCGGTTTTGGTTGGTCTGCTTTTGGTTTTGCAGGTAAACCTAGATCCATCACGTTTGGTTTGCTAAATGTTGTCGTAAACATAAAGAACGTAATTAATAGGAATCCTAAATCCACCATTGGAGTCATGTCAACTCGGGTATTCTGCTTTTTCGAACGGACCTTGCCGCCTTTGTCGCCTTTTTCCTGTACTTGTACTTCTGCCATTTCTAGTGAATTATTCGTTAGGTTTTCCTTCTTGTGATGTAATCAGCCAGAATTTAAGAAAATCGATATCTCTTAAACCTTCAAATAGGGATTTTACTTTTGGATACTCTGTAGAAACGTCTCCTTTGATTGCCATTTTGTAATCAGGATTCACGGCCAAACTTTGTTGTACCCAATCGATTAATTCCTTTTTTGTACTGTCCATAGGAATTCCTGTAGGACTTTTATACGCTTTTTGCTCATCTTCCGACATGTTCAAGTAACTTTTCAGTTGAGTCATCGGTACACCGATTGCCTGAACTTTCGTAAACGCCACTTTCTCATTATTGTTGAAAGTCATCCCGTATTTTTTACCCATATTGTCAAGAAGCTGCATTCTTTCAGTTCCGTTTTCTACAGGCTGGAAATAGAATTTTCCTTGGGGTGTAACATTTACAGTCATTAAACTTCCATCAGGTAATAATTTCTCTGATATCGAAGATGGCGGTTTTATTTGCTCCACATCAGGTTTTTTGAACTGTGTGGTCAAGATAAAGAACGTAAGTAACAGGAACGCAACGTCGCACATCGCGGTCATATCGGTTACTACACCGTGTCTTTTTGGTTTAACTCTCGCCATTATTTTTTCTTAATTAAATTATACTTTCTAAAACTGCATTTTTTTAATGCAAATACTTTGCCTGGAATTCTTAGTGGAATTCAGCGAAAGACTGTTGGATAGACATTGCGATTTCGTCAATCTTATAAGTCAACCCGTCGATTTTAGAAGTAAAGTAGTTGTAAAGGATAATCGCGATTGCAGAAGTACCAATACCTAAAGCCGTGTTAATAAGTGCTTCAGAGATACCGATTGATAATGCAGCCGCATCCGGTGTTCCACCACCTGAACCTAAAGCGAAGAACGCCTTGATCATCCCGATTACCGTTCCAAGAAGCGCTACCAAAGTTGCAACAGTTCCTAAAGTTGAAAGAATCATCATATTCTTTTCCAACATCGGCATTTCAAGAGTTGTAGCTTCTTCGATTGCCTTGTTCAAAGCAACCATTTTCTGCTCCTTGTTTAACGATGTATCGTGAGCAAGCGCCTTGTAAGTTGTAAGACCTTCTTTCACCACATTTCCTACAGAACCTTGTTGTCTGTCGCACTCTTCCAAAGCTTCGTCAACTCTGTTTTGGTTCAACAAACTTCTTACTTTTACTACGAAGTTATCAAGATTTCCTGCTCCAGAAGCTTTTCTAAGAACGAAGAAACGCTCGAAAGAGAAAACGATTACCGTAATCATGAAAGTAATCAAGATTGGTACTATTGGTCCACCCATATAAATAATTCCCATGAACGATGAAGGATGAAGCTCTTTTGCGTCTAGATCAGCAAAAGCAACAGAAGCCTGTCCTGCAATCCTCGCATCTTCTTTAAAATTATTAGGGCTTCCTAAAACAAAAATGTAAATCGCAATACCTACGATTAACAAAATTGGCAAGATAAAAGCTGGATTTAATCCTCCTTTTTTCTTTGGTGCAACATCTACGTGCTCGTTGTTTGAAACATTCATTTCCATACTAAACTAAATTATAATTGTTATTTTTTTTAATTTTCGAGGTGTAAAATAAAGTTAAAATATTTAATAATGCAAGTATTTCTACGGTATCGGAAATAATTTTTTTGATGTTAAGATTCATTAACATTACATAATTACTAAAAATTGAAATCAATTTTGATAATAATAACCGATTTTAAAAATACCATTAAAAATTCAAAAAATTAACCGCCTTTTTTTTACGATTGCTTTAGAAAAAATTTCTGCATGATTTTTTTTACGTAACAATATTAATGATTTTTTTTGGGACTATGATGATTTTTTTTGGCAAATTTCCTGCTAATTGCTGAATTATTCTCTCATCGCCCATTGCGCTTTCTTCGATTTGTTGAGCAGATAAATCTGCAGGCAATTTTAGCTTAAACTTCATTTTTCCGTTGAAACTTACAGGATATTCAATTTCGTCTTCAACCAAATATTTTTCTTCAAATTTTGGGAAAGGCTCAAATTCAATGGAACTTGAATATCCCAAATTTTCCCATAACTCTTCGGAAATGTGCGGTGCATAAATAGAAACAAGGATTGCAAGGGGTTCCAAGATCTTTCTCTTGTTGGTTTTCAACTTTTGGAATTCATTCACCGCAATCATAAACTGCGCTACAGAAGTATTGAAAGAGAAATGATCAATATCCGTAACCACTTTTTTAATTAAAGTGTGAAGGACTTTATATTCTTCTTTTGTCGGTTCTTCTTCTGAAACTTCAAAGACTTCTCCGTTAAAGTAAAGATTATAGAATTTTTTCAAGAATCCGTAAACACCGCTTAAACCTTGTGTATTCCACGGTTTGCTTTGTTCTAAAGGCCCCAAAAACATTTCGTACAACCTCAAACAATCCGCACCATATTCTTCACAGATATCGTCGGGATTTACCACGTTGTATTTTGATTTGGACATTTTTTCTACTTCCCTTTCGGTAATATATTTTCCATCCTCTAAAATAAATTCTGCATCAGCAAACTCTGAACGCCAATTTTTGAATTTTTCAATATCCAATTCGTCGGAAGTTCCCTTTAATAAAGAAACATCAACATGGATTTTTTGAGTTTGGTAGTCTTTTGCCAAATTTTTAGAAACATATTGATTGGTTTCATCAATTCGGAAAACAAACGCACTCATCCCCAAAATCATCCCCTGATTAATCAATTTTTTGAAAGGTTCATCCTGCTCGATATAACCCCGGTCTTTCAAAAACATATTCCAAAAACGGGAATACAATAAATGTCCTGTCGC
Organism: Candidatus Kaistella beijingensis; assembly: GCF_020084865.1. Lineage (NCBI taxonomy): Bacteria > Pseudomonadati > Bacteroidota > Flavobacteriia > Flavobacteriales > Weeksellaceae > Kaistella > Candidatus Kaistella beijingensis. The sequence goes on along the minus strand of NZ_CP071953.1, from coordinate 2,256,803 downwards.
GTGTTCACTTCCACCGATATACAAATCAACTTGTCCCCAATAATCGGAAAGATTTTTTTCGGTAAAAACCTGATCGTTTTTCGGATCCATGTATCTCAAGAAATACCACGAACTTCCTGCCCAACCAGGCATTGTAGAAAGCTCCAAAGGAAAAACAGTGATGTTGTCAATCAAATCTGTGGAAACTACTTTCTCATTCATTTCGTCCCACGCAAAATTTTTGGCGTTTCCTAAAGGCGGATCACCATTTTCTGTCGGCAAATATTTTTCAACTTCGGGAAGTTCCAATGGAAGCGCGGAAACAGGCAGTGTAGAAGGGATTCCGTCTTTATAGAAAACAGGTACAGGTTCTCCCCAATATCTTTGGCGGGAAAAAATTGCGTCTCTCTGTTTATAGTTTGTCGTTCCGTGACCAATTCCACGATTGGTGATTTCATCAATGATTCTTGCTTTGGCTTCATCATATTTCATCCCATTCAAAAAATCGGAATTCACACAAACTGAATCTTTGGAATCATACGATTCTTCTTGAACATCATTCTCGTTTTCGATCACATTGATAATTGGCAAATTGAATTTCTTCGCAAAACGGTGGTCGTTCTCGTCGTGTGCAGGAACCGCCATCACCGCACCTGTTCCGTAACCCATCAAAACGTAATCTGAAATATAAATCGGAATTTCTTTTTCTGTAAAAGGATTTACCGCATAACTTCCCGTGAAGGCGCCCGACACATTTTTCACATCCGCCATTCTGTCGCGTTCTGTTTTTTTGGAAGTTTCATCGATGTAATTATCAACTTCCGTTTTTTGTTCAGGAGTTGTCAATTTTTCAACCAAGGGATTTTCGGGAGCTAAAACCATGAAAGTTGCACCAAAAATAGTATCGGGACGGGTTGTGAAAACCTCTATCCCCCTTTCCCCCAAAGGGGAGAGCAATGGTTGATTATCTGATTGAATTTCGCTTAAGCTGTCATTACTTAATTTTTCTTCAGCGAAATTTGGTCGAGATTCTAATTTTTGAATGATTGTTTTAATGACGTTTTCATTGTCGCCAATTACTTCTTGATTTTTAAATCTAATGATTTCAAATCCTTCATTTTCTAAAACTTTAGTTCTTTCTTCATCAGAAATTTGCTGTTTTGCTGCAAGATGATAACCTCCATCAACTTCGATTATTAACTTTTTCGAAAGACAAACAAAATCAACAATGAAATCATTAATCAAATGTTGTCTTCTGAATTTATGCTCTAATTTTTTTGATTTTAACTGTTCCCAAAGTAATGCCTCTGCTTCTGTTGGATTGTCCCTATTTTCTTGTGCTTTCTTAATTAACAGTGCCGAATTATTTCCTCCTGTCAAATAGCCAAATTTTTTGGACTCTTTTTGTAGAGATTTATTTGTAGAGTCGTTCTCCCCTTTGGGGGAAAGGGGGAATCTGACTTCTGCCCCCATCGATTTCCCAATCCAATAATCCTGCGAATCTTTTAAAGGTTGTGGCCAATCGATATTCTGTAAACCTTGCAACAATCTTTCGGAATATGCGGTAATTCTCATGCTCCACTGCATCATTTTCTTTTGGAAAACAGGGAAACCGCCACGTTCAGATTTACCGTCTTTCACTTCATCATTCGCCAAAACAGTTCCCAAAGCAGGACACCAATTCACGGTTGTTTCAGCACGATAAGCCAATCGATAGTTTAATAAAATATCTTGTTTGTCAAGTTCAGAAGCGTTTTTCCATTCTTCCGCAGTGAAATGTAATTCGTCATTTTGTACTGCCGATAAATTTGCAGTTCCATGTTCCTCAAAATGCTTGATTAAGGTTTGAATCGGTTCCGCTTTATCAGTGATTTTATTGTACCAAGAATGAAAAAGTTCAATAAAAATCCACTGCGTCCATTTGTAATAAGATGCATCGGAAGTTCTTACTTCGCGGCTCCAATCGAAGGAAAAACCAATTTTTCTTAATTGTTCTTCGTAACGGGTAATATTTTGCTGGGTTGTAATTGCGGGATGAGTTCCTGTCTGAATCGCGTATTGTTCCGCAGGTAATCCGAAAGAATCGTAACCAATCGGATGCAGCACGTTGAAACCTTGATGCCTTTTGTATCTCGCATAAATATCCGAAGCGATGTAACCAAGCGGGTGACCAACATGCAAACCCGCTCCTGAAGGATAAGGAAACATGTCTAAAACATAAAATTTTGGTTTATCAGTTTGGTCGGAAGTTTTGTAGGTTTGGTTTTCTTCCCAATATTTCTGCCACTTTTTTTCTATCGATTGGTGATCGTAAAACATTCTTCTGTGTATAAATAATGAATAATAAGCTACAAATTTAAGGTTTTGAAACGAATTTAGGAGTCCATTGCAATTTTCAAATTAATTATCTTTGCAAAAACTCATTTGATGCCCGAAGTTTCTATTATAACGCCTTGCTATAATTCATCAAAATTCCTTCAACAAACGATTGATTCGGTTTTAAACCAAACTTTTACCGATTGGGAATGGCTGATTACTGATGACAAATCCACCGATAATTCTGTAGAAATCATTAGAAAAGTGAATGACGAAAGAATTAAATTAACGGTTGCCGAAAAAAATGGCGGAGCGGGGCATGCTAGAAATTTATCACTAGAAAAAGCGAGCGGAAGATTCATTACTTTTTTGGATGCAGATGATTTTTGGGAGCCGAATTTCCTTGAGGAAATGGTTTCGTTCATGAAAAAGGAAAATGCGGAACTCGCCTACTCCAATTATTCGAGGTGCGATGAAAATTTAATTCCGAAAATTGACGATTTTAAGGCGGATAAAAACGTGAGTTTTAATAATTTATTGAAAACTTGTAGATTGTCTTTATTAAGCTCAATGTACGATTCACAAAGGGTTGGAAAAGAATTTTTTCCCGAACGTAGCAAACGCGAAGATCACGTCATGTGGCTAAATTTGTTAAAGAAAATTCCCGTTGGAAAACCACTTCCGAAAACCATGGCTAAATACAGAATGCACGCTTCAAGCATTTCCCGCAAAAAGACCAACATCATGCTCGATCAGTATTTGGTTTACAAGGATTACATGAAATTTTCGACGTTGAAATCGATGTATTACACGGCAAATTGGGCGTTTAACGGTTTTAAGAAATATTCCAAACTTTTTAATTAGAAAGAATTTGTTGTTCCGAATCAGCCAAAATTCTTTTTAAGATATAATCCGATGCATTCGGCTGTGAGTTGATGAAGTTTTTAGCATTCTCTCCCATTTTTTTCATCAGAGTTTCATCTTTTAAAAGTCCCATAATATAAGGCGCTGCAAAAAATTCGTCTTCAAAAGATTTGCCGCCATTTTGCGCGATCAATTCGTCGGCTTCTGGATTTTTTTGATATTGGTCGCCAAAGAAAACCGGAACTCCGAAAGTCGCAGCTTCCAAAATGTTGTGAAGCCCTTTTGAATGAAAACCACCACCGACAACTGCAATATCCGCATAAGAATACAGTTTCGACAACAAACCAATGCAATCGACAATCAATGTTTGAGCGTTTGAGATTTTGAGGGTTTGAGGGTTTGAGAGTTGCGAATAAAGAATCGCATTCGGGAAAATCTTTTTCAGGTGTTCCACCCTTTTCAAATCATGCGGTGCGATAATTAACTTAACTTCCCGATTTTTGGAAGCGATAATTTCCGCCAACCGTTCTTCTGATTCCCACGAACTTCCAAAAACAATGGTCTTTTTGCCTTGTTTAAAATCAGTTATAAAATCAACCGAATTATTCCGGTCGCGAAGTTGTTTTACACGGTCAAATCTTGTGTCTCCCGCTGTTGAAGAATTCTTCAAACCGATTCCTTTCGCCAAAGCTGTAGAATGTTTCGTTTGATGAAAAAACCAATCAATGTTTTTTTCTAACTGTTCTACAAACCAGCTTCCGTAAGCTTTAAAGAAAACTTGGGTTTCATAAAACAAGGCAGAAACGACGTAAATTTTCGCCCCTTGTTTTTTCAGTTCCTGCAAAAGATTGTACCAATAATCATATTTTACGGTGAAAAAAATATCTGTTTGAAAGTTGACGGTAAATTCTTTCACCCACTTTTCCGTATCGAAAGGTAGGTAGCAAATCGCATCTGCAATATGATTTTTCTTGATGACATTATCATAACCTGAAGGAGAAAAAAAGGTAATCAAGATTTTGTGTTCAGGAAACTTTTCTTTCAATTTTTCTAAAACAGGAAGTCCCTGTTCATATTCACCGAGACTTGCAGCGTGCATCCAAATCACTTTGTCCGTGGGTAAAAATGTAGATTTCACGATTCCGCAACTTTGTCTTCTTCCCGCCAAACCTTTCTTCAACTTATAATTAAAGATTGCCCCGATTTTCATTCCGAAAATGAGTAGGGAAACGAATATGTTGTAAAGGAATTTCAATTTGAAAATGTGTTAATTTGAAAAATTTGAAAATGCTGGTTCGTTGTTAAATTTTAGATTTTTTCGTTAATCTCCAAGAATAAATCATCATTGCAATGATAAACAAAAACATTAATCCTAAAATGTAATTCGTGATATGGCTTAAACCTTCAACTTTTCCTAAAGAAACTTGAATACTTTCGTAATTAATATTTGCAAAAAGAAACATAGTCAAAACACACAAAATACTCACCACAAATTCCGAAATTGCAGGATCTTTTTTCAGATTTTCAGGAATATTCAATCCAGGAGCATTTGGATTTTGTGAAAGGTACATCATTAAAATAAAGATTGCACTCGAAATCCCCGCTAAAAACCAATTGGTGTTTTTCGAACCAAAACCATCTGCTTTTCCATCTAAACCAAAATGAATGGGAACAGTTTCAGGAAGCTTTCCGTAAGTAATCATGGTATAAACCCAAATAAAAACTAAAAGGAAAAATGAAGATAGCTTTAGAAAAAATGAAATGTTTTTTAACATGATTTAATAACCCATAGAAGTTCAATTCATAAAGATAAAAAAGATTTCTATTTAAGTAAAAATAGTTGTACTTAAAAAAACCTCAAACCCTCAAACTCTTCACAAACCTCAACTTATGCGTATGTTTTTTCAGATCGGCATTATAAATTCCCGCCGAATCTAGCGAATCAATCCGAACTTTTCCGTAAGCGTGAATAATTTTTTGGTCTTCCAACATGATTCCGACATGCGAAATAATTCCATCTGAGTTTTCAAAAAACGCCAAATCTCCCGCTTCACTTTCCTCGATGAAATCTAAAACCTGACCCATTTCAGATTGTTCGCGAGCTTCCCTCGGCAATGAAATTCCGTGGACTTTATAAACCAACTGCACAAATCCACTGCAATCAATGCCGAAAAAACTTCTACCGCTCCATAAATAAGGAACGTTTAAAAAATGTTTTGCGGTTTCGGCGATGCTTTCATTATGTATAGTTTCAGTGCATTTTTCAGTTTCAGAATTCAGTTCACTTCCCATAGAAAGCAAATTTTTTCCTCCTTTTACATCATAAATTCCAAAAGGCTTTGAAATAATTTCGGTTCTTCTGTTTTCAAATTCTTCAGCCGAAATCTTGGAAATCTGCCTGGAATCAACCCAACCTTCATAACCATCAAAATCCATCTTTATTTTAGAAAAATTTTCCTCAATTTCAATAATTTCAAGACTTTCGCCATACAAAAGTTGGGAAGTCATTTCCGACTGATGAGAATGTTGTGCCCGAATTGGTGCGACTGAAACGGCGCAGATTGCTTTGTTCATACGAGTTACGTGTTACGAGATGCGTGTTACGAGGTTAAATTGTGCCAACTTCGGACAAATCACGATTTGTTCCTACAGTTTTCGCAGCAAATTCACACCGTCGCGCAAAGGTAAAATAAGATTTTCAAAATCTTCGTCGTTTGCAATCCTATCATTTAATTCCTTGATTTTTTGGGTAGATTTTTGTTTCGGATTTTCTTCCAAAACTTTTCCGTACCAAAGAACGTTATCGAACAAAACAACTGAACCCGATTGTAATTTTGGCTTGATTAAAGTGAAATATTCAACATAATTTTCTTTGTCTGCATCGATGAAAACAAGGTCAAAAGTTTCATCCGCTTCCTTTAAAAATTCTTTCGCGTCCTGAAGTTTAAAATTAATCTGATTGGAAAACTCACTTTCAGCAAAATATTTTTTCGGCAGATAGGCGAGTTCTTCATTCACATCCAAAGTCGTGATTTTTCCGTCTTTACTTAAACCTTCCGCTAAACAAAGTGTTGCATAACCTGTGAAAGTCCCGATTTCCAAAACGTTTTTTGGACGAATCATTTTAGAGATTATCGACAATAATCTTCCTTGTTGATATCCCGAAATCATGTGTGGTTGCGTGGTTTTCTGAAAGGTCTCCTTTCGCAAACGTTTCAAAATTTCAGGTTCGGAAGAAGCGTGGGTTTCTAAATAGCGGTCCATTTCGGGACAATTTTCTTCGAAAAAACTCATAAAATGTTGGATGTTATATGTTGGATGCTGGATGTAAAATGTATGATATTTTTCAAAAATAAATAAAAATCTCGCAGATTTTGCAGATGACGCAGATTTTATCATCTGCTAAATCCGCCAAATCTGCGAGTTATTTGGAGCGTTGTTAGCGCTTGAAGTTAACAATGCTAAATTAATTTTTCACCGGAGCAATATCCATCAACTTCATGAACTCGTCGAGTTTTGGCATGATGATGATTTCTGTTCTTCTGTTTTCAGCTCTTCCCGAAACGGATGCGTTGGTTGTTTTCGGGTTGTATTCGCTACGTCCTCCTGCAGTAATTCTGTTGGGATTTACACCAAATTGAGTTTGGAGAATTTTCGCCATCGAAGTTGCTCTCAATGCAGAAAGATCCCAATTGTCTTTCGGTAAACTTGAAGAATTCAACGGAACATTATCGGTATTTCCTTCGATTAATACGGAATAAGTGTCGTAATCATTAATCACTTTAGCCACTTTACCCAAAACTTCTTGAGCTTGAGGTAAAACGTTGTAATCGCCTGTCTTATAAAGCATTTTGTCGGATAACGAAATCATCACCACTCCTTTCAAAACTTTTACCTGAACATCTTGATCCGCCACATTATCCAACGATCTTTTCAATCGGTTTGATAATGCCAAATTCAAGCTGTCGTTTTTCGCATTCGTAGAAATCAGCTGTTTGATGTATTTGTTGGAAGAATTGATTTCGCCAATCAACTTATCAATATTGGCCGAACCTTTTCCTTGATTTGCCAAACATGCGTCAAGTGACGATTTTAAAGCGTTGTTTTGGTCTTTCAAAAGACTGTTTTCGCTTGACAAACCTGCGTTGGTTGCCTTCAAATCCTGAATTTCACGCTGTCTTTCGCCAATATTGGTGATGCATTGGTCATAATTAATTTTCATCGCGTCGAACTGCTTCTTACTCACGCAAGAAGTTAAAGTGATTGCCATTACCAAAACGGCTAAAATTTTTCCCATTTTCATATCGATTCTGTTTATAATTCAGCCAAAAATAGAGATTTCATTTTAAAAGAGAAGAATTATCTTTGCTAAATATTCCTTAAAATTTGATTACTTCAGAACTATTTCTGCAATCTATCAAGAAACTGCTCAATAATTTTGAACAGAGAAAATTTCTTTTGGCAGCAAGTGGCGGAGTTGATTCGATGGTACTTGCATCGCTATTTGAGATTTGTAATTTGAAATTTGAAATAGCCCACATTAACTATAAACTTCGTGGTGAAGATTCAGATTCAGACCAAAAATTGGTTGAAGATTTTTGCTTTAAAAACAATATTAAATTCCATTTATACCCAGTTTCGGAAAAGGATAAAAAGCCTGAAAACTCCATCCAACTTTGGGCGAGAAATTTGCGGTATGATTTCTTTTTTAAGATTTTAAAGGAAGAAAATTTAGATTATATCGTCACTGCACATCATTTGAATGACGAGTTGGAAACTTTTCTCATCAATCTTTCACGGGGTTCAGGAATTAAGGGTTTGAGCGGAATTCCATCCAACGATAATAAAATCATTCGACCGCTTCTGAATTTTTCCAAAGAGGAAATTTATGCTTTTGCAAAGGAAAACAAGATTGAATTTCAGGAGGATTTATCGAATCAAAAAAATGATTACTTGAGAAATGAAATTAGGAACAAAATCATTCCCGAAATCACTGCAGTTTCTACAAATTTTTTAAATGGATTTAAAGATTCTCTTTCCTATTTAAATGATGCTAACAATTTTATTCAAAGTTCCATTGAAAATGCTTTTAGCGACATTATACTTAAAGAAGATAAAGTCGAAACACTTTTAAATCGAAAGAAATTATTGTCAAAAGAACCGTTCATCATCACCGAAATCATCAGAAAATTTGGATTTTCGGGTGATGAAATTGGCAAGGTAATTTCTGCTGAAAACGGAAAGTTTTTCAGAAGCAAAACCCACGAAATCAAAATCACACGCGACGAAATTTTATGCTCGAAAAGAAAGGAAAAGTAAATGAGAATCCTTATTTTAGCGATTCTAAAAATAAAAGTAAAATAGAAATACTTTGCTGACTTAAACATTATGACTCAAAAATATATCACAGATCTTACCTATAAAATAATTGGTTGCTGTATTGAAGTTCATAGAATTTTGGGACCGGGATTATTAGAGAAAATTTATATAAAAGCACTGCAAGAAGAATTTAAAATTCAAGAGATTAATTACGAATCTGAATTCAATATTCATGTTGATTATAAAGGTAAAGACTTGGATTGCGATTTAAGATGTGATTTTTTGATAGAAGGATGCATTGTTCTGGAAGTGAAGTCGGTTGCTGATTTACATGATATTCACACCGCACAAACCTTGAATTATATGAATCTGTTGAAGACACCAAAAGCAATTCTTGTCAATTTTAATGTAACTAATATTTTCAAGGAAGGTCAAAAAACATTTTTAAGCAAATATTATCAGCAATTGTTGTGAAAAAATTTAAAAATAATTAAATATTTTGTTTGATTAGAATGAAGATTTAAAGCCACATAGTCACATAGAATTGCTCATAAAACTATGTTTTCTATGTGCCTATGTGGCAAAAAATATAAAATACAAATCTTAATCAAACTAAAATATTAAGCCACATAGTCACATAGAATTGCTCATAAAACTATCTTTTCTATGTTTATATTGCAAAAATAAATGTATAAATCTTAATCAAACTAAAATATTAAGCCACATAGGCACGTAGAATTGCGCATAAAACTATGTTTCCTATGTGCCTATGTGGCAAAAAATAAAAAATAAAAATCTTAATCAAACTGAAATATTAAAGACATATAAGCACATAAAACTGCGCATAACACTTTCTTTTCTATGTTTCTATATGGCAAAAATAAATGTATAAATCTTAATCAAACTAAAATATTAAGCCACATAGGCACGTAGAATTGCGCATAAAACTATGTTTCATATGTGCCTATGTGGCAAAAAATAAAAAATACAAATCTTAATCAAACTGAAATATTAAGCCACATAGGCACATAGAATTGCGCATAAAACTATGTTTCCTATGTGCCTATGTGGCAGAAAAAATAAATAAAGTAAAAAATGAAATTCAAAAGTTTTCTAATTCTTATTCTGCTGTTTCTTTTTCAAGGAATTTCGGCGCAGATCAAGGACCCCGTAAAATTCAAATACAACATCAATTCGCTTCCTAATAACGAATACGAAGCAGTTCTCACGGCAACCATCGATAAAAATTGGCATATTTACTCGAAAGATTTGCCGCCTGATTCGGGAATTCCTACCGAAATGAAATTAAAATCAAAAGATGGAATCGACCTCATCGGAAAAGTGGTGGAAGTCGGAAAAAAACATGACGAATTTTCTGAAGCTTTCGGTGCACAAATCGTGTATTATTCTGATTTGGTTTTATTTAAACAAAAATTCAAACTTAAAAACAATTCCAAACCTGCAAATGTTGTTGCAGAAATCACCTATCAAACTTGTGACGACCGAGTTTGTCTAGCTCCCAATACTTTAGAATTTGAGCAAAAAGTGGTTCCAACTTCTGCAGGAACTGCTGTTGTGACAAAAGATGATACTCCTACACAAACCATTGCAACAAATGATTCTGTCATAACAAATCCAACTGAAACCATTGCGGCAACAGCTACTCCGACGATTCAAGCAAAACAAGAAGGATTAAAAATTTCTTCCATCGACCATGAAAATCCGTTGACGGATTGCGGTGTCGCCAAACAAAAAAACAATGAAAATTTTTGGACGTATCTACTTCTCGGATTTTTCGGCGGATTAATCGCATTGCTTACTCCATGCGTTTTCCCGATGATTCCTTTGACGGTTTCGTTCTTTACAAAAGGATCGAAAGACAAAGCAAAAGGAAAACGTGACGCCATTATTTATGGATTTTTCATCCTGATTATTTTCGTTTTGCTTTCCGTTCCGTTTCATATTATTGATGGAATTGCGGGAAATATTTTCAACCAAATCTCCACTTCAGTTTGGCTAAATATTTTCTTCTTTGTGATATTTCTATTTTTTGCGGGAAGTTTCTTCGGATATTACGACATCACTTTACCGAGTTCCATTGCCAACAAATCTTCAAAAGCCGAAGAAGCAGGCGGAATAATCGGAATATTTTTCATGGCGTTGACTTTGGTCATCGTTTCATTTTCCTGTACAGGACCAATTTTGGGAAGTTTGTTGGGAAGCGCCGTTACGGGTTCTGCAAACGTTCCGATGTTGCTCACTTTTGCTTTGGCAGGATTTGGCTTGAGTTGGGCGATTGTTTTCGGACTTTTAGCGTTATTTCCACAAGCTTTACAAAGTTTGCCAAAATCTGGAGGCTGGATGAACACCGTGAAAGTGGTTTTAGGTTTCATCGAATTGGGACTGGCTTTGAAATTCTTATCAAAAGCTGACTTGGTTTCCAAAACATTTTTCTTGAAAAGAGAATTATTCATCGTTTTGTGGATTTTAATTACGATTGGTTTAGTCCTTTATTTATTCGGGAAAATCAGATTTCCGCATGATGACAAAAACCCGAAAATTTCGCTGACAAGAAAACTTTTCGGAGTACTAGGAATTGGATTTATCATTTATTTAATTCAAGGATTATTTCCCGCAGAAAGACCAAAACTTCAGCATTTAAGCGGAATTTTGCCACCGATCAACGTGAGTTATCTCCACAACGAAAAAGACGGAATTCTCGGAATGCATCCTTCTCACGATTATTTTGAAGCGATAGAAATTGCCAAAAAGGAAAACAAACCTTTACTCATCGATTTCACAGGTTATGGTTGTGAAAACTGCCGTAAAATGGAAGAATTCGTATGGAGCGAACCCGATATTTTGCCCATGCTTCAAAACGACGTGGTTCTCGCCTCACTTTATGTTGATGATAAGGAGGAACTGCCTGAAAACGAGCAGACTTCTGTGGATATGGGAAATGGACAGAAGAAAAAAATCAAAACTATTGGCGACAAATGGTCCTTGTTTCAACAAGTCAACTTTAATAATAACTCTCAACCGCATTACGTTTTGGTAACGCCTGATGGAAAAGTGATTAATCATCCTGTTTCTGGTTATATGCCGAAAGAGGAATTTAAAAATTTCTTGAAATGCGGAATTGACTTTTTTAAGAATAAGCAATGAGCAATCAGTAATGAATAATACAAATCCCGATGGTTGAAAGACTTTCGGGATTTTTTTGTGTGCAGCATTTAAAAAAATTATCAAATCCATAATAATTTTAAAAACAAGGTATAAATATTGATGATAAAATTTTAATTGTTTAATAAGTTTTAAATAATTTTTCAATTTTGTTCAATTCCCTAAAATTTTAATTATGGAAAATCTTGCTCTAAAAGATTCGAAAGGCGAAAAGAAATCGCTTTCAAAGAAAAGTCAAATCCGAGTAGATATGACACCGATGGTTGATTTGGGATTTTTGTTGATTACCTTTTTTATGTTCACCACAAATTTTACCAAACCGAATGTGATGGATTTAAGTTATCCACCAAAACCTCCCATTATCAATGAAAATGTAGTGGATTTTAGAAATCAGATTACGTTGATCATGGGTAAAGAAAACCGAGTTTTCTATTATCAAGCCGAAGCAAAAGATTTAAATAAAGACGTCTTAAGAGAAACCACTTTCAAAGGTTCTGAAATTGCAAAACTTATTTCAGAAGCGAAAAAGAAAGCTCCAAAACCTGAAATTTTCACCGTTATCATCAAACCAGCCGAAGATTCAAATTATAAAAATTTCGTCGATATGCTTGATAACATGACGATTACAAAAAGTGAACTTTATGGAATCGGAGAAATAAAACCCTTGGAAAAAGAAGTTTATGAAGAAAAAGTTCAGTAAAAAATAAACGAAAAAAAAATTAAAAAAAATCGCCAAAACTAATTTGACGATTTTTTTTCTATTCTAAACTCCTCCACTATGGATTCGTATTTGGCACACTGCTAAAATTCAATGAAGTTCTCACAGAAATATCAGAAGTTGGAGATTGTTTCAACACATACACCAATCTTTGCTGAACCGCACCCGATTTCATAATATTATCCAAAGTTGATGAAGTGTTCAAATCCAAGGCAAGTGAAGTTCCCACGTTATCAGGAATATTTTCTCGTGAAGCCACTAAAACTTCGTTGCTTCCGTTGTTTGACAAATACACTTTCACAGATTTGAAAATCCCGACGCTGCTTCCTGAACCAACGGAAATCGTTGCATTAGAAACTCGTATGTCGCGAACATTTGCTCCCGCTCCTGTTAACTGATTGATGCTTTGCGCCGCCGAAACATTCGACAATGTGGTGTTTGCAGGTGAGCCCGATGTTACCAAAATGTTTGCGTTATACGGAAAAGTATTCTGTAAAATCGATGAAACTGTAGAACAGCTCGCCAAAGTTGCCGTGGCAACTACTGCAGATAAAAATAAATTTTTCATAGTAAATATTTTAATTGCAATCGTTTATTCAGAAATTGTACCAACTCTTCAATTAAGAATGAAAAATTAATAACCAATAATTCTGGGAGCGAGCCAAATCACGCTCTATTTCAACGATACGGTGAATTTACCCGTTGCTTTTTCGGACGCCATATTGCTTTTAGAAATCAAGAGCCAAATTTTACCTGATTTTTTGATGACGTAGGAAATATCTCTTCCGAAAGGTCCATCGAATGCGCCGTCGGCAAGTTTTATTTGGTTGAAACGGATGTTCATCATCTCATTTTGGGGCACTATATTTCCTGTAATTTTTGAACCTTTAAAATTTTCGACTTTAATGATGAGTTGTTGGTCATCATTTGTGAATTCCTCATTAATTGAAATTGGAATTTTTGATGCATCGATTGTTTGAATGATTTTGTTACCTTCCAAAACTCTAGATTCAGAATTAGCTTTTGCAGCTTCAACTTTAGGTTTTTCTAAAGAATTGGAATCGTTTAGAGCTAAAGTATCTTTTTTGTTTACCACTGTATTTTGGTCAGTGGAAATCAAGGAATCGGAGTTTAAAATTTCAACGGCTGCTTCTTTTTTGCATGAAAATAGAAGCAATGGAATGAGGAACAATAACTTTTTCATTTTATTTAAGCGTTTGATAATAAATGATTTTGGAGAGGAATGGCTTATCTTGTTCTCTTCTTAAATTTTCAAAATCCGTCGTCATGTTCATTTCATTTGGAAATTTCTGATAAAGAAGTTCATCATTAAAGTTTAAAGAACGCAAATACTCAAAGTTTCCTTTGCTGTTTTTGATATTATAACTGGTCGCCAAACTTCCCCAATTAATAAAACTGCAAACCAAGATTGTTCCATAAAAATACCAAACCATGTGATTGAAAAGAAAGGCATTGGTCTTTTCTTTTTGAATTTTTAGGAAGGTTAAAATGAGTCCAATTATTGACAAAATCAAGAAAGCGTAAACTCCCAGTCGTTTGTAAGTCAGACCATAACTGATAATGTATTCAGAGTTTTTTGCAAAGGCGGAAATCACCAAAACTGCATTTAAAACCATCCAGGTTTTTGCTAAAAATTTCAGCGATTTTGCATTTTTATCAAAGTTGAAACTTCCTTTAAAATAGAACATGATGACTCCAATCGCCATTACAATAGATATAATCACCGCATTTACTCGGTCATGAGTTTCGGTGGAAAGCTGGTTCGGCGTTTTCGGAATTTCGATGAACTGTTCATAATTAAACGTAACAATGAAAATCAGCAGCAAAATATTTAATGCCAACAATGAAACCACTCCACTCTTTCGCTCTGAATCCAAATCCAAAAAAGAATAGGTCGGTTTCTGAATTTTATCTTCGTTCAGGAAATCGTTTTTCAAATCATGATTCCAACCGAAAACAAAATGGTCAATTTTGAAATTCCAATAATTAAAGGCGATAAAAAATCCTAAACAACCCAACACAAAAAATTCCCAAAAATTAAACTCAAAATGGAAATCGATAAAAAGCTTGGAAAAATGTTCGCTCCCCGCAGAATAAACCGCGAAGAAAATGATGATAAAAAATGCGGGAATTAAGATCACAGAAATCAGTTTTTGTAAAGTTCCTGATGTGTTTCTTTTCGGCAACCACTCATCAAATTTGAAAAAGCGATAAGGAAAAGTGATGAAGTTCACCACAAAAACGGGTATGACAAAAATTGATTTCAAATCGCGATTTTTCGATTTAAACGCCAATAAAAACGCAGAAGTAAAAACCGCTAGAAACGACACAAAATCGCCGTACCAACCAAAAGCAATGCTCGACAAAACGGTGGTTACAAAAAGAATAAGAAAGGTTCTAGTTCTATTTCCTTCAGGAGTTTTGAAAAGCGTAATTAAAGCATACGCAATTCCTAAAATTCCGAAATTGAGTCCCATCGTTTCGCCATAAAAAAGCGTGATGAAAAGGACAGTTGTGAGGAGGATGAGTTGATGATTTTTCATGATTTTATCTGAGTTTGATATGATTTGAATTTGTTTCATTTTGCTTGATGATTAATACCTTGTCAAGGTTGCTCATAAAAAACTAATTCCCCGAAAAAACTGTCCCGAAAATTCCAACCGCAAGTTCCGCCCAAATCAGAAACAAAACGATGAGAATCAACGCCGCATACATGATTCGGAATTTTATTCTTTTCTCCATTCTTAATACGAGCTCAACCGCAAATGCTGCAGAAAAAAGCAAAAATCCCATGATGAGAAAATCAAAAAGTGACCAATTTACTTCGTCTGTAAACCTCATTGCCACAAATGGAATGGAGAGTAACACCAATGGAACTGAGAAAATCGCGATTGTTCTTTGTGTTTGTGTAATCATTGTATTTAAATTTAATTATTATAAAGTTCTTTGAGTTTCAAAGTTAATTTTCAAAAAATTAAAGGAGTGCACCTTTTCTAAGTTTTGGCTAAAGCCAGTTTGTTTAATCTGGTTTTTTGAACGGGTTAAAACCCGCTCCTGATAATTCTTCTTTCATTTTTATTAAGACATTCCGAGGAAACAACTAATTCCACTTGGCTCTTGGCTCTTTTTTTATTTTCCAATCAATTTTTCCAAAGCCGACAAATGTTCTTCAAAAGCTTTTCTTCCAATCTGAGTTACACGATAAGAAGTTTTCGGTTTTTTTCCAACAAATTCTTTTTTCACTTCAATGAAATTCGATTTTTCCAAAGCCGAACTGTGACTCGCCAAATTGCCGTCGGTGATTTCCAACAGGTTTTTCATCTCCGTGAAATCAACCCAATCATTTACCATCAGAACAGACATGATGCCCAATCTTACACGGCTTTCGAATTCTTTGTTGAGTTGAGATATCATAATTTTTTGTTTCAGGTTTCAGGTTTCAAGTTTAGAATTCCTGCTTCCAGCATCCAGCTTCCAGCTATTTATACTTTCTATGCATCACTAATCCATACACCACGTGCAAAACTCCAAATCCAACCGCCCAGAAAATCAATCCCCATCCAAGAAAAAAGAAGGAGAGCAATCCTAAAACAATTTCACAATAGCCCAAATATTTTACATCGGTTAAAGTATATTTTTCCGCATTCACCAAAGCCAACCCGTAAAAAATTAAAGTTGATGGTGCAATCATGACGAAAAGTTGATGGTAAAGCAAACCGAGACAAAATAATCCACCTGTAACTAAAGGAATTGAGAAGTTGAAAAGTAATCTTTTTGTGGTTTTATCCCAAACTTTCAGGTTTTTCTCTTTGCTCTTTTTTGCGGTGAAAAAATATCCAGAAAGTATGGCGAGAATCAATATTACCGTTCCAATCAAGATGAGTTCTTTCACCAAATCTTGGTTAAAAACATTTCGGTCGCCATCAAAATAATTTATACCCTCTCTTTGAAACACATAATAAACATAGATTGCTCCAACTAAAGCAACCAATCCTGCAAATACTCCTGAAAGTCCGCTCAAAGAAATAAATCGGGAACTTTTTTCCATCATTTGCCGAATGTGCGACAAGTCTTCGTGATAATTTTTTGATTCCATAAAAGTACTTTGAACTGCAAAGTTATGATTTATTTTTTAACAGCAAATTATTTTCAAGAAAATTTACATGGAAAAACGCTTTTCCAAAATTTACTATATTTATCAAGACAACCAACCTAAAATTTTCATGGATAAAAAAGAACTTCGAAGTTCAATTTTCCGCCACCTCGACGGAATTGTAACGGCACCTGTTGCAGCATCTTTACACCATAAAGGAATCACGCAGCTTATTTTTGAGTCGGAAGAAATTACCTTAAACCAAATTTCAGAGAAGGTAGAAAGCAATCAAGGTTACCTCAACGTTGCACTTCGAATGCTCGCCTCACAAGGTTTTTTAGAATATGAAATTAATGATGACATCGACGAGGTTTCTTTAAAATCAAATTCTAAAACAGAATTTTTACTGAAATACATTTCGCTTTACGACAAAGTAATTCCTTATTTAAAGGAATCCACGAATCCCATTTTTCAGAAGTTTGAACACGGTTCATTCGAAAATTTCCTTCATTTGTTCGATGATTTTAAAAATAATTTTGGTTTTGAAATTCCTTCCGATGATACTGAAAAGGAAGTTTTTCTTCAAATTTTAAAACATATTGAAGGTTGTTTGGTTTCGCCCGTCATCGTTCAGTTGGGAATGCGCGGAATGTTCCACAAATATTTCATGGAGACTTCTTTCCAGGCAGCGGAATTCCATAAAAATCCTGAAAATTTTGAAAAGATTTTAGACTTTCTCACCGACTTAGGTTGGTTCAGCAAAAACGGGAAAAACTTCAAATTTACGGAAAACGGACTGTATTTCGCGAGACGAGCCGCTTCGTACGGAGTTACCGTTTCTTATCTTCCCATGTTTAATAGAATGGACGATTTACTTTTCGGAAATCCGACAAAACTTCGACAAATCAGCGAAAGTGAAGACGAAATTCATGTGGACAGAAAAATGAACGTTTGGGGAAGTGGCGGTGCACATTCTACTTATTTTAAAGTGGTTACTGATTTTATTATTTCAATTTTCAATCAGCCGATTCATCTTCAGCCAAAAGGAATTCTAGACATGGGTTGTGGAAACGGCGCATTTATTCAGCATATTTTTGAAACTGTTGAGCGACACACTTTAAGAGGAAAAATGCTTGAAGATTATCCGCTGTTTTTAGTTGGTGCAGATTTTAACCAAGCCGCGCTGAACGTTACTCGAGCAAACCTCATCAACAACGATATTTGGGCGAAAGTAATTTGGGGCGACATCGGAAATCCTGAACTTCTTGCGAAAGACTTAAAGGAAAATTACGACATTAATTTAGGAGATTTGGTAAACATCAGAACTTTCCTCGACCACAACCGAATCTGGAAAAACCCTGAAAACATGAATCCTGAGAGAGTTTCGTCTTCAACAGGAGCTTTCGCTTTTCGTGGAGAAAGAATTCCCAACAAACTGGTGGAAGAAAACTTGAAAGAACATCTTCAACTTTGGCTTCCTTACATCAAAAAGAACGGACTTTTAGTCATCGAACTTCACACTTTAAAACCCGAAATCACCGCGAAACATTTGGGCGAAACTCCCGCAACTGCTTATGATGCAACGCACGGATTTTCAGACCAATACATTGTTGAAGTAGAGGTATTCCATAAAATATGCAATGAAGTGGGACTAGAAGTGGATAAAGAACTGTTCAAAAAATACCCGAACTCTGAATTGGCAACGGTTTCTATTAATTTGTTGAAGGCGAAATAAAAACTTTTACCGCAAAAGTCACAAAAGAATAAAAACGTGTCAGATTTACAAAGTCTGCAAAACTTTGAAATGGAAGAAGTCATTTTGCGAATTTAATTTGAGCATAATTATTCATCTCTAAAGATAAAACTTTTGAGACTTTTACGGTAAAACAAAAAATTTAACAATCTGTTTTCCTAATTTTGATTAAATTTTCACCATGAAAAATTTCTTTTCACTTCTCTCCTTGTTCCTTTTTCTAATGTCTAATTCACAAAAACTTACTTCCTACGTGAATCCTTTCGTGGGAACAAAAAACATGGGGCACACTTTTCCTGGAGCTACTGCACCCTTTGGAATGGTGCAACTTTCACCCGAAACCAACCAGGTTCCATATGCAATTGACGGAAAATACAATCCTGAAACCTACCGATATTGTTCTGGTTATCAATATGATGACAAAACAATTTTTGGATTTTCTCACACGCATTTCAGCGGAGTTGGTCATTCGGATTTGGGAGATTTTTTGATGATGCCGACCAACGGAAAACTAAATTTAGAACCTGGAAAAGCAGAAGTTCCAAAAAGCGGATATCACTCTCAATTTTCAAAAAATACAGAAAAAGCAAGTCCGGGATTTTATGAGGTGATGCTTGATGATTATGGAATTAAAGCCGAACTCACTGCTTCAGACAGGGTTGGTTTTCATCGTTATACCTTTCCAAAATCTTCAGAATCGCACATCATTTTGGATTTAATGTCGAATATTTACAATTATGATTCTAAAAATGTGTGGACTTTTGTTCGAGTTGAGGATAACCAAACCGTGACTGGATATCGAGAAACCACAGGTTGGGCGAGAACGAAGAAAGTATTTTTCGCGATGAAATTTTCCAAACCTTTTAAAAATTATGGCAGAAAACGTTACGAAAAAGTAGAATACAACGGGTTTTACAGAAAATTCAACGAAAATGAAAATTTTCCTGAATTCGCGGGAAGACAAATCCGCGCTTATTTTGATTTTGACACGAATGAGAATGAACAGATTTTGGTGAAGTTCGCTTTATCAAATACTTCGACAAATGGTGCTTTAAAAAATTTAGAAGCAGAAATTCCGCATTGGGATTTCGACAAAACCAAAAGAGAAAGCGAAGCAAAATGGGAAAAAGAACTTTCCAAAATCGAGGTGGAAACTTTAACTGAAAATGACAAAAGAACTTTCTACACTTCGCTTTACCACACGATGATGTCGCCGATTCTTTACCAAGATGTGGATGGAAAATACCTCGACATCGACCAAAACATCCACAACGCAAAAGATTATACCAACTACACGATTTTTTCACTTTGGGACACTTATCGAGCGTTGCACCCTTTGTACAACATCATTCAGCCAAAGAGAAATAATGATTTCATCAAATCAATGCTTTCTCATGCGCGACACAGCGTACATAAAGCTTTGCCAATTTGGTCGCATTACGCCAATGAAAATTGGTGTATGATTGGTTATCACTCGGTTTCCGTTCTTGCAGATGCCGTCGCAAAAAATAGTACAGACGCTGATTTAAAAACCATGCTGAATGCAAGCATTACTTCATCCAACCTGAAATATTACGACGGAATCGGTGATTATTTAAAATATGGTTACGTTCCTGAAGATAAAAGCGGTTCTTCCGTTTCAAAAACTTTGGAATATGCTTATGACGACTGGTGTATCGCGCAAATTGCAAAAAAATCTGGCGATAAAAATGTGGAAAATGAGTATTTGAAACGAAGCGAGAATTATAAAAATGTCTATAATTCCAGATCAGGATTTATGCATCCGAAACTTTCTGATGGAACTTTCAAAACTGAATTTGATCCGATGGATACGCACGGACAAGGATTTATTGAGGGAAATGCTTTTAATTACGGGCTTTACGTTCCACAAAATGTTCCCGAAATGATCAAAATGATGGGCGGAAAAAACAAGTTTTCAAAACATCTCGATGAAATTTTCACCACAGAAATAGCCGATAAATACATTGAAAAAAACGAAGATATCACGCGAGACGGAATCATCGGAAATTATGTTCACGGAAACGAACCTGGACATCACATTCCGTATCTGTACAATTGGACGAATGATGCCTGGAAAACTCAAGAAAGAGTTCGAATGATTATGCGGAAAATGTATTCCGACGGTGAAGACGGACTTTGCGGAAATGACGATGCAGGACAAATGTCGGCTTGGTATATTTTTTCAGCAATGGGATTTTATCCTGTTTTGCCCGGTTCAGATGAATATCAATTCGGTTCGCCGATCGTGAAATCAGCAAAAATCAATTTGGAAAACGGAAAAGTTTTAAACATTAAAACTGAAAATCAGTCGGAGAAAAATGTGTATGTATCCAAAATTTTGGTAAATGGGAAAGAAGTTAAGAATCATGTTTTGAAACATTCTGATATTGCGAATGGCGGTGAAGTTGTGTTTTATATGTCAGCAAAACGGTAGGGACAAATCGTGATTTGTCCTGAACTCGAAGAATTTTAATTATTTAAGATTCCTCGCTTCGCTCGGAATGACATCCTTCCCCTTTTTTTGGGACGTTTAGGAATTGGCGCGGCTTCGCCGCGCCAATTCCCAAACGTTTTTGTAGAAAAGCCTGTGTTTTCGAGCCATCGAAGATGGCGAGAAATCGATCTTCGACTTCAAACTTTAAAATTATACAATTTCCTTATCTTTGAACTTCCAAAAAAAAAACAAAAAAATGCTCAACAATTTACGGCACAAAATGGAAAGACAATGGTTCGGCGTTCTCACAAGAATGGGCGCAAAACTTGGAATTCCCGTGTCGAAACTTCGCGTATTTTTCATCTACTCTACTTTTGCGACGGTAGGAGTTTTCTTTCTGATTTATCTCGGACTCGCTTTTACGCTTTGGATTAAGGATATGTTTATCACGAGAAGACCAAGTGTTTTCGACCTGTAAAATGTTACGGCGTAATAATTGATTGAGCAAGAAAAATTACTTATTGCTCATTACTTATTACTCATGAATTATGGAATATTTACAGGTTACTTCTTACGACGATTTTCGTGCAAAGGAAATTTTCGATTCTTATTGTCAAACTTTCCCTGAAGATGAAAGACGAAGCGAAAATCAGTTTCGTCAACTTTTTTCAAACCCAAAAGTGAAGGTATTTTCAATCCTGCATGAGTTGAAAAACATTGGTTACATCATTTCTTGGGAACTCACTAACTTTGTATTCGTCGAACATTTCGAGGTTTTTTCTGAGTTCAGAAGTTTAAAGTTCGGTTCGGAAATTATTACACATCTATTCAAAAATTATTCTCATATCGTTTTAGAAGCTGAACCTGAAAATTTGGATGAAAATGCCAAAAGAAGAATTGCTTTCTACCAAAAAAATGGTTTCGCCATTATTGACGAAACCTATGTGCAGCCTTGTTATGAAGAAGGTAAAAATTCCTTAAATCTATGGCTTCTTGCCAATTGGAATCCCGAAAAAACGGACTGGATTAAGGAAGAAATTTATGATGTGGTGTATTGTTAATGAGTAATCAGCAATATAATATTATTGATTGCCAATTGCTTATGTTAATCCACTTGATATTCCAACTTAATCGTAATACTCGCTTCTTTGTCTTTGGAAGAAGTATTGAAAGTTCCGCCGTAAGAATATTCTTCCGTTGAATTCGGCGCGGTGATTTGGGTGATTCCCATTGTTGCTTTTTTCAATTTCCCGAGTGAACTTCCTGCATTTTCGGCAATTTTTTCTGCTCTTTGTTTGGCATCTTTCGTCGCATCTGCAATCATTTGGTGTTTCACATCCGCCAATTTGGAGTAAAAATAACTTGGTGGCGAAGAAGTGAATTCAATACCCAAATTAATGATTTCGGTGATATTTCTTGATAAATTCTCAATCTTTGCGACATCTTTACTGTCGATGGAAATGGTTTGTGAAAGTTGATAACCCGAGAAAGTTTGGATGCTTCTTCCGTTTGCATCACTTCCATAATTGAATTGCTTCTGAATATCTACGGCGGAAAACACGATTTCATTTTTTGGAATTCCTTTGGAAGTCAAGTAATTTTCAATGATTTTTTTGTCGTTTGCAAGTTGGTCATAAGCAGATTTTAGTTCGAAACTGTTTCGGGAGAAAGTTCCGCTCCAATTGATTAAATCTGAAGTAAATTTTTTCGTTCCCAATCCTGTTACCGAAATGGTGTTTTCGGATTTGTTACGGTTTTTGATGGAGTTTCCTAAGAAAGCTAAACCGATGATAAAACCAAGGGCAGCAATCGCAATCGCGATAATGTTTTTGTTCATAAGAAGATGAGTGTGTTTTAATTAATAACTTTTTGTTACCGAAATTATTGTATCAAATCCTGTTCCAAATTTTATGATTTTATTAACGTTTTGTTATGATTTATTTAACTTTTAGTCTTTCCAAATAAATTGGCATCTTTTCTTCCATCAAGAACATTGCTTTAGTTAAGTTTTTAGCTTTTATCGCGGTCACAATTTGTGGGTTTTCATGAAAAGAGAAAGCTATAAATTCCGAAATTTTCTTTTCTGGAATTCCAGCATCGGTGAAATAATCATCGTCTAAACGCTTTCTAATCCAAAGAATATTGTTTTGCAAATCTTCGTAACGGTATTGAGTTCGCATTCTTCGGGCGTCTCCAGAAATATTTTTATACAAATTATTAAAATTCATCACATTGCTTAAAGCATATCGCAAAACGCCAACTTCTTTAACCGTTGGTGGTGGAGTTTCACGAGGTTTTTCGGGAGGTTTCGGAACTCCGATTTCGGCATTTAGAATTTCAGCTTTGTCGATTTTTGTTAAATTTCTTGAATCGGTTTCTAAATTTCCAGTTAATTTCACTTGCTCAATTTTCACTTCCTCAATGGCAACAGCAAATCGATAAAGTGTAATGGAAACATAGCGCTGATTTTCATTATTGAACAAAAGCGAAACTCTTTCGTAGCCTTTTCTCACAAATCTTATTTCGTCTCCAAAATTTCCATTGATGGAAAAATTTCCTTCCAAATCAGAATAGGCTTGAAAACCAGTTTTCATGTTCATCACCAAAGTTGCAGGAATTGGATGTTGTTCTTCGTCGGTGATTTTCCCATAAACCGTTTGCTGTGCGGAAATTGAGATTCCAACAAAGGCAACAATAAAAAGCAACCGAATCATTAAGATCTCACTTTTCTGGTTTTGATGTATTCTTTATAAGCCAATTTCATATCCAAACTTATAGCGGAAATGTTGAAATTGTTTCGGTACTTCTTCGCCAAAGAATAAGTTTGGTCTGCATAAATCAGGAACCGGTCGATTTCTTCCTCGTCCCAACCTTGCGAAGTGTAGAAACTTAGATCCACCGTGCTTTTTATTCTACGATAAAATTCTTGCGTTTCGGCGTAATTGGCGGTTGTTAATTGTTCTCTATTCTTTCCAAATAATTTTGAAACTGTTGAAACAATACTTTCCGTATTTATTCCAATCAAAGTCATTTGTCCGCTTCTTAAATCTCTTGGCGCAAATGCAGATGGTGTGGAAAGTTTTGGGGCAACTTCCGTTAAAGGAGTCATCATATATGAGTTTAATGATGAATTCAGCGCAACTACTTTTTTTGGTTGATCCAATGCTCTCGAATCCTTTTTTAAATTTCCTGTAGGATGAAATGCAATTTCCACTTCGGGAATAATGAAAGGAGATTTGCTTAATGAAACATTTAATGGTGATGAATAATTTTGGATGGTGATTTTAACATCGGTTCGTTCGTAGCCACCTTTTACAAAGCGAAGCTGATCGGTTGGTTTTGCATAAATCATGTAATTCCCATCTTTGTCGGTAAGGACTTTTTCATCAGTTCTTGTATTGATGACAACGGTTTCGAAGAGTTCGTTACCAAATTCTGATTTTACCTTTCCGAAAATATATTCTTGGGAAAATACTGAAAAAGAGCACACCAAAAGAGCTATAAAAAGTAATTTTCTTTTCACGGGCAATATTTTTTGTTAAAAGTAGAGTTCTTTTGGATTGGTTTTCAAAGTTTAACCGGAGTTAACGTGTTTTAAGAGATTTTTAGAAATTGCTTTTTTGAGTTTGTTAATTTTTTTGGGAAGGATTTGTTCTTTTGCGAGTTCGAGGGTTTGTGTGAAAGGGTTGTGCTTATAATTCTTTCCACGAAATATTCTGCAACAAATTTTTACCAATGTACCAATTGCAGCCATCTGTAACAATTGCACCTCTGCAGCAATCTGCATCAGATTGGAATAAATTTTTCATATCTTTGCACCCTTACAAAATCCGGGGCAGACTGGTTTCGACAGCAAGACCAATGGGTAAGTAAGCATGCAGAGAACCGTGGCGCGATCTCTTTAATCCCTTGCTACACAATTTTAACTGGCGACCAAGAGTTTGCTCTTGCAGCTTAATCTGAATTATAGTAGGATTCAGCGTTTTCCCGAAGTATAGTAAGGAAGCAAGATATCCCGCAGAAGTTCTGTTTCGCGACGTCTGATTCCGGGGTATAGCAATGCGGAAATAAGGGTTTGGAAACTTCGGCCAAATCACGAAAATTTTAGAAGTTAAGCGCAAAGTTGGCTGTCTGTTGTCTGCTTTGCGACGAAAACCAAGAACAGAATAAGCATGTAGAAATCTTATGTGTTGCTTGTTTGGACGAGGGTTCGAATCCCTCCTGCTCCACAAAAAATCCTGTAAATTATTGATTTGCAGGGTTTTGTATTTATAGGCGCTAATTTAGGTGCTAATTTAAATTATTCACATTAGGTTATAAAAATTTATTTAGAAATTATTTTTGATTATTTTTTTTGCTTCTTATTTCAAGGTTAGCACCAACAAGCCCCCAATAATTAAGCAAGAACCCAATGCCATCTTCCAAGTAAACTGCTCGTTTAAGAAGATAACGGATAAAATAATTGTCATTAGAATACTTGCTTTATCAATCAGTGCTACTTCTGAAACATTGCCAACTTTTATGGCTTTGTAATAGAATATCCAAGAAAGCGAAGTAGTTAGAGCGGAAATACCCAACAACAAAACATCTTTTTTAGTTAAGTTTGAAAAGTCTTTCATATTGTTGGACAAAAAAATATTGAGCCACACAAAGACAAACACAAAAATTGTTCTAACTGCAAGACCTGTATCGCTACTCACATTTTTTAAACCCGCTTTTGCAATAACAGAGGTTAGTCCTGCAAATACCATCGATATAATGGCAAATATTTGATATTGTTTCATTGAAGCACAAAAGAGTTTTTAAAAATTCAACACCAAACCAACACCTGCTTGTTTTCCGTTGTAAAATGGCATTGCCATTCCGCTGTACTTTTCGCTTTTATCTTTAAAGATTTTTTCTTTCATCCAAGGATAAATCCAATAGGCAACTTTTGTACTCAAAATGCCGAAACCTGCACCTGCAACTACATCTGAAAACCAATGTCGATTATTGTACATCCTGAATAAACCCGTTCCTGTCGCTACTACATATCCTGCAATGCCATACCAAGGCGAAACATCTTTGTACTCTTGATACAAAAATTCAGCTCCCATAAAAGCATTTGCGGTATGTCCTGAAGGAAAGGAATTATTGGAAGAACCATCAGGTCTTTCCACTTTTGTCCATTTTTTCAAACCGAAAACAGTTCCGCTCATAATCACATAAGCTGTTCCTAAAATTATGGTTCGGTCTTTAAAGTTATGTTTCCCTTTTACACCCAAAGCATTCAAGGCATATACTGAAATAACCGGTGTATATTGCGAAATATCATCAATGGTAAACTTTTCATCAATATGCTCGTTGACTTCTTCTCTAATCTCGAGATTAAGCGATTTTAGGTCATCACTTTCTAATGCAATTAGACCATAGCCAATCAACGCAGAAGGAATGATTAATTGCTTGTAAGAAAATTTCAACTCTTTTGATACATCGAATGAACCCTTCTTAATGCTATCGTTAGTGTACTGATTAATACTGTCTGCAACTTGCTGAGCGAAAGCGAAACGAGAAATAAAAACTAAAAAAATAACGACAAATAAATTCTTCATAATCTACAAAACGGGAAATTAATAATTTTAGGATACGGTGGATTCAACTTTTATTTGCTAACACAAACTACTTTTCCTTGATCGTCAAAAATGACTTCTTTCGAAGTTTTACCTTTTGTAACATCCACTAAAAAATGGGTGCTTTTATCTGCCATTGTTAGTTTTTCGATTTGTTTGGATGCGGTGTAATCTGCGAAATCCTTTTTCAAAACATCATTGATTATTGCAGGTGCTACTGAGAAATCTACATCTTCTTCTAATTGAATAAATTTCCAATCGGGCGAAAAAATCAGGGCGTAGTCAGTTGCATTTGCTTTTTTTATCACAACTTCTATCGCATCTTCTCCTGTACACATTGGGTCGTGGTCTGCGGAACCAATCGTATATCCGCCAAAATTAGTATTGACATAATCTCGCACGCTTTGAGGCAATGACGCAACATCAACATTTTTACTATTTTCAGTTTCGTTCTCGTTGTCTTCGTTCGATGTTTCCGCCTTTTCGTGACGTTCGTCCTTTTGTTCTGTTTTTTCGTCTTGGTCTTCGTTGTGTTTTTTGTTTTCTACACAAGAAGTAATTGTCAATAATCCTGCTACCATCATTAATGATAGACATTTTGTGGCTGTGATTTTTAAATTCATTTTGTTGGTATTTAAAATTAATAATATCAAAGTTGCAATCTGATTTTGTAGAAAATTAGAATTTTCGGAATGCTGATGACGCTGATTGTGCAGATTGGACTCTCCCGCAGAACTCGCTGATTTTCGCAGAAGTTTATTTGCATTTTCTGCATATCTCTGCGTACTCTGCGGGATATTTTCCTCCGCTGAACTCGCCGATTTTCGCAGAATTTTAAATATCTTTTTCTGCGAGTTTCTGCGCATTCAGCGGGATATTTTCATCAAAATTGATTTGATTGAGTAAGGTCGGTAAAACAATCAACAAGAGCGGAATTGCGACTATAAAACCACCGATAACTGCAATGGCTAAAGGTTGGTGCATTTGTGCTCCCGTTCCAATTCCTAAAGCTAATGGCATTAACGCTATTATTGCTCCAATTGCGGTCATTAATTTAGGACGTAATCTTGTACTGATGGCATAAATAATGGCGTTTTGTTTTCCTTTTTCTTTGATGCTTTCGTGAAATTGCAAGTAGGTAAAAATGGCGTTCTCACCGATAATTCCGACCATCATAATCAGTCCTGTATAACTGCCCACATTTAAAGGAGTATTGGTTAAGAATAGTAATAAATAACTACCCGAAATTCCCAAAATAGAAACCAACAGAATAACCAACGCTACTTTTATATTTCGGAACAAAAACAGCATTACACTAAATACCAATAATGAGGAAATGCAGAGTATCATCAATAATTCTTTAAAGGATTGTTGTTGCTCTGCATACGCACCGCCATAGACAATACTGTAACCTTGCGGTAATTTTATTTGAGCTTCAATTTTCTTTTGAATTTCTTGAATTGTTCCACCTAAATTACCATTATCCAAACGTGCGGTTACAATGCCCAAAGTCTGTAAATCTTCCCGATTTATCTCTGCACTACCGCCTGCAACTTGTACTGTCGCAAATTCCTTCAAAGGCTTTCGCATACCGCTTGGCAAAGCAATCATCGAATTTTCGATTTCATTTAACGAAGCATTGGAATTGTTGCTGTACAAAATTCGGATGGGTGTGTATTGGACATTATCGAAAATATTCCCCACCACATTTCCTTCCAATAAAGTTTGCACCTGATATTGAAAATCGGTTGGCGTAATATTGTATTGCCCCAAAGTAGAAAGATTAGGTGTAATTTGTATGGATGGTCCTGCAATAACAATCCCGTCAAACACATCGGCAGTACCATTCACTTTACTTACCACGTCTGCCACTTTTTTGGAATAATCCTCAATGGTTTTTTGGTCAGTACCGAATATTTTTATTTCAATCGGTTGTACACTACTCATTAAATCGCCCAACATATCGCCAATGACCTGACCAAAATCGACCGTTAAAGGCAATCCTGTTTTTTCAATTTTAGCTCTGATGTCATCGGTCACTTCATCAGTAGTTTTATTTCTACTTTTCTTTAACTGAATTAAATAATCGCCACGATTGGGTTCGGTAATAAAAAATCCCATTTGTGTACCTGTTCTTCGGCTATACGTTTCCACTTCAGGAACTGTTTTCAATATTTTTTCAACTTCCCGAAGCTCACGGTCGGTTTCCTCCAAAGAAGTTCCGGGTGGCGAATTGTAATCTAAAACAATACTGCCTTCATCCATTTCGGGTAAAAAACCGGTGCTGATTTTCGGAATAATTAAGGCAGAAGCCACAATCAAAACAAGAATAAAAACATAAGACAAAATCGGTTTTCGGATAAAGAAGCCCACCCATTTTCTTTCTTTCACATCGTGATGAGAAAACTTATTTTGCTTTATGATTTTCGTAAGAGCGAGATAAACAACAGGCAACAAAATCCAAGTAGCGAAGAAAGAACAGATTAAAGTAATAATCATTGTGTCAGTCATCACTTTAAAATAAGCACCTGCAACACCTGTCATCAACATAAAGGGAAGAAAAATAACAATAGTGCTGAGTGAAGAACCGACTATTGCTTTCAACAAATAATTGATTGCCTTTTGCACCAATTCCTTACTCGAAACTTCGGGATGTTCTTCGTGTGTTCTGTGGATTTGTTCAACGATAACAATAGCATCATCAATAATCAATCCGATGGCTGCTGCAATCGCTCCCAAAGTCATAATATTGAAGGTTTGACCTGTAGCATACAACACCAATAGCGTTAAACTCAATGTAATCGGAATGGTGAGTAAAATAGTGACACTCGCAATCCAAGAACGTAAGAAAATAATGGCAACAATAATCGCTAACAAAAGCCCAATCCAAAGGGCATCGGTTACACTTTTTACGGAATCGTTTACAAAATCTGCCTGATTATAGTAAGGCTTGATTTCAACATCTTTGGGTAAAGATTTTTTTAAATCATCTATCTTCAACAACATTGCTTGAGAAAGGTCAACTACGTTGGCATCGGGTTGTTCCACCACTGCAATCAAAATACTTTCTTGACCATTGGCGTTGACTTTTATGTATTGTTTGGCTTCGTGAATATTAATATCGGCAATGTCCCTAAAATAAATAATACGGTTGCCATCGTTCTGAATGACTAAATTTTGAAGTTGGTCGAGATTTTTTAGTTGGGTATTCGTTAGGGTTAAATACAAGTAGCGATAGTCGGAAGAATAGCCGTTGGATTTGATGAAATTAGTGCCGTTCAATGCTTGCGAAACTTTATCAGGTGACAAGCCTAAACTCGACATCATATCGGGCTTTAACACCGCCCAAAACTCTTTGTCTTTACCGCCAATCACACGAATATCACTAACGCCTTTTACTTGCGAAAGAAAAGGTTTTATTGTGTATAAAGCCATTTGCTTTAGTTCAATATCAGAAATGGAAGACGAAGTGAGCGTAAATCCCATCACAGGCAATATAGAAGGATTCATTTTTTCAACCGTGATATTAATATCAGCAGGAAGTTGATTCTTGATTTGATTGATTTTGCCTTCAATTTGTTGCTGACTAATATCAATATTCGACTTCCAATTCATAAATGCAGAAATCTCACAACTGCCACGGCTTGTCGTGCTTTTAATCACTTCCAGATCGGGAACTTGTTTAATGACATTTTCCAAAGGGCGTGTAACCATAACCGTCATTTGGTCAACAGGTTGCTGACCTGCATCGGCTATAACTTTTATTTTAGGAAAAGTAATTTGCGGAAATAATGCAGATTTGATTTTTGTGTACGAAAAAACGCCGCCCATAATAGTTAGTAAAACCAATACCAATAACGGATTTTTGTATTTTAGATAAAAGGGGTTCTTATCCATTGCAGAGTTATTTTTCAATTTTAACATAAGCGGTATCTGACAAACCAAAATTTCCTGAAGTCAACAATCTGTCTTTCAGACTGATATTGTTTGATTTTAATTCTACCCATTTATCATTCTCCAAACCTTTTTCAATGACGGTTTTTATGGCAGTAGTATCGTTAATTAATTTCATCACCCAAAATTCCGATTGAACATCATCCGTCAAAACAGATGATTTGGGAACAGCAATACCGCTCTTTCGGTCTTTGGTCAAAGCTATTTTTGCGATAAGATTTTCTGGAATCTTACCACCATTATTTACTTTCACTAATACTTTTTCGGTTTGAGAAACTGGGTCAACATTGGGCATTATCTTCGCCACATATCCTGATAAAATTCTGTTATCAGGAAGCAAAACATCCAAACGATTACCAAGATTGACTAACTGATTATATTCGTAAGGAACGTTCATTACAAAACCGAAGCTGCTTTGGTCGGTAACACTTGCCAAGACTTCGCCATCCTGCACGTAATCGCCAATCTGGTGATTCAGCATATCAACATAGCCACTACTCGGACTTTGTACGCTGCTTGTACCCGAAAACCGAAAACTTTTGTCCAACTTATTGATGGTATTTCCCAAAGCTCGGGCTTCTTTTGTCTGTAACATAAACAAGGTTTGACCACGCCCAACTTGGTCGGCTAATTTGATGTTGACTTGCGTGATATAGCCCGTTGTATTGGCTTTGACATCGGATTTTAAAAGATAAGCTGCCGTTGCATTCAGCGTAATACTTTGGTCTAAAGAAACGGTATCTGTGGCATAACCAATTTTTACAGGTGTTTTTGAAGCAACTTCAGGTTCTTGAACAGTTTCCGTTGCTGCTTTATCGTTTTTACACGAAATAAAACCAATAAAAAACAGAATGGAAATTATAGGGACTATTTTCATAGAATTAAGTTTTGAAGATTGTTGAGTAAAATATTTCTTTGTAATTCGTTTTGGATAATACCTGTTTTTAAAATCAAATAATTATTGATAGAAAGAATGAAATCCGTTACTTTTACATCGCCTGTTGGCACTTGTTTCAAGTTGGCTTCAATTAATGTTTTTGAATATGAGAGCTGTTCTTTTGCCATTGTAATCATCTTGTCATAATTGGCAATTTGCTTTTCTATCATTGCTTTTTTCTGTTGGTATTGCGTTTTGTTAAACTTATAAAATTGCTTTTGGTTGTCCAATTGAATTTCGTTTTGTTGCAGTAACATTTTTTTCTTCTTGCCATCATAAATAGGCACTTTCAAACTCAAACCTACACTATACCCAAAGTTTTTGTAAGGTGTAACCATAAGTGAAGATGAATAACCACCGTCAGCATAAGCCGAAAGTTTGGGTTTGTAATCTAACTCGATAATTTTTTTGTCGTTGACTAATTTCAGACTGTCAGTTTTGTAAGTGTCTGCGTAAATACTATTATCATAATCAGGCGGGAAAAGCGTTGTGAAATCGGGTGCTTCCAAATTTTTTGTCTGAACATCCTGAATACCTGCCAAATAATTCAGCTGACTGTAATTGCCGTTCCATTCATTTAACTTTTGTTGTAAAGCCAACTTGTTTTGCTGATAATTCACTTTGAAATTCAGATAGTCCGTTTGTTTAAAAACAGATGCTTGCGTTAGCTTTTTCAGAATAATATCTTCCTGCTCAAAAAGATGAATAATTTCCTTCAGGACTTCATATTCCTTTTGATTGCTGTATGCAAATAAATACTGTTCTGTTATTAATCTTTTCAGCGTTAAGGCATCCAATTTTCTTTGATTTTTCAATTGCTCAATTGCGATGGAATAAATCTGAGTACGGGTTTTAAGATTGTCTTTTCCGATAATATCTTTTGTAACCTGCACAATCCCCGAAAGACTTTGCCCATTTCTAATTGCATTATCATAACCCCATCCTTTAATAACAGGTGTGTACGAAGCATCGCCCAAAACATTAACATTGAAACCATAATTTGCTTTCAGCATCAAACTGTCTAAAGCTGCAATTTTGATATTGTTTTGGGAAGTTTTGAGAAGCGGACTGTTTTGCTCCGCAATTTGCTGATAATCTTGAAGCGTGTTTTGGCTGAAAACACTACTATTTATAAGCATTAGCCAAAGTATGAATACGATTCTTTGCATAATCCTTTGTTTAAATGAAATGCAAAATTTTTTTACATTTCACGGACAAAAGTGCAACTGAACTTTGAAAACTTTTTGAATTTTTAGAATGCTATAGAAAAAATATGGCGATTATTTTCAAATTGATATGAAATATTCCAGTGATGGAATTGAGTAATTTTTTCAACGATTGACAAACCTAAACCACTTCCGCTTTTCTCCTGTGAAAGCTGGATAAAACGTTTGAAAACCAAATCAGAGTTTAAAGATTTATGACCTGAATTGGATATTTGTAATGAATTTTTGGAAAGCTCGATATTAATATTTCCTTTTGATTCAGTATAACGAATGGCGTTTAAAAGTAAATTATTAATCAAAACTTCTACTAAACCATTATTGCCTTTTATTGTAATATTTTGGTCAATTTGAGTGTCAATTTTCATTTCTTTTTTCTCAAAATATTCTTCAAATATCAAGATACTTTGATTCATTAATTCTGTTAGATTAATAATTTCGGTATCATCAAATTGATGGCTTTCAATTTTTGTTAAAAGTAAAAGATTTTTATTAATTCTGGAACTTCTGTTGAGGGCAGTATGCATTTCTTCTGCAATATGATATTGCTTTTCCGTTAATCCTTCGCTTTGCAATAGAATATCCAATTTGTTTTTTAGAATCGCTAAAGGTGTTTGCAATTCGTGTGAGGCATTTTCTGTAAACTCTTTTTGAGATTTGAATACATTAACGTTTTGAGCAATCAGTTTTTGAAGTGAATCATTTAGTTCTGTAAACTCTAAAGTATCGGTTGGTTCAAATATTAATTCAGTCTGCTTTGTGAGGTTAAATTTCTTTAATTGAGCTAAAGTATTTTGAAATGGTTTCCAAATAGAGTTGGATAATTTTTTGGTCAATAACAACAATCCAACAACGATTAAAATAAAGAAAAAAACCGTCATAATGATAATAACACCAATGGTTTCACCCGATTCTTCGATATTGGTTTGTGTGGTAAGACGGTACGGCTTTTTGTTAATGTAAACAACTGTTGAAAGGATGCGGAAACGGTCAGGTTCTTGGGATTGGATAAAAATATTTTTATTGGTTTCGGTATATATTCTATTTTTCAAATCATCGTCTGAACCAACTTTTTGCAATTTTGAGTTGGGTTGAACTTGATTCCATAGTTCAATGTTCTTTTCAAGCTCAACATCAGATAATTTTAAGCGGTTAAAATTATATTGTACGGCAAAGGCAGCCATTTTATTATGTTCGTCTAATTCACTTTTCCAAATATTATCAATCACAAAATAATAAACCGGAACACTTACCATAAAAATGATAAGTACATAAATAAGAAACGGCTTTATGGTTTTATTTAGTAAAGGCTTCATAAAACATATTTTAAACAACCTCCCATTTATAGCCTGTTCCGTAAACTGTTTTCAAGTAAGTTTCGCACCCTGCTTCGGACAGTTTCTTTTTTAGATTTTTTACGTGGGCATATACAAAATCGTGGTTATCCAACATATCCGCAAAATCCCCTGAAAGATGTTCTGCTAAAGTACTTTTTGAAAGCACACGATTTTTATTTCCAATAAAATAAAGCAATAAATCAAATTCCTTTTTTGTGAGAATAATAGGCTTATTGTTTGCTGAAGCTGTTTTTGCTAATAGGTCAATCGTTAGTTCATTTTGCTGAATGATATTGGTATTGTCAAATTGCTTTCTTCTGATGATAGAGTACACTCGGGCTGCCAATTCTGATAAATGGAAGGGTTTTGTGAGGTAATCATCCGCACCAATTTGCAAACCTTTTATTTTATCTTCTAAAGAATTTTTGGCAGAAATGATAATAACACCATCCTGTTTTTGTTGTTTTTTGAGTTCTTCTAAAATTTTAAGACCATTACCGTCTGGCAAAGTAATGTCCAACAAAATGCAATCGTAATTAAAAATTTCGATTTTATACATCGCTTCGTGAAATGTCGCAGCCTTTTCGCACAAATAATTTTCTGTAGAAAGATATTCGGCAATGCTTTTAGCCAATTCTTTTTCGTCTTCAATAATGAGAATCTTCATAGTACAAATTTATTAATCAATTTTGAAGGAAATTAGAAGCTGAATATCAATAGCAATATAGATTGATTAATTCAATATTAACAGCTTTTACCGCATTGTTTTGGGATTGTTGTATGAGATGAAGAATGTCTAAAAATTTTGAATCCATGCTTAATTCTATGTTTTACAAATTTAGAAATAATTTTGCTGAAGTTTTATTTCAATTGATTGTACAATATTTATTCTATCTCCTACTTCCAAAGTTCTGTTTCTCTTGGTTTTTCTTTTCATTTTCAAGTTTTTGAGTTTGCTTTTCGATGATGTTTTTACTCAGTAGAGAATATAGTATTTTGTTGCGTTGAGCATCCTTAAAAACCTCTTCCAAAGCCGAATCTGGGATTTGATTTTCTTTCGCACATTTCTCCACAATTTCTATCAACTTGTCTTGTATTTCGTCTTTAGAAAACGTGTGAATATTCGGAATTTTTATACTTTCTTGCAAAATGTTTTTTTTAAGCGTATTCTCAATCGATTCCAAATATTTTTTCTTTTCAACAGCAAAAACAGTTTCACTGGTTAAGAGCGCAGAGTTTTTGCTTTTGAAAAAGGAAACTTCTTTTTTTAGACTTTCAATTTTGGTATTGAGTTCTGCAATTTGTTTCTCTTTGAATTCCAGTTCTGTTTTATTTTTGAGAAGTTGAATGTTATTTGTTTTGATTGCCTTTTTGTAGTTTTCAATGGTTTTGT
Organism: Candidatus Kaistella beijingensis; assembly: GCF_020084865.1. Classification (NCBI taxonomy): domain Bacteria; kingdom Pseudomonadati; phylum Bacteroidota; class Flavobacteriia; order Flavobacteriales; family Weeksellaceae; genus Kaistella; species Candidatus Kaistella beijingensis. The sequence goes on along the minus strand of NZ_CP071953.1, from coordinate 2,221,649 downwards.
CTGTTTTTATTTTCTGAAAACCGAGAAAATCGGATTCTTTTACAATTAAATCTTCAGATTTTTTAGATTCCATCTCTTGATGCATTTGGCTGTATCGTTCTTCCAAAATTTTCAAATCTTCTTCTTTTTTTCTGATTTTAAATTCAACTGCTTCTAATCTTGCTAACGAACCTGAAATACCTCTTTCCATTTCCAAACATTCCGCCGCTAAATCCTGCATTTTGGAATAATGAAAAGATTGATGTTTCAGCGTTTTGCCTGTATCCAAATCCTGCCAATCTGCCACCAAATGAGCGTGGTAATTAGATTTCCATTCTTTGGTGTCTTTATCATAATGTCCTTCATCTTTGTGAATGGCAATCTGAAAAATTCGGATTTTAAGTTCTTCTTCCAATCTTTTTGAAAGGTTGTGCAAATCCTGCATTGTGTTATTTTCTTTAATCACAACCACAGCTTCCCGAATTGGCATTGCATTTTTTTGTAATTTTCTGCCTGATTTTTCTTTACAGTAGGCTTCTATTTTTAACAGTCGGTCTGCAATTTTTTGTTCCATCCAATATTCATTTTTAGGAGTTAAATCTTTGCGGATATAATCAAATGATTTTTTTCTAAAATTATGAATTTCGGAATCAGATTTTGACGCTTTGAAATTGATTGATGTCTTCATTTTTATTAAATTTGATAATGATGTAACCTGTGTCTTTTTTACTCATGTTACCTAATAACCTGTATCTATTTTATACAGGTTAAAGCCTCGCAGAGCGAAGAAGAAACTTTGTTGGGAGAGAATCGACCTTCAAAGTTGCGAATGAGCTCCTAACTTTTGCCGATAGTTGGTGAAAAATAACCGCACGCAGTATCAGCGTTTTCTTTTGTAAGTTTGATATATTTCACTTTCTTCTTGTTCTTGTTTTGATTTCAAGTCTATCTGCTGTTTTTTTTCGATTTCAGTGTTGTTTTTGAATTGTAAATAGTCGTTCAAATCTTTATGAAGAGCATAAATTTCAGAATGATTTTTGGCTTCGGGAAATGATTTCAGAATTTCATTTTTACAAGTTTCGCCTGCTTTATCATTGTCTAAAAACAAATGGATTTCGGAATAAATTTTTAAATGTTCTTTGGTTCTATTCAACAATGAAATAGAATTCATTACCAACAAATCGCCAATGAAGAATGGTTTCATCTCCACAAAAGACAAAGCATCCATAAATCCTTCAAAAACGACAATTCTTTTCCCTGTTTCATTTTGATTTTCATTATTGAGATTTACAATTGAAATATCTTTCTTCTGTAATGAACCTTTGTAAAATGAATTTCTAAGTTCCCAACCTCCAGAAAAATTTTCAAAACCTATAGCGTAGAGTTTCTTTTCTCCAATGGTAAAATGAATTTCTTTAACTAACGGATATACTACTTTTGAAAGTCCTCTTTGATGAAGATAGCTTTTAAGATGTTCGTTTTGGAGTTTTTTGATTTCGGTGATTTGATAATTTGGTTTTGAATTTATTGAATGAATAACATTCTGCTGTTGAAAAGAAGAAAAATTTTGCTTTTCTGCCCATTCTAAAACTTCTTTTACTGATTCGTTTAGATATTTTTTCATAAAATCGACATTGTTTCCGCCAATTCCTTCGGAGTGTAAATACCAATAATTCAGATTTTTATTAATTTTAAAAGAGGCTTGTGTTTCTGTGTAAAAAGGATTGAGAAACCAAGCTTCTTTTTCATTTTGTTTTGTTGGATGGTGTCCGAGTGAAACAAGGATTTCTTCCAACTTTACAGAGTTGAATTGTTTGCAGTTCATAGATGAAAAATGTTAGGGTTTAATTTTCGCAAATATTTTGATGAATTGATGAGACAGCCGTATATGTTGCTGTATTTTAAAAGATTACATTCTCATCAAAGACTCATCATCTCATCAAACTTCAAATTTTTTGCTCATCAGTTTCTCATCAAAAATCAAGTTTTTATATTTTGATGAGAGTTTTGATGAGATATAAACCATTGATTTTGTTTTCATTATCAATTAATTCATCATTTCATCAAATTTTTGAAGAATGAAATCTTTTTTAATAGTGAAATAGCGTCCAGTTTTATTATTTTGATAAAAACTTCCTGAATAATCAATGTCGTATTTGATGTATGCCAAAGAATTATTTTGTGGTTCAAGTTTCCATGTTTCTTTTAGAAGCTTTCGGATGTCGTTTACAGTCCAATAATGGTTTCTGAACATTCTTCCGAGCATATTGAAAATATCCTGCGGAATGACTTGGATTTCATTTTCTTCGGTACTCTCAAAAAACTCATACAAGAGCTCAATAATTTTTGATTCAAGTTTGTTATTGTTTTTCCAAACCAATTTTTGTAACGCCTTTGTTCTTATCTCAGAATCAGTAAACCACATTCGGGTTTGTTTCTGGCTACAGAACGATCTTTGAATCAGATAGCGAAGGAAATAGGGAATTTCTTTAATTAGGTTTTGAAGGAATTCAGTATTCTCTGTTTTTATAGATTTAACTTTGATAATCCAGAACCGAATTTCTTCTTCATCAATCTGAATAAAATTGTCTTCATTGTTGGAACAAAGAATGAATTTTCCAAAAAATTCAACTTCCTCACGATCTTTTCCTTTCGCTTCTTTCTTATCTTTATCTGTTGTGGAAAGGTACTTAAGGCGCTCAGTAATCTCTTTTTTGTCGAAAAATACCTCATCAATAGCTACAATGAGCATTGAGGCCCAATCTGAATTAAATTGACTGTTAAAGGAATCTCCTTTAATGTAAGTCATATTCAACCCGAAAATGGATTTGAGCCATTTGATAAAAGTGGATTTTCCCGTAGAACGCTCTTTGCTTACCAAACATAATATTGGAAGCATTTGGGTAGGTTTTTCAAGCAAGATTTTGATGTAATCCAAACCCAGCTCAAACTGTTCTCCAAAAATATGTTCCATAAAGTTCAGCGAAAACTGAATTTTTTCTTTGAGAGCATAAGAATTCAAACTTTCTTCAATCGGTTGATAAGGAATTTTATTGTACATGTTGTAAAATCCTTCGATTATTTTTTCATAATTCAAATGACTGGGGATACAGCAAAAACCGTCATATTTCGGAATTTGTGAAAGATAGGTTTTTCCGTAGTCGCTGATAATGGTTTCTCGATTCCAGCGAACCAAGATGGAAATTTTATCGCCTGAAATCAAAGGTTTTTCTATGGTTTTATAGTAGGTAGTGCCTACTCTTAGGTAAGGAATTTCTGAGGTCATTTTTTTTTGTTTTAGTTAAAACTTATTCGCCTATCTTTTATATTTAAGCGATTTGACCTCGTTTAAAGCATTCATCAAATCCAAATGGTTGACTCTGTAAAATCTTCCTATTTGTTCTGCTTTGATATTGCCTTTTAAAATGTGTGAGCGTACCGTCTGGTAATCGAGTTTTAAAATATCAGAACATTCTTTTATGGAATAGAATTTCTTTTTTAACTCGATTTCAGGTTCTTTCTTTAGGGAATAGAGTAAGTCTTTTACTTCTCCTAATTCATCCAAAATGGTTTGGAATGGATTGGTTGTTTGCATAGAATTGATTTTTAAAATTTCTATGCAAATATGAACGGATTGTGTTTTTAATCTATGAATTATAGTAAATTCAATGAAATTTAATATTTTACCATAAGTTCTTTTGATAAATCATCAAATAATTTTTTCTCTTCGTCTTTAGTAGGATATGGCATTCCGCTTGAAAAGGAAGATGGGGAAATTTCAAAATCAAAATCGTCTTTTAATAATTTTATAATGTTAATATTTTTTACATTTTTTATTACCCCCTTTTTTTTGAGAAACGTCAGTACTCCAGAAAAGAAAATAACGGATATGTCAAATTTGTTATTTTCGTCTAAATAAGAATTATTTTTCATTACGAAAATGAATTTGTTATAATTTTCCTCACTTGAAAATATCGACACAAAAGAATTGTTGGGTTTTCTTTCCCTGTATAAAAGGAAATAAAGGAATAGCGTTTTCTCTGCTCCTGCCAAAAAGTTGCCCTGCAATTTCATTAGATTTGAGGAAGTCAATTTTTGTGATGATTCCTTCCTGTATTGTTTCAAACAATAGTTAATCTTATCCTGAAAATTATGACTGTTGAATTTATCAATTTCCTTGAAATGGTAGCTGAAAAAATTATCCAGTTTTTCATATTCGATAAGAAACTCGTTTTTATTCTTTTCTGTCAGTGTCATTTGCTCGGCTTTCCGTCTTGCTTTTTCTATTCTTTCAGAAAGCATCTTTTGAATTTTATCTCCTTTGATCCAATAATAAAGCATCATTGGATAACTAACAAGTTCTTCCCATATATACCAGTGTCCGTATAATTTCTTTTTATCCATAGTTATTTGAAAACTTCATTCATATAATTCACTTTATCTTCTTCGCTAGGACGATAATAATTATTGAAAACTTCTAAGCTTCTATGCCCTGTATAACTCATAATCACTTTGTCTGGAACTCTTTTGTTTTTCATTATTGTAATAAAACTTCTTCTGGCGGTATGGCTGGATATTCTTTCCCAAAACTCAGATTTTTTATCTATCAATTCATCGCCATATCTCATTGTCTTTTTTATTTCATCCGTAAACGCCATTTCCTGAAAAACTTCCTTTATAAATTTGTTCATTTTTTGATTGGAAATACTTGGAAGTGCATAATCATACTTTTCTAAAATCGCTCGTGAGATACTGTTCAATGGAATTGAGAGATTTTTAGTTTTGCTTTTCAAATCGACTACACGAATAAAATCTCCTTGAATATCTTCTTTTGAAATACTACTGTAATTTCCAAAACGCATCCCTGTAACACAACCCAAAACAAATAAATCTCTTACTCTTTCTAATCGTTTATTTTTGTTGAAATCGTAATTGTAAATCTCTTCCACTTGCTGATAGTTTAATGCAATTTCATCTGTCCTGAATTTTGATGGCTTTTTGAAATTGAGAAAACTATTATTGTATGTATATTTCTTTTCAAAAGACCATCCTAAAAAGGTTTTTAACAGTCCAACATTACGATGAACAGTATTTGCCGAATGCTTCTTTTCTTCAATACAGTATTTAAGAAATTTGTTATAAAGTTTTTCATCAAAATTTCCGAGTGTAATTTTAACTTTATAATCTTTTTGGAAATCTTCAAGCAAAGTCTTGTTACATTTATACCTTTTTAGTGTCGAAATAGAGATTGCATTTCCTGTATAATCGTTTTCTTTTTCATTTAAAAAATCCTGATAAACTCTAAAAAAATCACTTTTGACAGTTACCTTCTTAAAATGTTCATCAAATCTTTGTTTAATTACGTCCGTGGTCAGTTCTTCATTAATATTCTTATAACGATTAACTATCTCAGTGAAAAAACCACTATATCTATCTAATTGCTTTTTAATACTTCTGTGATTTTCTGCTTTTTGAGTTCTTCCATTCAAATCATTTGGCTGTCTATTTTCAAAATCCCATTCAGATGGTTTTATTTTTTCTCCAGTAGAGTAGATGAAATTCTTATTTTCATTCCCAAAATAAGAGCGGAAATAAATAAGGGTTTGCTTTTCGCTGTTAGGTTCTTTGAGTTTAAACGTTGAATTCATTAGGTGCTAAAATAGGTGCTAATATTTATATAATTAAGCATAAAAACAATATATTTTTATTTATACAAATATATATAAAATATTGGTAAATAGCATATTTACATAAAATTAGATATAATGAATTTAATAAGGTTCATTTTCCTCCTGCTCCACAACAATTTAAATAATCTTCCGTAAATCAGGAGATTATTTTTTTTGCGCAAAATTTCGCTCCTTTTCCGTGAGATTCATTTACGGCAGTGCAAATTGAATTCTTAGGATTCTCCCAAACTCACAAAAAAGAATCCGTCTCACAACTGAGGCGGATTTTTTTTGGTTATTATTTAGGATTTTTGTATATTTATCATTGATAATCAGATAGTTGTTTATGAATTTCAAGCATTATAACCAAAATCAGCTGGTGCTGTTTCCTTATAGTTTTGAGGAATTGATTCCCGAAAATCACCCTGTTCGGATTGTCAATGATATTTTGGAGAGAATTAATATAGATCCGCTTCTAAAAGCCTACAGCAGAGAAGGAAATCCCAGTTATCATCCCGGGATGATGCTCAAAGTGATGGTTTTTGCGTACATGAATAATATTTATTCCTCCCGGAAGATAGAAAAAGCGCTTCGGGAAAATATCAATTTTATGTGGCTTTCCAACATGAGCATTGTGGATCACAATACCGTGAACCGCTTCCGGAGCAATAAGCTGGAAGCGGCTTTCAAGGATATTTTCTCGCAAGTAGTTTTGCTTTTGGCAGATGAAGGCTTGGTGAGTTTGAAACAGGTTTTTGTGGATGGAACGAAAATCGAAGCACAGGCAAACCGCTACACTTTTGTTTGGGCAAATGCCATTAAAACCAATAAAGAAAAAATGCTCCGCCAATTGGAAGATCTTTGGAAATACGCTCAAAACGTGGCAAGAGAGGAAGACAAAGACCCTGAACCGCCTGAGTTTAAAGAAATCAGCAAAGAAAAGATCCAGCAAACCGTAGAAAATATCAATGCCAAATTGAAAGGCAGCGACCGCAAGACCGATTCCGACAAAAAAGCTAAAGCCAAGCTGAATTACATTAAAAATAATTTTGAGAAAAACCTCGATAAATACGAAGCTCAGGAAGCGATTTTAAAAGAAAGGAACTCTTACAGCAAGACGGATGAAGACGCCACTTTTATGAGAATGAAGGATGATCACATGCAGAACGGACAGCTTAAACCCGCCTACAATGCACAAATTTCTACGGAGAATCAAATCATCGTCAATTATACCATTCACCAGCAGACCAATGACTTCAATACCCTAGAGCATCATCTTAAAAATTTTGAGAAACTCTATGGGGAAAAAAGATTGGCGGAATTAGAAGAACTCACTGCCGATGCAGGTTATGGGAGCGAGCAGAACTATGAATTGCTGGAACAGAACAATATTACACCTTATGTAAAATACAACACCTTCGACAAAGAGCAGGATGCCCATTATCAGGCGAAACACAAAACATTCAGCAAAGAAAATCTGCACTACAATCAGGAAAAAGATTATTACGTCTGTGCGATGGGTCAAAAGATGGAAAAAACACACGAAAGCACTCGGAAAACCAAGACCGGTTACCCTCAAAAACTCTCGCATTATCAGGCTAAAAACTGTGATGGATGCCCAATCAGAGGCGTTTGTCACAGTTCCAAAGAAAATCGCAGTGTAGAGCGAAACCATCATCTGGAACAGTACAAAGAGAAAATCAGGGAACTATTAAACAGCCAAGAAGGCATTAAAAAACGCAGACAACGCTCGGTTGAAGTAGAACCTGTGTTTGCACATCTGAAACATTGCAACAATTTTAAGCGGTTTACCCTGAAAGGTCTGAAAAAAGTAGAATTGGAGTTCGGATTGCACGCATTAGCACACAATTTAAGAAAGAAAGTTGCCTAAAGAAGACAACTTTTTCTTTTTCCAAAACATTGAAGATTGGAACTGCAATAAAAAATCCGCCTCAATTTTTATTGTGAGACAGATTCTTATAGTATAACAAATTTCGTAATTCGTATTTCGTCTTACAATTGAGGTCCTGCTGCAACCAATCTCTTACCTTCTTCTGTATCGCAATATTGCTTAAAGTTTTCTACATATCTTGCTCCCAAATCTCTTGCTTTTGTCTCCCATTCTGAAGCGTCTTTGTAAGTTTGACGTGGGTCAAGAATTCCTTCGGAAACATTTGGCAATACAGTTGGAACTTCCAAATTCAAGATTGGGATGGTTGTTCTTTCAGCGGTATCGATTGAACCATCAATAATAGCATCGATGATTGCACGAGTATCTTTCAAAGAGATTCTTTTTCCAGTTCCATTCCATCCAGTGTTTACCAAATAAGCTTTTGCACCGTGTTCTTTCATTTTTCCAATCAAAGTTTTAGAGTACATGGTTGGATGCAGAGTTAAGAACGCTTCACCAAAAGCCGGTGAGAATGATGGTTGTGGTTCTGTAATTCCTCTTTCAGTTCCTGCTAATTTTGAAGTATATCCGCAAAGGAAGTGATATTGTGCTTGATCTTCATTTAAGATTGAAACCGGTGGCAAAACTCCGAATGCATCTGCGGAAAGATAAACGATTTTTTTCGCGTGTCCTGCTTTTGAAGGCAACACAATTTTGCTGATATGATAAATAGGATAAGAAACTCTAGTGTTCTCTGTGATGGAATTGTCTTTGTAATCAGCTTCTCCGTATTCGTTTACAACAACATTTTCAAGAAGTGAATCTCTACGGATTGCTCTGTAAATATCCGGTTCTTTTTCTTCCGTCAAGTCGATTACTTTTGCGTAACATCCACCTTCATAATTGAAAACTCCGTGTTCGTCCCATCCGTGTTCGTCGTCGCCGATTAAGTATCTTTTTGGATCGGCTGAAAGTGTTGTCTTGCCCGTTCCTGAAAGTCCGAAAAATAACGCAACGTCACCGTCTTCACCTACGTTTGCAGAACAGTGCATCGAAGCCATTCCTTTCAACGGAAGATAATAATTCATCATGGCAAACATTCCTTTCTTCATTTCTCCACCGTACCAAGTTCCGCCAATAATCTGCATTTTTTCGGTAAGGTTGAACATCACAAAGTTTTCAGAATTGAGACCTTGCTCCTTCCAATCAGGATTTGTGGTTTTTGAACCGTTCATCACGATGAAATCAGGCTCTCCAAAATGCTCTAATTCATAAATTGATGGACGAATGAACATGTTCGTTACAAAATGTGCTTGCCACGCAACTTCCATCACGAATCTCACTTTCAATCTTGTATCCGGATTGGTTCCACAAAACGCATCAACAACATATAACTTTTTTGATGAAGAAAGTTGTTTCAAAACCAATTTTTTACAGCTTTCAAAAATTTCAGGAGTTGTCGGCAAGTTCACGCTTCCCCAATCGATAGTATCTTTGGTGATGTCATCTTTTACAATGAATCTGTCTTTTGGCGAACGACCTGTAAAAATCCCTGTTTTTACGGCAACTGCACCCGATTCGGTAACAGCACCTTTTTCGAAACCTTGATTTTTGGTGGACATTTCCGCTTTGTAAAGTTCTTCGTAAGTAGGATTGTAAACCACTTCCTGATAACCGGTTATTCCTAAATCATGTAACTGCTGAATGATTTTGATGTTCTTCATAACGACTATTTTATTTCTGATTTTTAAAAAACAAATTTAAGCAATAATGGTCATTAAAGCAGTCTTAAAATTACTGATATTGGTCAGAATTTGCAAGAAAAAAGAAAAGTTGTTAATGATTGAAAATCAATCAATTAAATCACTCCATTCAAAAACCGTGGAGAAACCTTTCCCCAAAAAATACTCTTGAAAACCGGCAAATTTACGGCTCATCACAAAATCTCCGCCCCACGCTCCAAGACTTTTGATGAAAACAGGACATTCTTCAAAACATTTTTCTTTGGAAGTTTGAATTCCAAGAAAATGGGAAAGTTTTTGTTCGTGAATTTGGATTAATTCTGAAAATTTTTCTAATTCATTACATTGAATAACTTCTTTTGTCAGTTCAGAGAAATCACTAATTAATTCAGGTGATTTTGTTTTGGAGCGATAAAGGTTTATTCCTTCACGGCTGTCTTGTTTTTGGTTCAAATGAATGAAAATCAGTTCGTTTTTGAAAACAGGATTAAAGTAAATTTTCTCAATCTTTCTTTTGGAGTTTGAATTTTGGTAAAGAATTGCCGCCTTTTCTTTAGCAACCGCAATGTCATAACCACTTCCGCCGAGACAAAGTTCGTTGAGTTGAAAAGCGTCAATTTCTGCCCATTCTGCAAGATTCGTCATTAAAGTGGAGCTGCTTCCCAAACCAAAATTGGACGGAAACTGAAGATTTGTTCTTAAATAATAAGAATGATTTTCCTTAAACTTTATTGAAGACAATTGCTGAATTTGCTTAAAAACTTTGAGAATAAATTCCGCCGCATCGGGAATGTTGGCATCTAAAATTCGCCAATTTTGATAATCAATTTCAGCATTCAACCAAGGTTTTTCCTGATGAAATGCGTACCAGGAAATTAATGATTTTTCATCCTCAATTTCCTCGAAAAAAAATTCCTGCCCCAATTTTGTTGGTACAGCGAAAGCTAAAGCTCCATCAAGAACAACATATTCTGACGTGAGCAATAATTTTCCTGGCGAAAAGATTTTATTTGAAGATTCGAAATCCATGGCAACAAGGTTTGAATGGAATATATTTATTTCAAAAGTATTAAAATAAATTTTGGCTAAAACCAAATGAATGGTTGATTCAAAAAAAACGGACTAAAGTCCGTTCCTATTGATATTATAAATTTCAAGCAAAAATTTAAACCGCAGAAGAAACCGCCACTTCCGCATCGATTTTCTTAATCAATCCCTGCAAAGTTTTTCCGGGACCAACTTCCACGAAGGTTGTCGCCCCTTTTTTAATCATGTTTTGAACGGATTGAGTCCATTTTACAGGACCTGTCAATTGCGCAATCAGATTCTTTTTGATTTCTTCGGGATCAGAAACCGCAACAGTGGTAATGTTTTGATAAACATCCATAGTTGGTTTATAGAATTTGGTTTTGTTGATGGCTTCCGCTAATTTTTCTTGCGCAGGCTGCATTAAAGGCGAGTGAAAAGCACCATTTACGGGAAGAATCAGTGCACGTTTTGCTCCCGCTTCCTTCATTTTCTCACAAGCCGTTTGAACAGCTTCAGTTTCACCTGAAATCACCAATTGACCGGGACAATTGTAATTTGCAGGAACTACAATTCCGGGAGTTTCTGCACAAATTTGCTCAACCACTTCATCGGGAAGATTCAAAATTGCCGCCATGGAACTTGGATTGGCGTCACAAGCTTCCTGCATTGCTTTTGCGCGCGCGGAAACCAGTTTTAAACCATCCTCGAAAGTAAGAACTCCGTTTGCAACCAAAGCTGAAAATTCTCCGAGAGAATGTCCTGCAACCATTCCTGCTCCGAATCCGTTCACTGCCTTCAAAGCCGCTACAGAATGGATGAAGATGGCAGGTTGAGTCACCTCTGTTTTTTTTAGGTCTTCATCAGTTCCTTTGAACATGATGGAAAGGATGTCGAAACCTAAAATTTCATTGGCAGATTCCATTAAATCTTTGATATCTTTCCGGGAATCAAACAATTCTTTTCCCATCCCGACAAATTGGGAACCCTGCCCAGGAAATACAAGTGCTTTCATATTTATGTTTGATGATTGATAATTGATAAACGACAGTTAAAGCGACTTTTCCAAATTCACTTCCTCCTCAGATCGATACTTGATAATTGACAAGTTTCGGCTAATCAATCATCATTGATCACTCCTCATTTATGTTTTTAGTTTGGTACCAAACGTACAACGCGGTAACCTTTGTTGACGTATGCGCCGGTTTTGGTTTTTTCAAATTCAAATTTCGTGGCGAGTTGCGTCTGAACTTTGTTCATTTGCTTGAACAGCTCACCTTTTTTATTCTCACGGCTCAACATATCGTTTACCACATCGAAACCAATTACCGAATATTTTGATGGCGTTTTACAATATTTTTGTCGGTAATCTGATAGAATTTCTTTCTCGAAATCACCATCGGTATTGATTTTTCTATCCATTAGATAAACCAAATTCGCTTGGCTTAACTCATCCACTTTTTTCTCAAAAACAGGTGAATAATACAAACTAAACGATTTGATTCCGGAAACTTCCTTACTTAAGGCAATCATTCTTGTTGCGAAAGAATCACCAACAGCATCAGAATTATTGGCCAAAATTCCAATAACAGGTGCTGATTGACCAGTCATCATATTTTTATCCTCCTGAATATCCAATGGTGAATTTACAATAATTACATTGGCATTTTTCAACTCTTTTTCAAGATTGGTCTTCAAATAGTTTGCTTTCGATTTGTCGGCATCTGCAACGATGTAGATTTTTTGGTCGGAGTAAGCGTCTTTTACTTCCTTCACAATTCGGTCTGCATAAACCATATCATTCGTCTCGACAATCACCAAATTGCTATAACCCAACAAATCTTCAGAATTTGCAAATGGCGAAACAACCGGAATTTTTTGGTCTTTCACAAAATTCAAAACTTCCAAAACGTTTGATTTGAAGAAGGGGCCAATGATTAAATCCGTATTGTCTTTATTAATTTGAGTTAAAGAGTTTCTGAAACTCTCTTCGTTTCCTGCATCAACAACTTTTACATCTAATTTCTGTCCGCTTTTTGCACTTCTTTCAATTGCCAATTTTGCTCCGGAAAGAAAATCTAAAGCAAGGGTTCTGTATTTGGAATCATTACTGTCAAAACCAAAAGGAAGCATCAAAACCACATTCAGCGCATCTCCTGATTTTTTTACATAAGCTGAATCCAATTTTTTGATTTTCAAAACCATTCCGGTTTTTAATCCGTTGGAAAGATTTGGATTTAAACTTAATAATTCATCCAACGTAATTCCGAATTTATTTAAAAGACCAAAAACAGTGTCACCATCTTGAACTGTGTAAGTAACGTAATCATCGGATGTTGAAGCAGATGAATATGTATTTGTGGATGTGTTTTGGGAAGAAGTTTGAGAAACAGGTGTCGGTTTCGGTTCTTCATTTTTTACAATAACTGAACCGTCATTTTTCACCTTAATTACATCACCCGGTTGCAAACCTTTCGCTTCCAATCCCGGATTCATCGCGAAAAGCTCTTTTTGGGTAAGGTTGAATTTTCTCGTGAGTTTGTAGTAATTATCCTTTGCTTCAACTACATACGAATTTTCATCTGCTGATTTACTAGAAACAACCGCAGTTTCGGTTTTGGTTTCTGCTTTTATTTCGTTAACCGTTTCTTTTACAACGACTTGAGTTCCTCCAAATTTTTTGATATTTTCTAAAGGCAAAACGATTTCTTCACCAATTTTCATGTGTGAATCCAAATCAGGATTAAGCCTCCTTAATTCGGTTTCAGAAATTTGATATTGTTTGGTAATGCCATAAATCGTTTGCTTTGGCTGCAAAACTATTTTACCTAAAGTTCCCGTTGCAGTAACAACAGGTTTTGTAGAAACTTCTTTTGGTTTTTGAGTAGCTGCAGTTTTTATTGCCGACGTTTTTACAGATTTGTTAACCGTAAGAACATCGCCAATCGCCAATTTTCCGTCTTTGAATTTGGGGTTAAGTTTAAACAACTCGTCCAAACTCATCCCGTATTTTTTGGAAATATTGTATGGATTGTCGCCTTTTACAACCGTATGGGTTTTCTGTGCAAAAACTGCAGAGAACGTGATTAAACTTGATAAAATGAAGATTTTCCTAATCATCTTTTGTATAATAATTTACAAAAATAGTGCTTTAAAATTAAATCGAAAGAATTATTAATTCCGATCTTTCCACATCCATTTCCTCGTAACAATATTGAAGCCATTCTCGTCCTAATTCCGAATAAAACACCGCGAAATTAAAGACTCTTTCCTGCCAATTTTTTCCGGGATGAATTTTTAGAAATAAATTTTCCAGACGCTCCAGTTTTTCTTTCTGTTTGATTCTTTCTGCACGAAGAAGTCGCTTTTTCATTCGTTCAAACGATTTCAACTGTCGAGTTTTTTCAGCATTCACAAGGTTTCCGAAAGTTTTATCGGTGAGTTCTGCTTTCGCTGAAATTTCATCAAAGTGAGTTTTCAATGTTTTTTCTTTCGCCTCTAAAAGAGGAAGAATTTCATTGTTTTCCATTAAAACTTCTTTGGTCACTGAAGCGAAGTTTCTGAAAAAGTCCGTTAATTTTAAACTTAAATTTTTAGTTTTATCGAGTGTTTTTTCTGAAATGAATAACATCGAATTTCTAGGAATTAAAATCGGAAAGGGAAGATTTATTGATTCGAAATAATTTTTCAATTCCAACCAATACATGATTTCCGCATTTCCACCAATGTAGGCAAGATTGGGCAAAACCGTTTCCTGATATACGGGACGCATCAACGCGTTTGGACTAAACTTTTCAGGGTGATTTTCAAGTTCTTTTAAAATTTCGTCTTTAGAAAAGGAAATAACGGTGTCTATAACGTGGAATTTATCGTTTTTAAATTCAATTCGATTTCGGGTCTCGGTTAAATAAAACAAGTTGATTTCACGTGGATTGACCTGGACTTTTCCGTATTTTTCGGTTAGAAAATCTACCGTCTCTTTCGTGGTTTCGAATAATTCATGGTGGAGAAGTTCGTTTTTGAAAACTTTTTTCATTTCACTTTTTAAATAAACGTCATCACCATCAATCACGATTAAACCGTAATCGGCAAAAAGTTCTTGAACCAGAATTCTTGTCGCTTCTGATAAAGAATTTCCTTTTTTGTAGGCTTTCCTCATCAACAAAATCAATTCGGTACCGAAAACAGAATCTTTAAATTCATTCTCAAATTCGGAAATGAAAAAATCATCTTCCACCAAAATTTTTCCTACCACTCCACCTGATTTCGCCTTGGTTTCGTAGTAATGATTTTCGGTTTTAAAGTGGTTGATTTCGGCAAAATCGTGGTCTTCTGAAGCCATCCAAAAAATAGGAACTACATTCTTTTCGGGAAACTTTTGGTTTAGATAAGCTGAAAATTTTATGGTCTGTAAGATTTTGTAAACGAAAAAAACGGGACCTGTGAAGAGGTTTAATTGATGCCCGGTCGTTACGGTAAAGGTGTTTTCGTTTTCTAAAAACTTCAAATTTTCCTGTTGTTTCACAGATAATTGAAAACCGGAATATTGTTGAACTAAAACTTTAGTTAAAATTTTTCTTTCTTCCTGGCTGAATGAATTTCTCTTTAATTGAAATTGTTTTTCAATATTTTCTTCATTAAAAACATTGTTCTCAAAACCAATAATTCTTTTTTCTAAAAAATCTTTGATTAAAAGCGGAATGCTTTCAATTTCTGTAAATGGTATGTTGAGGAGTTTTTTCAATTTAAAATATATTTTTTTTAAACCTATTTCGTCTCAAAAATTTCTTTCTTCATTTTTAAATCTAATTATTTCAAGTGCATTTGAGTTCAGAATTTCTGTTCTTTCCTCATCTTTGATAATTTGTTTTTTTGTAAAATGATAGCCGCCGTCAATTTCGATAATAAGTTTTAATTTATGGCAATAAAAATCTGCAATTTAAAGGCTTATTGGATCTTGTCTTCTAAATTTCAAACCTAAAATTCTGTTTCCCCGCACATTTTCCCACTTTAATTTTTCTGCTACTGTTTCCCTGTTTCACAAGTCCCACGCTTTTCCGAAAGAATTTCGGGAGCTCCTTTCCAGATTCCGTCATCATAATTCGGCTTGAATTTTTTCATGTAAAATTCTAACTGAAAAGATACCAAACAATGCCCAAATTCAACCTAAAATCGGATATCGGATAATTGGGAGCGGTGAAAGATTTGTTTTTCATGAAGGTTTGGTTCAGGTGTTGTCCTTCAATGAAGAAGAACATTCTTTTCACCTTCAAGTTAAAATAAACGTCGCCAATTGGTTGTCCGCCGATGGAATAGGAACTCGGGTTTGATGAGATAAACTCGTTCAAAATCGGGAAATATTCGTTGGATGGATATTTTGTGAAATAATAAACTTTGATTCCTGCCTGAATTTCTGCTGCATCTTTAAAGGCTTTCGATTGCCAAAAAAAGTTGACTCGTCCTACAAAATTCGGCATCGGATATAAATCTTTGTTGCTTAAAGCACTTTGAAAAAGCACTCTGGGATTCAGATGAAATTTGCCGTAAGAAAATGTGGCTTCACCGCCGATTTGAGAAATATTTAATGACGAACTGCTTTGTTGTGGAAGGGCATTTGAATCTAAATAAGTATAATTATCGATTCTAAAATAGTTTGCAAAAACAGAACTTTTAAACCATTTTAGATTGACATCCCCGCCAATTTCGGTAATGGTTTCGTTCTTTGGATTTTCCAAATAATAATTGAATTTCTTGTAAACGGAAGGATTAATTAACAAATTAAAAGTGGGTGAAGCGGTTTGGAAATTCACCTTCGCATTGACGAAATAGTCTTTAATAGGCTCAAACTTTAGTAAGTTTTGAGAACGTAGAAAACTTCCAAATTCATTCCCGTTTGAAAATTCGAGGTTGGAATTGACTTCTACTTTGTCCCAAAGTTTTACTAAAAGATTTCCAACTGCGCCAATTCTGTTTTCAGACAATTCTTGTGGAATGTTGAACGATGTTGGAAGTGCGGTTCCAATTCCAAACTTAATTAATTGATGGCGAACTCCTGCATCGAGTTTGAAGTTCTCCTTATCGAAAAGTACACTTACCGTGTTGCTTAAATTTTCTGAATATTTCTTCGAGGAAAGCGGATAATCAATTAAATCAGATTGTTGCGTTAAATAATACGGCTCCAATTGTGATTGGTTGTAGTAATATTTATTTCCCTGATGAAAAATCGTGTGGCGAATTTTGAACGGAAATTTTTCGGAAGCAAAAGGACGGAACTCGTGACTGAAATAATACCTCCTGTAAGAAAAACGGGAATCTGAATGAGAAAGATTTACGGGAAGGTTGAGTCGGTTATTGAAATTGGTGTTATCGCTAAGAAATAAGCTGATGTCTGCAACACCGCCATTTTCCTGATTGTTTACGTTTTGGTGAAGGTAATGAGCAAACACTTCGTACTTGTTATTTTTTGAAGTAAAATGTCCCGAAAAAATGATATTGTTGTTGGAAGCCAAATCGTACTGATATTTTCCAAGCGAGCGAAGCCCCATATACTCAACCGCAAAGTTGAAATTTTTCCCAATGTTTTGGGTGTAAGTGGATTGCAAAGCTGCACCACTGCTCACAGAATTATGATAAATGAAGGCGGTTGTGGGAGTTTTCACATCATAATATTTGATGTCATTAATCCCGAGGATAAAGAACGATTTCCTTTTAGGAAGAAGTGATAAATTTTTTTCTGTATTTACGCTATAAACCAACGGATTAAATCCTGAACCAATATTCTCAAACTGAATATTCCCGAAATTGTCCCGATTGTTATATTGCGTAAAAATGAAGGTTTTGTCTTGAGTGAAGACTGTGTCGAAAATTTTCTTTCCTGAAAATCTTGTTTGATATTTATAGTCGTAAATAGTCGGCTTAAAGATTTTCAATGAATCTTTACGTCCGGAATCAATGACCAGTGTATCTTGAGGTTTGACTCGGTTTGAGTCGGTTTTGTTGACCACTTGCGACCTTGCGCAAAAGCTGAAAAACATAAAACAGAGCAGCAAATACTTCATTATTTTTCTTTGGTGTACAAATGTAAGAAATCTGAATAAATAAAAAAGAGCCGGATTTTTTATAAATCCCGCTCTTAAAATTTCCAAGAAAATAAGTATTAATTGTAACCTGGATATTGAGTCAAGTTAGCATTTGCATTTAATACAGTTTGGTCGATCGGCAATACGAACAGTTTGTCATTTGCCGGAATGTTACAGTTCACTGTACAGTTGGATGTTTTAACAACAGGCAAATTGTAACGTTTTAAATCTAAAAATCTTTGTCCTTCACCATAAAATTCTTTTGCCTTTTCAGTGAGGATATCGTTCAGGAGATTTGTTCCCGTATACGTGGAACCACCTCTGGATGCGGCAAACGCATTTAATTCGGTTAAAGCAAGTGCGTTTTGACCTGTTAAGTGAAGCGCTTCAATTCTGTTTAGCTGAGCCTCAGCAAATCTTAATACCTTAATATTTCTGAAATAGTTTCCTTCTTGCGTGAATCTTGGATACTTGTTGGTCCAATAACCACGTGGGTTATCCTGTACCGGAACTCCCAAGCTCGTCAACAAGCCAGTTGTGGAACTTCCTCTTCTAACATCCGTTGCTGGAAAACTTTGATAAAAAGCTTGGTTAAACAACAAACATTTTCTAGAATCTGTTCTGTTATAATAACATGGGAGCGAAATATTAGATCCGATTCCAGTTACTAAATTGGTATTATTATTTAGATCAAGCTCCCAAATCGTTTCAGGCTGTCCTTCAGCGAATTCCTCTTTTGCACCTGAAAAATAGCTTACATATTTTGGAGTGAGATCAAAAGGAGCATCAGGATTATTAAGATCCTTTGGAATAGTTGGGGCAAGTGCGTCAATCTTAGCAAATGATGCATTGGAATTGTTTACAATTTCTGTTGCATACTGCAAAGCTAACTCAGCGTCTCCGGGAGCTCTTCTTGTCAAATAAACCCTTGAAAGTAGAAGTTTTGCAGCAGTTTGCGTAAAACGAACTTTACTACTGGCATTAGTTGCAGGATTGAGCGCCGAAGCATCGGCCTGCACTGCACCATCTTTCAAATCTTTAATAATTTGGTCGTAAACCTGTGCAACTGTTGCTCTTGCAGGCTGAATATTTACTTCATAATCATCCAAAACCAAAGGAACTCCGTACTCCTGGTTGATTCCAGAAGTTGGCGTTGGTGAGTAATAGTTTACCAAAGTAAAGTACGCAAAAGCTCTAAGAATTTTTGCCTCTCCTTTAATTCTTGTCAAGTTTGAACTAGCAGGAACTTTTGTGCTGTTAATAACGATGTTACATTTCATGATGGCATCGTACAAACTTCCGTAAAAGCCGAAATCGTTCTGGCCTCCATTATAGTTGAAGTTATACGTATTCAAATAAGAGGAGTTGGAGTTGGAAACGAAAAGCTTATCACCCATAAGGTCACCAAATAGCATAACCTCTGTGCCAAATACGTTAGATGAGGCCATAGTTAAATAAGAACCGTTAAGAAGTTGTTGAAGCTTTGCTTCTGTGTTTACTGCATCGATCTCATCTTTATCCGGCGGAAATAAGTCCAAATCTCTTTCGCTGCAGGAATTATGCACAAAAAGAAAGAGCAGTGTTGATAATATTAAAAAATATTTTTTCATTTTAAATTAAATTTTTTGTTAGAAACCGAGTTGAATACCCATTGATATCGTTCTGATTACCGGTGATGCGTACCAATATCTACCTTTGCCCAACCAAGACCATGAATTGGATGTTGACTCTGGGTCGTAATTCAGATCTTTATCAAACACATAAGTCAAAAGGTTTGTACCTCTTGCGTAAATTGTTAAATTATTAATACCTGTAGAGTTTTTAAACATTTCACCGAAGGAATAGGAAACTTTCATTTCTTTTAATCTGATATGATCTCCTTTGTTCAAAAATCTGCTGGATTCAAGTCTAGAGTTAGATGGGTTACCAACAATTGCTTTTGGATTAGTAGTACTGTAGTTTTCAGCACCAGGAGCATCTGTCCAACTGTCATACAATGCATCTACGATCTGATTTCTTGATGGGAATCTACCATCATGGATGGTGTATGAATGCACTCCGTTTTGAACAAGAAAATCGAACTGACCCGAAAGCATGAAACTTAACGAGAAGTTTTTATACTTAAATTCATTGGTGAGCCCTACGTTATAGGTCGGGAATGCGTTTTTACCTATCCATGCTTCTTTAGCATCTGTTTTTTTGTTTGTCACATCCGTTTGAGTTCCATCGGTGTACCAAAGCGCGTCACCAGCTTTAATTCCTTTAGACGGATCGTCCTGTTGTGCAACACCTGCCCATAACCAAGTGTAATATTCGCCTAAAAGATGTCCTGGAGCCAAGGCAACAAGTTCGTTGCTACCGTCGGAAGTATCTCCTTTAAACTGCTTTAAATCAACGTTTAAATCAGTTACAATTGATTTACCATATGATCCGTTTGCATTAATATTCCAGCTAAAGTTTTCATTTCTTACTGGAGATGCGTCAATCACCATTTCAAAACCTCTGTTACGGATGGTTCCAACATTTGCATAAAATGAGTCGGGACCACCTGCTTCAAGTGCCGGATTTGCGAAGAAAATTGCTTTATCTGTAATTTTATTGTAGTAATCTAGATTAAATTTCAAACGGTCGTTAAAGAATCCGATATCTGCACCAACATCAAAATGTCCTGATTCTTCCCAAACCAAATTTTTATTACCTGGTGTTGAAATACCTCCGTAACCACCATAACCACCCCAACCAATGGTTGAGTTATAACCTAATGTTGCAAATTGGTTGTATTGGCTTCCCCATTGATCTGCATAAGGAATGTTCCCCAAAATACCGTAACTTGCCCTTAAAGTAAGAGAAGAAAATAAATCCGGCAGAAAAGGCTCGTTATGAACCGCCCATGAACCACCTACAGACCAGAAGTTACCAAATTTCTTGTCTCCCAAAGTTGAATTACCGTCTCTTCGGAACTGTCCGGAAAGGGTGTATTTATTATTAAGGGTATAATTTAAACGGCTAAAATAAGAAATCTGTCTCCATCTTAAATCAGTGTTATCTCCCAATACTTCATCTGAAAAAATGAAATAAGGACGCGGATCATTCATGGAAAAAGTTTGCAAACTTAGGTTGTTATAGGTATGATCCTGATATTCTGTTCCTACATAAACCTGAAGATTATGTTTTCCAGCAAAAATGTTACGATAGCTGAAAGTATTCACCCAGTTCCAATCAAGCATAGTGCTTCGGAAATCACCTAAGAAACCCTGAGTTGTAGACATGATTGTGTATACAGGGTGACCAGCAAGAACCACTTGCATCTCTTTCATAAACTGCGCCTGCGCACCAAAGAGAGAATTAAAATAGAAATTTTTAGCAAACTGATAATCAGCATTTGCCGATGCAATGATGGTATTAATGGTGGAATTCTGACTGGTCTCATTAAGGATTGACACTGGGTTAAAACCTGGCGTTGGTGAGCCCTCTCCCAAATTTTGGTTATAGCTTCCATCTTCATTATAAACTGTTCTTAAAGGAGAAATCATAATAGAGGAAGTTACAGGGTTTGCTGAAGCTCTTCCTCCGAAATAGGTACTCCTCTTAATATTTGAATAATTCAAATTCAAACCAAATTTTAACTTATCCGAAGCTTTATGATCAATAGCTGCATTAACACTTAGTCTATCAAATTCTGAAGTTTTAATTAGTGGTAGGTTTTCATAATAAGATCCCCCAATTCTAAATGATGTATTTTCACCACCTCCCGAAACTCCAAAGTTGTAAGTGTTAACAACGGATGAAGTTCTGTTCACGGCTTTTACCCAATCTGTTGTACCCTGATTTTTGTATCCAGGCTCATAACTGTTAAGGAAATAATTGGTGGCCTGCTCAAGATTGCTGAAAGTAGTTCCTAACTGAGTCTGGCTGTTCCACATCAAGATTCCTCCGTACTTGATATATTCATCGGCGGTCATAAGCTGCATCTTATCGAAAGCTCTATCCTGAACACCGGTTTCTGTAGAAAACTCGAATCGGGTCTTTTGGTTATATTTACCTTTCTTCGTAGTAATCAAGATTACGCCGTTTGCTCCTCTGGATCCGTACAATGCGGTAGCGGATGCATCCTTCAAAACGTCAACTTTTTCGATTGCATTTGGATCGATCGATGACAATGGATTCCATGATTCCATCAATGAAGCGTTATCTGAACCTTTTCCTACCACTACACCGTCAATAACATACAGGGGGTTTGGTGTACCAAGCAACGAACTTACACCACGTACGGTCACCATACTTGAAGATCCCGGATCACCGCTGGCTGCGGAGAAATTCAATCCTGCAACTCTACCATTTAATACTTCATCAACGGTAGAAAACGGCGTAGATTCAAAATTCGCTTTTGAAACGGTATTATATGCCCCCACCTTTTGAGCGGGATCAAGTTTGATACCCCCAATCAAAACAACTTCTGCGATGTCTTTTGTTTTAGTTGTGGTATCAGCTTTTGCTTTTTGAGCAACAAGTGAATGCCCTGCAAAGAACAAAACACCGATACTTAAAACTCGTAATTTTACATTCATATTAACACTATTTAATATTTTAGAGGACAAATATGTTAAAAAAATTTAACATATACAAATTAATATTTTGAATTAATTTCAAATTTCATAAAATAGTTGCGACTTCGTCACAAATATTAGATATTGCTTAATGAATCAAAATTCACAAAAGTTAATGAATCAAAAAACCAGAATAGATAGCTATTCTGGTTTGAAAAAATTATTGATTAAGAAGTTATAAAATAGAAAACCTGCTTTAAAAGCAGGTTTAGCATAATAATTTTGAGATATTATTTCAACTTCTTCTTCACCGCAACCTCTTCATAAACCTCAAGAATATCACCAACTTCAATGTCGTTGTATCCTTTGATGTTCAAACCACATTCATAACCTTTGGTTACTTCTTTCACATCGTCTTTGAAACGTTTTAAACTTTCAAGTTCACCATCGAATTTTACGATTCCGTCTCGAAGTAATCTGATTTTAGAGTTTCTCGTCACTTTTCCGGTAAGAACCATACATCCTGCAATGGAACCAACTTTAGAAATTTTAAACACTTCACGGATTTCAACATTACCGATTACCTGCTCTTTAATTTCCGGTGAAAGCATTCCTTCCATCGCCTCTTTTACCTCATCAATTGCTGCATAAATTACAGAATATGTTCTGATGTCGATTTCTTCTTTATCTGCTAAATCTCTTGCCATTACTCCTGCACGAACATTAAATCCAATAATGATCGCGTCTGAAGCTGCAGCCAATAAAACGTCGGATTCTGTAATTTGTCCAACTCCTTGGTGAATAATATTTACGCTGATTTCTTCCGTTGACAAACCTTGCAACTGATCGGAAAGCGCTTCCACAGAACCATCCACGTCTCCTTTAAGGATAATATTGAGTTCTTTGAAATCTCCAAGTGCGATACGTCTTCCAAGTTCGTCCAAAGTAAGGTGTTTCTTCGTTCTGATGGATTGTTCACGCTGCAATTGCTCTCTTTTTGTCGCAATAGTTTTCGCTTCTCTTTCGTCATCAAAAACTCTGAATTTGTCACCCGCAGTTGGCGCTCCATCTAAACCTAAAATCGTTACCGGAATTGAAGGACCCGCTTTTTGCATCGGTTTTCCTCTTTCATCGAGCATCGCTTTCACTTTACCGTGATTTTTCCCTGCAAGAAGGTAATCTCCAACTTTCAAAGTTCCGGTTTGTACAAGAAGTGTGGTTACATAACCTCTACCTTTATCTAAAGATGCCTCGATGACAACCCCGTTTGCATTTTTATCTGGATTCGCCTTCAGCTCAAGCATTTCTGCCTGAAGAAGAACTTTTTCTAAAAGCTGATCCATATTGTTACCAAACTTTGCAGAAACTTCCTGTGACTGAACATTTCCGCCCCATTCTTCCACCAAAATATTCATGGATGAAAGTTGCTGACGAATATTATCAGGATTGGAATTCGGCTTATCCACTTTATTTAAAGCAATAATCATCGGAACTCCCGCTGCTTGTGCGTGAGAAATCGCCTCCTTCGTTTGTGGCATCACATCATCATCCGCTGCAATTACGATAATTGCGATGTCGGTGATTTGCGCACCTCTCGCTCTCATCGCCGTAAACGCTTCGTGACCAGGAGTATCAAGGAAAGTAATTCTTTGACCATTCTCCAATTTCACGTTATATGCACCGATGTGCTGCGTAATTCCTCCGGATTCACCGGCGATTACGTTGGTTTTTCTAATATAGTCGAGCAAAGAAGTTTTACCGTGGTCAACGTGTC
This sequence comes from Candidatus Kaistella beijingensis, assembly GCF_020084865.1. NCBI lineage: Bacteria > Pseudomonadati > Bacteroidota > Flavobacteriia > Flavobacteriales > Weeksellaceae > Kaistella > Candidatus Kaistella beijingensis. The sequence continues at coordinate 2,197,942 of NZ_CP071953.1, read as the reverse complement.
CCATTACGGTAACAATCGGTGCTCTTGGTAATAGATCCTCTTCGGTATCGGTATCCTCTTCAAGTACAGATTCTTCCAAATCGGCATCAGAAAATTCAATTTTATACCCGAACTCATCTGCTACAAGTAACAGTGTATCAGCTTCTAAACGTTGATTCATCGTCACCATCACACCCAATGAGAAACATGCAGAAATTACTTCGGTTGGACTCACGTTCATCAAACTTGCCAATTCACCTACGGTAATAAATTCGGTTACTTTTAAAGTTCTGTCCGCTGCATCGAGTTCCTGTTGAAGTTCGTCTTGCTCTCTTCGGAAAATCCTCTTTTCCTTTCTATGTTTTGCACCCTTGTTTCTTCCGCCTTTGCTTGTTAGTTTTTCAAGGGTTTCTTTAATTTGGTTTTTAACCTGTTCGTCGGTCAATTCTACAGGCATTGTTGGAGCTCCTCTTCTGCTTCCACCGCGTTTGTTGGCGTTGTTATTTCCACCACCTTGGAAAGGAGGTCGGTTTCCGCCTTGATGTGGAGGTCGGTTTCCGCCTTGTCCTTGAGGACGGTTTCCTTGCGATTGATTTCCGCCTTGACCTTGTTGCGTTCCTGTTCCAGGAGTTCCAGGTTTTTCGATACGTTTTCTTTTCTTCTTTGCTCCCGCTCCTTGTGGTTTTGGTTTGTTAAACTGCGATAAATCAACAGTTTGCTTCAAAATTTTTGGACCGTCGAGTTTCTGATAAACCGTTTCGATTTTTTCAGGCTCTGTGCTTTCAACTTCTGCTGGAGTTTCTGCGACAGGAGCTGCAGCCTTCATTTCAGGAGTTGGAGCCGGCTTTTCAGCGGATTTTTCCTCTTCTTGTTTAGGCTGTTCTTTTTTGGAAGGTTTTGGTTTGTGACCTTCAATTTGGGACAAGTCGATCTTATCCAAAACTTTAAATTCCTGTTTTTCAGGAGTTGCAGGGGTTTCCACTTCCGGTTCTTTTACGGGTCCCGGTTGTTTTACTTCTTCTGCTTCAGGTTTTTTAGGATCCAAGTCGATTTTACCTAAAACTTTTGTTTCAGGTCTCAAACTTGCTTTGGCTCTTATCACCTCAGGTTTTGACGGCTCGATTTCCAATTTTTCTTCCGGAACTTTAGTCATCACCACCTCATGGGAAGCTTTTCTTTGTTCCGAATCTTTACGAAACTCAGCTTCCAATGCAGAATATGCCGATTCTTCCAATTGCGCGTTCGGGTTGCTTTCTACCTCGATTCCTTTAGACTGCAGAAATTCTACAAGTCTCGTCATCGAAATATTAAATTCCTTTACCGCTTTGTTTAATCTAATTTTGGGCATGTATATTTTATACTTTTTTAAAAAATTTTTGGCAAAGTTAACCTATTTTAACTTTACAGCTTTGTTTTTGAAGTTTTAAGGATAATTTAAAATCATTCTAACTTCCATTTTGTTTGATTCTAAACAAAATATTTTGATGTTCTCTTGCAGGTTTTGCTGATTACGCTGCATTATTAATTACTTTACATTCTACTTTATTAAAATCAAAATCTGCGTCATCTGCTTAATCAGCGAGAATAAATTACCCCTCTAATTCCTCCTTCAAAATCTGTTTCACTTCTTCGATGGTTTCTTCTTCCAAATCTACCATTTTCAAAAGTGCGTCGGTGTCTTTATCGAGAATACTTCTCGCCGTATTCAATCCCACTTTTTGGAATTCATCGATGATCCACTGTTCGATATCGCCTTCTTCAGTTCCGGCAAATTCTTTCAATTCTACGTCATCATCTTCGCTTGTTTCTCTGTAAACATCGATTTCGTAACCGCTTAACCAAGAAGCAAGACGAATGTTTTGTCCCTGTTTTCCGATTACTCTGGAAATTTCTTCCACCGGCGTGTAAACCAATGCATACTCGGTTTCAGGATTGATTTCGATTTTGTTGATGGTGATGTTTCCTAAAGCTCTTTTCACCATAATTTCAGGGTTTTTCGACCACTGAATCACGTCAATATTTTCATTCTTCAACTCACGCACAACGCCATGAATTCTAGATCCTTTCACTCCAACACAAGCTCCAACAGGATCGATTCTGTCGTCATAAGCATCCACTGCGATTTTCGCTTTTTCACCAGGAATTCTTACTACTTTTTTAAGAATAATCGTTCCGTCCTGGATTTCAGGAATTTCAAGTTCAAGAAGTTTTTCCAAGAATTTTGGAGCCGTTCTTGAAACGATGATTTGTGGTTTTGCACCTTTAAAATCAACACTTTCTACTATTGCACGAATATTTTCTCCTTTTTTAAAGAAGTCGGAAGGAATTTGATTTTCTTTCGGCAAGATGAATTCATTGTCTTCATCATCCAACAAAATCACGTGTTTGTGACGAATGTGGTGAACCTCTCCCGTTACAATTTCCCCGATTCTGTCACGGAATTGATCGTAAAGAACTGCGTTATTGTGCTCCTGAAGTTTGGTCGCCAAAATTTGCTTCAACGTCAAAATACTTCTTCTTCCCAATTGCTCGATTGGAATTTCCACGGTGAAATCCTCTCCCACCTCAAAAGTTGGGTCAATTTTCTTCGCCTCGGAAATTTCAATTTCTAAATCGTCGTCTTCAGACATCTCGTCTTCCACGATGGTTTTGTTCAAAAATATTTGAAAGTCACCTTTATCAGGGTTTACAATCACGTCAAAATGATCATCAGAATCGAATCTTTTTCTCAACAAAGTCTTCAATGAATCCTCGATAATCGCCATCAAATCGATTTTGCTGATGTTTTTGTCTTCTTTGAAATCGCCAAATGCTTCAATCAATGCTAAACCGTCCATTATATAAATATGTTTGTTTAAATATTTTGCTGGATGTTGGGTGATGGATGCGGGGTGACAACACTTGCCGTATTTACCTTCTATTCTCCGTCTTCCAGTTTTTTCTAAAATGATTAATAATTCTTTTTCTAAATTTCTATAATCTTGATAAGGTTTGAGATGCTTGAAACTGCTTCCTAATAGTCATCCAGCATCCATCATCCCGCATCAAAACTTTATTGCTACTAATGCTTTTTTTATTTCTGAATAAGGGATTTCCTTTTCTTCTTCTACATCTACTTTTCCTTTTCCTACTTCTTTTGGTTTTCGGTATCGGAGAATTAAAGTGATTTTTTCGTCATCCACTTTTGCCAACTCGCCTTCAATTTTTGTGGAATCGTTCATTAAGATATCCAAATCTCGACCGATGTTTTTTCTAAATTGTCTTTCTGAACTTAAAGGTTCGCTTAAACCTGCGCTCATCACCTGTAAAGAAAAATCGTGATCTTCACGGTCCATATTGAACTCAATCGCACGACTTGCATCCAAACAATCCTGAAGCGAAACTCCGTTGTCCCCATCAAGAATTACCGTAATATCATCCCCTGCTGAAAATTTCAGGTCGATGAGAAACAGGTCTTTTCTTTCTTCGAGAAAGTTGTTTAAAAGTTCTTCTATTTTTTTTCTGAATTCCATGTTGATTGTGATTGATTCTAGAAACCACCCCGTCAAAATTTTCTTTCGGAAATTTCGCCCCTAGATTGCTTCGTACCTCGTAATGACAGGGGAATTTCTTCTACGAAAAAAGGCTTTCTTCCGAAGGCCTTTTCATTTTTATTCCGTAAATCCGAGTGCAAAGATACAAAAAACTTGGGAAAATGCAAATTGTTTTGAGCTGGGTGATAGAAGCTGGATGTAAGATATTAAAATTGTACCTTAAAACTTAAAAAACAAAAACTCATTAACTGAAAATTTAACCCTGGAATCAGGCAACTCGTAACTAGAAAAATTTCCACATTTTATAATTATCTTTGCAAAATATTTTTTTAAAAAACCCAAATTTTGAATATCACTATTGTCGGAACAGGTTACGTAGGTTTGGTTACAGGAACAACTTTGGCGGAGTTGGGAAACAACGTTTATTGCGTTGATATCGATGCAAAGAAAGTGGAAGCCATGAAAAACGGCATCGTCCCTATTTACGAACCAGGTCTTGAAGAAATGTTTCTCCGAAATATTCAGGCGCAGCGCTTATTTTTTACCACCGATTTAAAGGAGGCTTTAGATAAAAGCGAAGTCATTTACTTGGCATTACCAACTCCACCCGGAGAAGACGGTTCTGCCGATTTATCCTACGTTTTGAAAGTTGCCAATGATATTGGCGAAATGATGACGGATTACAAAGTGGTAGTAAACAAATCCACCGTTCCTGTTGGAACTGCAGATAAAGTTCGTGAGACCATTTCTTCAAAAACACAAATTCCTTTCGACGTAGTTTCTAATCCTGAATTTCTGCGCGAAGGTTTTGCCGTGGAAGATTCTATGAATCCAGCAAGAGTTGTGGTGGGAACAGAATCTGAAAAAGCGCGTGAAATCATGTCTCAGATTTATCAACCGTTTACCAATACGGGTGTCCCGATTATTTTCATGGATGAAAAATCTTCGGAGTTGACCAAATATGCTGCAAACTCCTTCCTTGCCGTGAAAATTACGTTCATGAACGAAATCGCAAATTATTGCGAAAAAGTGGGTGCAGATGTGGACAAAGTTCGCCTCGGAATGGGAAGTGACGACAGAATTGGTCATCGTTTTCTTTTTCCTGGAATTGGTTATGGCGGAAGCTGTTTCCCGAAAGACGTGAAAGCATTAATTAAATCTGGTAAACAATCAGGCTTTGATTTTCAGATTCTTGAAGCGACTGAAAATGTGAACCAAAACCAAAAAGTGATTCTTGTTTCGGAAATCGAAAAGTATTTTGGCGGAAATCTTCAAGGTAAAAAAATCGCTTTGTGGGGACTTGCTTTCAAAGCGAATACCGATGATATTCGGGAAGCTTCGTCTTTAGACAATATTAAAATTTTATTGGAAAAAGGCGCAGAAATTACTGCGTATGATTCCATTGCAGAAGAAAATGTTCGTAGAATTCTTGGTGATAAAATTTCTTATGCTAAAGACATGTATTCCGCTCTTGAAAACGCTGACTGCCTTTTAATTGCAACGGAATGGAGCGAATTTAAAAATCCTAATTTCAAGATAATGGCTGCAAAAATGAACAACAAAGCCATTTTCGACGGACGAAATATGTTTGCTTTGGAACAGGTGGAGAATTCAGGATTTTATTACAAATCGATAGGAAGAAAAACGGTGAAATAATCCTTTTTTAGTTAATTACCTTGAACTTAAATTTATTTTCCAAACTGATTTTCGTAGCACTTTTGGCTTTTGTCATCAGTAGTTTCGTGTATTTTGCTTTTGGGAATATTTATTCCTCAAAAATCCTGAATGATGAAGATTTTCAGGAGCAGTTTCATTCGGGAATTTATAAGTACCGGATTTTAAGTGGTTATTTTCTAGTATGGATTTATGATTTTATTTCAAATTTAAATATTGATTATCAAATCTTTAAGTTAAAATTTTTCGACAAAGACTCTGAACCGAAAATGTTTATCTCTTTTTACATTTTAAATACCCTTTTTCTGATTTTAAGTTCCACTTTAATGGTTTTAATCACCGAAACGAAAAATTTTGTCGCCACCAGTTCAGAGAAGTTGTTGATGACAGCGGCAGGAATTTTTGTGGTTGGCTTCACGCAATTTGTGATAGTTCCTTACGACGTTTCCAGTTATTTCTTCTTGTTGCTGTTTTTTTATGTTTTAATTCAATATGTCGGAACTCATTCCACCAGAAGCTTGATTTTGCTTAGTTTGATCATCGTGATTTCAACTTTAAACAGGGAGTCTTCCGCACTTTCAATTTCTTTGGCGGCCACTTTGCTGTATGGAAAATTTGGTTTAAAAAAGGAAGCAATTTTACCGGTTGCGGTTTTAGGCATTACCTTTATAGCGGTTTATCTGGGAATGCGATTTTTTACTGAAAGTTTTTCAACCAACGACGGAAATCTCTTTATTCAAAACCTTACGCAGCCAAAAAACATTCTGGGAATTTTGTTCTGGTTGGTATTTTTTCTCTTCACCCTCATTTTGGCTAAAGACCGAACTTCGAAAAAAAATATTTTGATGTTTCATCTTTTTGCGCTCCCCTATATTTTTATGTGTATTTACACTGGAATTTTGTACGAAATTCGACTTTACGTCCCATTATTTATCACTTCTCTGCTTTTAGCGAGAGTACAATTTTCATAGATTGATTAATTTACCTTATTTTTGCTGAAAATTTACACATACAAATGACCGAACCTCAACAGCAGTGGACAGAAACCATCGAATCCAAGCACTCTCTTTTCGACCTAAAACTTGGTGAAGTTTGGCGTTACAAAGATTTGGTGTTTATGTTTGTGAAGCGCGATTTTGTCTCCAGTTTTAAGCAGACTGTTCTTGGTCCCGTTTGGTTTTTCATCAACCCCATTTTAACTACGATTGTTTACCTCGTAATTTTCGGAAATATCGCAGGACTTTCTACGGACGGCGTTCCGAAAGTTCTATTCTATCTTTCCGGAGTAACGTTGTGGAATTATTTTGCGAGCTGTTTAACCGGAGCATCTAATGTTTTTACATCCAATGCAGGAATTTTTGGCAAGGTGTATTTCCCACGTTTGGTGATGCCTTTAACGGTGGTAATTTCAAATTTGATGCGTTTCGGCGTGCAGTTCCTTCTTTTTCTTCTGGTTTTCTTTTTCTACCTTTTTAAGGGAGAAATACAGCCAAATATTTGGATTTTGGCCACGCCGTTTTTAATTATTCTAATGGCTGCTTTTGCATTAGGCGCAGGAATGATTTTCTCGGCGATGACGACAAAATACCGTGACTTACAGATGCTTTTAACATTCGGGGTGAGTTTGTATATGTATGCAACACCGGTGGTTTATCCGCTTTCTGTTTTATCGGGAATTTGGAAGAAGCTTGCTTTTTATAACCCTTTATCGGGAATTTTTGAATGTTTCAAATACGGTTGGATGGGATCCGGAGACTTTTCACCCTTGATGTTGATTGTGAGTTCTGCAATTATTTTTTTCATACTTGCTTTAGGAATACTTATTTTCAATAAAGTGGAAAAAAGTTTTATGGATACAGTTTAGATTTATTTAAAACAATTAAAAAAATCAAATCACCTTACTCTTACATTTATAAACTAATAATACTTAAAACATCATGATTAAAGAAGGTCTACAAAAAATCGTTAACAGTTTGGGATATAAAATTTCAAAGTTTGATAAAAACACTTCGTTAAAGAAATCATTTAAAAGTAATGCCCTCTCTTTATTTGAAACAAAAACTGGGAAATATTTTTTACCGACGCACGCTCATCAAGATGTTATTGCAATCGCCATAAAACAAGATAAAATTTTTGATGAACCTATTTTAGAAATTGCGAAAAAATACATCAAATCTAACACTATTGTTTTGGATGTTGGCTCTAACTTTGGACAGATGGCGATTCTTATGTCGCAGTTTGTAGGAAATGAGGGATATGTTTATGCATTCGAAGCCGATGATTTTGTCTTTGATATTCTTGAAAAGAACGTTGCTGAGAATTCCGCAAAAGTTAAAGCAGTATTTGGAGCGGTTCACGACAAAAGCAATGAAACCCTATATTTTCC